>JAKALF010000020.1 GCA_021813265.1 bacterium
GGTACTCCAGCCTCGATACTTAACTAGACGGACCGCCTCCATTCTTAGCTTTGGCATATGATGATTTTTGGTATACATGACTTGGATTCTAACCCCTGTGGTGATTCCAAGCTATTGGGATATTACGTTTTGATTGACAACAATATGCGAATGTATTATCTTGTTTCTAGTAAATATTAAAAATTAGGAGGATAAAATGAATTTTTTTCTTTTTTTGGAATTATACGCAATTTTTTATTGTGTGGTAGTTGTTACGGTTATTTCCATTCTATATTTTTTTGAAATAAAATATAAAAAGTATAGATTTCCTCTCATGAGGGTTGGAAGAACCCTAAACAAAATAAGGGGAAAAAAGATTGTTCTTCTTCCTTTTAAAATCCTTTCCACACTTTTTGTTATAGATTGGATAATCCTTTCCGTTGTATTCGTAATTTTTGTTTGGGGAATAAATACTAGTGTTGCTAACTCTTTCATGACTTTTGGGTTAAGGGAACTTACGTGTGTTTTTCCGGTGAAAGTTTTTGTGTCGGTTTTTCTCTCGTAAGACGCGAGAGGATAATCGACACAAGGATTTTCTTCTGCGAAACGTGAAGCCCTCGGTGCCGCCGCAAGGCTTCGGCGATGGTAGCATTGGGCCAACCCTCCATGAGGTTCGTCGTGTTCGGGCATCCGGGGAAATCAAGGTAGGTGAAGAGGTTGGGCAACGCCCGTCGGATGATGTTCCGCACGCTTCGAAGCTTCCAATATGAGTATGCGCCTGATTCCGTCTTCGTCTTGAAGTGCCAGGCGTATTGTTTCTCCCATATCTTGAAGAGCAAGATCCATCGCTCCCTCTCCTCGCGCGTCTTCACGGTCTTTAGCTGGTACATGAGATTAAGGATGTCTTTCCCAGCTTTTTCCTTGGGGTTCCGCGAGAGATACTGGATGATGAGCTTCACCATATGGAAATGGCAGCGTTGGAAGGCTGTGTCTGGCCAAAAACGCCTCACAAACCGCGTGACGCCTTTCTCTCCGTCGGCCACGACAACCTGGGGTTGGTTGAATCGGATGAGGAATCCGTACCAGGTTCCATAGCATTCGTCCGTGGCAAAATCCCAGAAGAGACGGTCCCTTTCATCAAGTGAGATGAGGGCGCAGAGATCGCCGCCATGGATGAATTTCGCGTCAAGGATCAAGACGCTTGCATGATATTCTGACGGAGGCATATGTGACGGATTCTCTCGAAAGAACGGCTCGAACTCTTTGGTGAGCGCGCGTCGCGAGAGACCATATCGTTTCGCGACGACCTCTTTTCCATCCACGCCCGTGAGCCAGGCGACGAGACGGTCGCGTTCATGGCGGAGGCGGGTATCCGCGCGATGAATCGTATTCGATATCCCGCACGTCATACATCGGAACCGTTCCCTGCCCGCTCTCGTCCTTCCATTGCGACGCATCCGTTCCCCGCACACCCCGCATATTTTGTTGTGTTGTTGCATGAAGTCAGACAAACCGATGTCTGACTTTTGGTCAAGGCAAACGAAAGAGCTCGATGGCATCAAGCTTTTTCGTTTGCCGCAGCCGAAAAAAAACACACGTAAGTTCCCTTAACCCTGACTTTTGTGTCCCCGACCCTTAAAGGGGGAGAGGGAGATTTTTATTTTTTTGTTTTATTTGTAAGTACGGTCCTAGGAGCCAAGGGTTGGATTTTGATAAGGGAGTTTTCCAATACTCTAAGCGATACTTCAATGGAAGTAAATGAAAATGGTCGCCTAGATTATCACAAAAACATTTTTCATTAAAGGGATACAGTCACTAATTAAGTGACTGTTTTTATTTCCTACAATTCTTTCCCCATGGCATTTGAAAACCTTTCTGGTTACCAATTGTTTTTTAGATTTATATGAAATAATAGTTGTATATGAACAAAACAGCAAAAAAAGAACTTTTTTCAACAGCTCAAGCCGCGAATATTTTGAGTATGAGTAGAATTACTGTTTTTAAACATATTAAGGCCGGGAAGCTCTATGCTATAAGGGTTGGAAGGAGCTATATAATTGAAAAAGAGGATCTTATGGAATTTCTTGGAGTGTCTTTAAAAAAAGGAGAAAGACGAGATTGAAATGTCGGTAAAAAGAACCGTGAGGGAATATGGAGACGCTCTAAGAAAACTTGGAAGAGAATAAGAGGGTATGAAAGAAAACTAATTACATAATTGACACGTATTCCTTAGAGGTTGTATTCTGTTTTTAGACTTTCATTTTTAAAACACAGGGAGGAAATTATGAAATTTTTAATTCCCGTTTCAAGAGTTAAAAGACGATCAGTTTTTGACGGGGCTTTTATGACCATCAAAAAAAGGAGGAAATGTTATGTTTGATAGATTCGTAAGAGATTTCGAGGAGTGTGACTGCGAATGTCACGCGACGAGGGAGATAAACCACTTTGTTCCCTGTTGCCACGCCTGCCAATATTGCGGCAAGAGGATAAGGGGATTTTCGGCGGAACTTCATGAGGCATCCTGCCCCAAAAATCCTGAAAACAAAGAGGTATTAAACGATTTAAGCCGGGTTTAGCCCGGCTTTTTGTTACAATAAACATATGGGAAAGAAGCACTCTCTTGTTATCAAATCATCTGGAGAAACGGAAGATTTTTCTAAAGAAAAACTCGCGTCCTCTCTTGTTTCTTCCGGAATATCTCCTAAAGAGGCCGGGACAATAACAAAGTCTATACGCGAAACGCTTGGAGGAAAGATATATTCATCGGATATTCACAAAAAGGTTTTACAGACTCTTATGAGAAAAAAGAGACTTTTTGCCGCGCGATACAATTTGAGAAGGGGAGTGATGGAACTCGGCCCCACGGGACACCCCTTTGAGGCTTTCATCGCCGAGATTTTTAACCTAAAGGGGTATAAAACAAAAACCAATCAGATTATACAAGGACGATGCATTTCATATGAAATAGATATCGTAGCGGAAAAGGGGGATGAAGTGGATTTTATTGAAGCGAAATTTCATAACCAGCTTGGAATCAAATCGGACGTGAAGGTCGCTCTCTACGTGTACGCGCGATTTTTAGATATCAAGAGCCGTTACGCGTCCATACAACCCTCAAAGGAATATAAAGCGTTTTTGGTCACCAATACCAAACTTACATCCGAAGCTATACGCTACGCTCAATGCGTAGGCATGAGCGTCATCGGATGGAACTATCCTCCTCGTGAAAATCTCCAGTTTTTAATTGAGCGTTTTCATTTACATCCCATACCATCGCTTGTTTCTCTTACTCGAGAAGAGAAGGAGCGTTTTTTTGAGAAAAAGATCGTGCTTTGCAAACAAGTTTATGAACATCCCAGTATTCTTTCTTCCTTGGGTTTTACAGCCCCTAGAGCGCGGGCTCTCATGGAAGAAATCAAGGAGCTTATGGAGTATTATTAACGCGAGCAATCAATAACGTATGAGTCATAAAATTATATGGATGGTTACCGGTTTTCTTCTCGTCCTGTTTTTTGGGTTCGTTTTCTTTTCGTATGGCGTGAAGCGAATATCGCCCTCTTTGCCATCATGCCCCAAGTGGGTGAACTGTATGCCGGGTCCTGACATTGAAAAACGTTGTGTTATTCCTCCCGGATGCGAACCCTACACGGAGAAGGCGTACTAGTCTCTTGGTCTCTATCGCGCGAAAGGTTATACTGGTTACAGGTCGATATAACTATAATATTAAAGAATATGTACGATATACTATTTCTCATTGGCAGGATCCTGTTTGGAGGATATTTTCTTGTGTCCGGCATCGGTCATCTTACGGGCACGAAGGGGTTATCAGAATACGCGGCGTCGAAAAAAGTCCCTTTTCCGGTTTTGAGCGTTATCGTAACGGGTTTGGTGCTTGTTTTAGGGGGATTGGGAATCGTGTTAGATGTATATAGGGATATTTCCCTCATACTCATCTCCCTCTTCTTGTTGGTCGTCTCCTTTATGATGCATGGTTTTTGGAATATAAAGGATCCTAAGGAACGGGCCCTAGAGAAGATCTCGTTTTACAAAAACATCGCTCTTCTTGGGGCCGCTCTCATGTTTTTTTCCTTGGGAGGATTTTAATGCGTTTGGAGGATAAAAAAACCGCTCCATGGGTGGGGCGGTTTTTATATCTTCCCTCTCGCGAGATTTTTTAATCTATGGGATTTTGTCTCTCCTTCGATTCGCTCCCAGATTTCCTTGGGAAGGGTTTTTTTGGACAGTTCTTCCAATATATGAGTTTCGAGATCCGTCCACGCTTCCGCGGAGTCGGAGACGCGTATCAAATCTTTTATGCTCGCGAGGGAGAGTATTTTTTTTATACAAAGTTTTCTTATGGGATCGGAATGCTCCCATTTTTTGTATCGTTTTTCCCATTCCTCGAGTGTTCTCACTCGTTTCTCAATTTCTCGCTTGGCTCTCTCCATTTGCGGGGTTCCCGGTTTTGAGCTCTCGTACACATAGAGCCATTCTTCTTCGGTGAAGTTTTCAAAGAATGATTCTTTGAGTTCATTGAACATGAGAACCACGGCTTTTCCAAAGCCGTTTTCCCCTATCTTTCGCTTTATATCGTCCATATAACCTCCTCTTCGTGGTTGCTCGTATAAGTATAGCGTATCGTGGTATCATGGAATATGGTTCGTATTTCCATCATTTCAATCGGGGGATTTAGGAATCCTTGGTATCGATCGCTCGCTTTTCATTACCAAAAGCTTCTTTTTCCGTACGCGAGGGTTTCCTTTAGAGAACTTCCTTCTGAATCCTTTCTGGATGGATCTCAAATGGAAAGAGCGAGAAAAAGGGAAGAAGAACGCGTATTAGGGGAACTCAAAAAGAAAAAAACGGGAACTCTTGTACTACTTACTGAACAAGGCGCGCCATTTGACTCCATGACGTTTTCTAAGAAGGTTGAATCCTGGGGCTCTGATATCACGTTTGTGGTAGGGGGAGCGCTCGGTTTTAACGCGAGGTTTTTGAAAGGGTTTCGTCACACGTTATCCCTTTCTCCAATGACTTTTCCTCATGAGATGGCGCGCGTTGTTCTTTTGGAACAGCTGTATCGCTGTTTTACGATTTTAAAGGGGAAAATGTATCATTATTGAGTTATTCACTTTGTTCTCGAGGTTTTCTCCTTTCAAGCGGTTTGTGATATAATCCGAGCATGGCGGAGATTACCAAACAAGACGTGAAAGAAATTATTGTCGGGGCTCTGGAGCCGTTTGCCAAAGCAGTCCAGGGCGACTTTCAGGAAATCAAGACGCAACTCACTTCAGTTGATGGTCGCTTAACCTCAGTCGAAGATCGCTTAACTTCAGTTGAAGATCGTTTCACTTCAGTTGAAGGACGTTTGTCCTTGGTTGAGAGTGAACTCAAGGAGTTTAAGGAAAATGCGAGCGAGCTCTTTACCAAGCTCGACAAGTTTATCACCCTTTATGAAAAGCAGGAACTGGAAACCCGTTCCTTGGCGAATCAGATAGCTCGTCTCGAAGAAAGAGTGAGTAGGTTGGAAACGAAGTAATCGAAGGATTAGTTGATTGAGAAAGCAAAAAAGACGTTAGTATATTAAGGTTGACAAATTTTAATGTTATCTAATAATTAAAATAGCCCTAAAAAAACTTAAAAAAGGAGATAATTATCATGGATAAGCAGATTCCATTTATTTGTATATTTGAAGAAAGTTGTGCAGAAAAAGTTGTTGTTGATGGGGAATACAACGAGAAACTTCAAATGATAGAATATGCCAATGGCGGAATACCAACCACAGTTGAGACTGATACGGGGGGTTTTGGTGATACCGACACAGGCAATGATTAATATTTCAATGGAGCTATTTAATTTAGCTCCTTTTTGTTTATAATTTAAAATAATGTCTAAGAACCATAAAAAATCTTTAAAGAAAGTCTCAAAGTTTTTAAACAACAGGAGATTTCAAAAAACCATTTTATACGGGGAAAAACTCTTGGAAAACAAGACTCTTTTAAAAAAGGAAAGACAGGAAATTTTATCAGTATTAGGATGGGCGTATGATCAATGGGCGGTTTTTGACAAAAAAGCTAGATTAAAAAAACAAAAAAAGGCGTTACGATATTTCAAAAAGTTGGCTCAGTATGATACATACACCGCGTGGAGAGGTATCGCGACTGTTTATCATCATCAGAATAATCCCAAAAAGGCCATAGTATGTTATAAGAAGGCACATAAGGGAAATCCTAAGAGCAAGCTTCTTTACAATGATTTAGGCAACGCCTATAGAAGATTGGGTCGTATAACCAAAAACAAAAGGTATCTGCAACTAGCAATGAATTATTATCAAAAGGCGCTAAAGGAAGAAAAATCAAGATTTGGAAAATTGATAGCACATACAAATCTTGCTTTATTCTTACGTGAAATGGGAGATTTAGATGACGCAAAAGTATACGCAAAAAAAGTAGTGGCCTTGCTTAAAAAAATGAAGGATAAAAGTCTTAGCGATCGGCTAAAAAATGCTTTGCACGATTTGATAAAATAGTTTTTTTAACTTACTCTAGGTTTAGTTATTAACAACTAAATATAATTGGAGGAATATATGGTCTTCATAATTTCAAATAAACTTGATCCGCATTGCGATGTCATTATTAAGAAATTTCATGAGCGCAATATCTCTTTCGCCCGTTTCAATGCCGAAGATTTTCCAGAGAAAATAACAATTTTTTATGAACAATCAAAAAAGGGACAAAAAATAGTTTTTTCATCAGATTCTTTTGGAGATATATCCTTAGAACAAATAACAAGTGTATGGTATAGGCGTCCAGAACAGCCCAATCTTGAAAATGTTTTTGAAGATAAGGCCGTACTTGATCTCGCTTTAGCTGAAATAAAATCAACCTTGTCGGGAATTTGGGAATTAATGAGAAATAAATTATGGGTAAATCATCCAGTGGCGAATCTTGTAGCAGGACAAAAATTAAATCAATTAGCAATTGCAAGGAATCTTGGGATAAAAATTCCTCATACCATTGTTACCAATAATATAAAAAGAGTCCTTGAATTCTTTAATAGTCACAAAGAAATAATAGCAAAGCCAATTTCCGCGGGGTTTGTAAAAAGAGGAGAAAAAATCTCATTAATTTATACAAATAAAATTTCAAAAGAGATAATCTTTGAAAAGATAAACCTTGTTAAATTAACCCCGACTTTATTTCAGGAATATATTCAAAAACAATTTGAACTTCGTATAACGGTCGTGGGAAATTCTTTATTTGCTTGCAAGATTGATTCTCAAAAAAGTGAAAAAACACAGAGCGATTGGAGGAGGTATGATTTCGATAATGTTCCGCACAGTCCTTTTAAATTGCCTTCGGAGATAGAAAAATTCTGTTATTCCTTGCTTAAGACGTTAAATCTTAGTTTTGGAGCAATAGATATGATAGTTACTCCAGAAAATGACTATGTTTTTCTTGAAATAAACCCAAATGGTCAATGGGGTTGGATAGAAAAAATAACAGGAATTCCAATCTCCGACTCAATTGTTAATTTGTTAGTAAACGGAAATTAAACCCCCCTCATGTGAGGGGGATTAATTATTTCATCAAAACCATCTTCTTGGTTTCAATGAAGGTTCCGGCCTGGAGTCTATAGACATATACTCCAGAGGGCAAGGTTGAAGCATTAAAGGTTACTTCATACGTACCCGCCGGTTTTTCTTCATCAACCAAGGTTTTAATCTCTCTTCCCAGTACGTCATATACTTTCAGAATTACGAAAGAGGGTTTCGTAACGCTGAAACGTATGACCGTGCTTGGATTAAAAGGATTGGGATAGTTTTGGGAGAGGGTAAAGGAGGTTGGAATCGATTTTGTGGGATCAACGCCAACGCCGTCAAATCTGTATTTTGTCAAAAAACATTGATTGGGGGGGGTTCCGTTCGGGTTTGTATAGGTATTTCCGAACACAAGAAGATTTCCGATTTTGTCAAACTTCAGAGCCATTACGTGATTTATCAAAGCTTTATTGTCATATACCCATCTTTTTTCCCACAAGGAATCACCGTTTGTAGTACTAAAAGATTTTATATATGACATGGCTCTTCCAGTATTGACGGAATCTTTTTGAATATCTCCTCCAAGTATAACTTGACCCGAGATATCGGTAACCGCCGCGGCATTGACGGAGTTTACTGTATTTGATTCTCCACCTTCTGATCTTCCCCACCATTCTTTTCCCCATACTTTCTGTCCGTTAGGGTCAAGTTTTCTTAAGGAAAACTTTTGAAGTTGGTCAACTTGAATCGTTGAACCCACAAAGATATTTCCTTGAGAATCAACATTTCCAAACGATCTTCCTCCGTTTGGAATGTTAACTCTCCATATTACTTTACCGGTATAACGATCATATTTGATAATAAATGTATTCGGCCATCCCGAGTATGGAGAATAATATAGAGCTATCAAGAAAACATAATCTCCTGATATCCTTACCGTCACGTTTCCATGAACGGATTCTCCAACGGGAAATTTTCGTAGAATATTTCCCTCGGGTCCATAGAAAACGATCTCACTCCCTTGTCCCGCGCCCACAACCGTGTCACCGACACTGGTTATTTGCATATACGGTTGTACATCAATTCTCTTCATTTCAACTCCGCTGGGGTTTATAACAATCATGGAAAATTTCATGGGCTGAATATACTCATAATTTGTTATAAAAACAACATTCCCATTTTCAAGGGTTGCTATTTGATTAGAAAGCGAAGTACTCCACGTGTAAGAAGTTGTATCCATAAAAGTGAATCCCTCGTTTCCATTTGCGTCAAATTGTTTTATAGCTGATCTTATTTTTCCTGGAATACTATAAAAACCACTTGCAAATATATTATTATTTCCATCAATAGCCAAACCCATTGCTTGATCAAGATTATTTCCCGGACCATATACAAACGCCCTTTCCCATAAAAGAGAAGGCGTTTGAGAGAATAACAGAGAAGTTATTCCCATTACCAAAAGAATTACGCGTTTCATAACGCCTCCTTTTATTTATTAATAATATTTAATTATTTATTTTCTAGAGTCATTATACCATAAGAGTATAGAAAAATCAAGTTTGGTTGGTTTTTATGTGATATACTATATATATGCTTAAAAAACCCTTACATATAGCCCTTTTTCTGATTCTGCTTGCTACGTTCTTTTATCTCACGACGGGAAACCAATGGTTTGAGAAAAAAGCTACAAAATCTTCAAAAAACAACATTCCAAGCGACGTCTCTCTTTACAAAAACAAAGACGGAAGGCAATGGTCCATTCCCAAGGGAGATTATGATTTTATGATAACCTCGGGCATGAAAAAATATCCGAAGTTTCTTTCGGGGAAAGTCGATCCGACTGACGTTCAAGTTGGGGACACGCAGAAAATGGAAATTGTCGTTGCCGACAGCGTACCCGTAACATCGGCTGTCGCGCGCATTCAGACTGATAATGGTGTAAAAGCGGTTCCTCTGAAACTCGTTTCATCAAAGGTCCTCTCCGATGACTATTTCAAAAATCAGAAATATCTTGTTGATGGGAATGACAGATTGGTTATTAATGACGGAAAGAATGCCATTACCGATCTTGTTGATTCGCTTGTAAAAAAAGCACGTGCTCAAGCATTAGTCCAATACACGTTTCAAGGGAAGTGGATTGTTTCCGACACGCATAGAGAAACCTATAGAACCACGTTTGTGGCAACGAATAAAAATGGCGATTCAAATAGTTATGTTATAGCTTGGTCTGATCCTTGTTTGTTTGATGTTAACGGAACTTTAGGTGGTAATTGTACATATGCGACAGGAGTTGACGGCGTTGATGGATTAAATATGAATTTGGGGACGTATAGTATAAACTTAACGGGAAGTTCGGCTGTTCTCGGTTTTAATAATGGTAAAAGCATTACTATAGGGAGTGGGTCCATAGGATCATCAGCGAATCCTATTACGGGTGGAGCAAAGGTTTTACAAACGGATCTTTACTACACCGATAATGATGGTGATTGGTATGCTCCAAGTATCGCGATGAGGACGACCGGTGGAGCTGGAACTATTAGAGTTAAAGATTCTCTTACCACTAATTATTCCGGTGTAACAACAAACCTTGATTGTTATGATTCTAACGCAAATGTACATCCCGGACAGTCGAGTTATTTCTATACTCCCAGTGGCCAGTTAGGCAGTAATGATTATGATTACGACTGTAGTGGCACTATTTCAAAGGGTTTTGGAAAAGCTGGTGCTCCTTCTGTAAAATATACTGAGCTCTATACTCAAAATTCAAACCTTTATTGTGCTATCACCGGTATGCCGATCTATCCGTCTAGTTACAATTGTGGAACCCAGATTACACCAATAGACCCAAATTATTATTGGTATACTAGTGCAGGTGTGTGCGCAAATAATACATCGCCGGGGCTACAAGGAACCATCTATGACGTCTGCAAATAGCCATCTTAAACGTTGCTCTCAGTACTTAATTACATAAGGGGTCCTGTTTATAGCATATGTCACTAGTTCTTCTTGATGAACGTCTTTCAAAAACTCAAACTATATAAAACAGCTATCTTTTGGATAGCTGTTTTGGGTATAAGCGGAGTTATGGTCGCTCGGGGGTTTGAATCCTTTAATTCTCAAGATACTCTTTCCGCTAATATACTATCATCAACCCCCAAAGGAACTCTCATTGAAGAAATCCCGCTTCAAGGAAAGAGATCGG
>JAKALF010000021.1 GCA_021813265.1 bacterium
ATGTTTAAAATTCACGATCTTGCCGGACCAAACTTTCATTGCTTTCAACTCAACATTGCGGGGCCAGAGATACATCAACTAGATGATTACCGCGCAACAATGGGTTGGAACTACCGTATCATCCTTCAACTTGGGCAGAAGGCGATTGGGGCGGCCGGTGGAACGGTAAAAGGCGTGGTTGAGACGCTCCACCACTATGTTGGTGTTGTTGATGATATACTTTTCGATCCTAGCGGAGGTCTCGGAAAGCCATTCAATACAGAAGAGGCTTTTAATTTTCTTTCCGCGATCGCCGAACAAAGTTGGAATATTGGTCTCGGTGTCGCGGGTGGACTCGGTCCTGATTCCTTAGATCTTATCAATCTACTTGTCAGAGATTTTCCAAGCTTGAATATTGATGCTCAAGGACGGCTTCGTGATGTGGAAAACGACCTCAACTTAAACTTGGTGAGCGCCTACCTCACCAAAGCTCTTAAACTTTTTGATCGGTAAAAGTGCAATATTACTCCCATTTTTGCGAATGGGAGTTTTTTGAGCTAATATTTTTAGATCGGTCTGCGGTTAAATTCAAAGTTTTCATTTTCATAACATTCATTTGACTCATTGCGCGTATCTCGTGTATACTGACTCTCGATAAAAAGGACATAGAAATATATGCCCACGATTCATCAGTTAATAAAAAAGAAAAGGAAGTCTTCGGACAAAAAAGATAAAACCCCAGGTCTTGGATTTTATTTTAATTATTTGAAGAATCGTCCCGTTGATTCGCCATCTCCTTTTAAGCGGGGAGTTTGCACCAAGGTGTTTACCACCACACCCAAGAAACCAAACTCAGCCTTGAGAAAAGTTGCTCGTGTCCGTCTCACGAACGGTCAGGAAGTCACAGCGTATATTCCGGGAGAAGGACATAATCTCCAAGAACACTCTGTTGTTGTTATTCGCGGTGGCCGCGTGAAAGATCTTCCGGGAGTACGCTATCATATTGTTCGAGGCGTTTTGGATACCGCGGGAGTGGGAGATAGAAAACAACAGCGTTCAAAATATGGAGCAAAGAAGGGAAAGAAATAATATATGAGAAAACGAGGATACTACAAGAAAAAAGAATTTGTCGGAGATCATGCGTATGGTCGTATTGATGTAGCCCGATTTATAAACTACCTCATGCTGGATGGCAAGAAAACCGTCGCCGAAAAGGTTTTCTATGGAGCCATGGATAATATAAAAGAGACAAACAAAGAAGACCCCATAACTGTTTTTGAACGCGCCCTCGAAAATGCCACGCCTCTTTTGGAAGTGGTATCACAACGTGTTGGAGGCGCAAACTATCAGATCCCGAGAGAAATTCGTCCCGAGAGAAAATTCTTTCTTGCGACTCATTGGATTATCACCGCGGCGCGGTCAGGAAAGGGAAAACCCATGGCCCGGAAACTTGCCGATGAACTTATCGCCGCTTCAAAAAATGAAGGATCGGCAATTAAGAAAAAACAGGACATGCACCGCATGGCGGAGGCAAACCGAGCTTTTGCTTCCCTGCTTCGAAGGCGCGCTCCGAAGCAGCAATAATATTTTTAGTATCGTTTATACGTAGCCCTCATATGCCACGACAATATCCAATTGAAAAAGTACGAGATATCGGAATCATCGCTCATATTGACGCGGGGAAAACAACCGTATCCGAACGCGTCCTTTTCTATACCGGAATTTCTCATAAGATAGGGGAAGTGCATGAGGGAGAAACCGTCATGGATTGGATGGAACAGGAACGTGAACGAGGCATCACGATTACTTCCGCCGCGACAACGTGTTTTTGGACTCCCACGTATGTTGATCCGGGTGATAAGAAAAAATTAGAGCATCGAATTAATATCATTGATACTCCGGGACACATCGATTTTACGGTTGAAGTAAAACGATCTCTCCGCGTATTGGATGGCGCGGTCGTAGTATTTGATGGCGTCTCGGGCGTGGAACCTCAATCCGAAACAAACTGGAGATACGCCGATGAATATCATGTTCCTCGAATATGTTTTGTTAATAAGCTTGATAGAATGGGAGCAAGTTTTGAACATAGCGTAAAGTCAATTTATGATCGCCTTACCCCTAACGCCGTCCCGATTCAGATTCCTATCGGAGAAGAAGACGCGTTCTCGGGCGTCATTGATCTTCTGACAATGAAGGCGTACGCGTTTGATGGAGAACTGGGAGAGAGGGTTGTTCCGGGAGATATTCCAGAAAATATGAAATCTCTAGCTCAGGAAAAACGGGCCGAAGCGATTGAAAAAATCGCAGAGACCGATGACGCGCTTCTTAGCGCTTATCTCGAAGGAAAAGAAATACCTCTTCATGAGTTAAAAAAAGCCCTTCGCAAGGCAACCCTTTCAGTGAAACTCGTTCCCGTCTTGTGCGGTTCCGCTCTTAAAAACAAAGGGGTTCAACTTGTTCTTGACGCTGTTATTGATTATCTTCCGTCGCCGATTGATGTTCCTCCCGTTAAGGGAATCAATCCGGAAACAGGGAAAGAAGAAGAACGTCATCCGGACGATAATGAACCGCTTTCAGGACTCGCGTTTAAGGTAGCGAGCGATCCTTTCGTCGGTTCCCTTACCTTCTATCGCGTATATTCGGGCGTTATCAAAAAAGGAAGCTATGTTTTAAACTCCACGAAAAACTCTCAGGAACGTATTTCGCGCATTGTTCGCATGCACGCGAATCATCGCGAGGAGGCCGATGAAATATACGCGGGAGATTTATGTGCGCTCGTGGGTCTTAAGGGAACCACGACGGGGGACACTCTTACAGATCCAGATCATCCCGTTATTCTTGAAAACATTGTTTTCCCGGAACCCGTTATCTCTATTCGCATAGAACCCAAGACAAAAGCAGACCAGGAAAAAATGGGTATCGCGTTAAAGAAACTTTCCGAGGAAGACCCGACGTTTAAGGTTGGAGGAGATTCTGACACCGGAGAGACCATTATCAGGGGAATGGGAGAGCTTCATCTTGAAATTATCGTCGATCGCATGAAACGTGAATTTGGCGTTGAGGCAAATATTGGTCGCCCTCAAGTCGCGTACAAGGAGACGATTAAAGGAAAAGCGGAGGCGGAAGGAAAATATATTCGCCAGTCGGGAGGAAAAGGACAGTATGGTCACGTATGGCTTCGCGTTGAACCTCTTGAGCGGGGAAAAGGATTTGAATTCGTTGATGAGATTAAAGGAGGAACGATTCCTCAGGAATTTGTTCCCGCCGTTGAAAAAGGAGTCCGCGAAACTCTTACGAAGGGTATTCTCGCGGGGTATCCGCTCGTGGATCTTAAGGTCACGGTTTTTGACGGATCATACCATGATGTTGACTCGTCTGAATTTGCGTTCAAGATAGCGGCGTCCATGGCGCTTCAGGAGGCTTCAAAACAAGCAAAACTTCTCTTACTCGAACCTACCATGAACGTGCAAGTTATCGCCCCTTCGGAATTTTTGGGAGACGTGACGGGGGACTTAAGTTCGCGCAGGGGACGTATTAGCGCCATGAACGAGAGGGCTAATCTCCGCGTCGTCGACGCGGAAGTTCCGCTTTCTGAAATGTTTGGATATGTAACTAATCTTCGATCTATGACCCAGGGACGAGGCAGTTTTACCATGGAATTCTCACACTATGAAGAAGTTCCTTCCAACGTTTCGGCTCAGATCATAGAAGGAAAGAAAGAATAACCGGTGTACAATCTCGACTTCAGAAAATGGAAAATTTTATCCTTTAAAAATCAGTAAGCCACTTCCTGAAATTATAAATCTCACAAAGAAATATCTTGATAATGGAAATGATTTATTTTACGATGATCGTGTCATACAAATTGGAACAGACACAGGAAAGCTGGTTAATCAAAAATAATTTATGTCTCATTATACACTTTGTGCTGTAGCTCAATTAGAACCAAGCACGCAAAATAAATTTGAAGAATTATGTAAATCTAAACAAGATTATGTTGTAGATTTTTTTACAAAAAAGTTAGAAAAACCACTTTCAAAATTTGATATAAATAATAATGAATCTGGAAAATTTGATTCTTATGGCGTCACTGATGTAATACCTATAAAAGAAATGCTAATTGATTTTGAAAAATGGAATAGAATACCCCAAGCAATTTTATTACCAAATTTAGAATGGATTGAAAACGAAGAATGGTTTTATTCTGTAAATGAAGAGAACCAAAAGAATTACAATAAGTGGATAAGTAAAATTAAAGAAATTTTATCCAAATATCCCAGCTCTTTAGTGGTCTTGATTGATTGCCATATTTAGATACAAGGTATCTATATTTTATAAGCCAAAATCAGTACAAGCTGTTGACACGACCCACGCCTAGAGGCGTGGTCGCAAGCCCCGCCCTTTAGCCCGTGGATGGTTGACAATATTCTTGGGATGGGTAAAAATTAACTTGTTTTCGTAATATGTCTCTTCAAGGTCGAAAAAAAAGAAACTAAGGAAAACACATATATCTATGGCAGAAAAAGAAAAATTTGAACGAAGTAAGCCACACGTAAACGTCGGAACGATGGGACACGTTGACCACGGAAAAACCACTCTTACCGCGGCTATTACACACGTGCTCTATATGAAAGGTCTTACCAAGAAAGAAGAAGGAGTGGATAACATCGACAATGCTCCTGAGGAAAAGGCACGCGGTATAACGATCGCTCTTCACCACTCGGAGTATGAATCGGAGAAGCGCCACTATGCCCACATTGACTGTCCTGGACACGCGGACTATATCAAGAACATGATTACGGGCGCCGCTCAGATGGATGGAGCGATTCTTGTTGTCTCAGCCGCTGATGGCCCTATGCCTCAGACGCGAGAACACATTTTGCTCGCGTATCAGGTTGGCGTTCCTAAAATCGTGGTATTTTTGAACAAGTGCGATATGGTTGATGATCCCGAACTTATTGATCTCGTTGAATCGGAAGTTCGAGAACTTCTCAAAAAATATCATTTTGACGGAGACGCGGCTCCCGTTATTCGAGGTTCAGCCGTAAAAGCGCTTGCCTCAAAATCAGCGGATGATTCGGACGCGGCTCCTATCTTGGAACTTGTTAAAACGCTTGATGAGTATATTCCAGAACCCGTTCGCGAGATTGATAAGCCCTTCCTTATGCCCATTGAAGATATTTTCTCTATTGAAGGACGAGGAACGGTTTGTACGGGACGCGCCGAGCGAGGTATCGTGAAAGTCAATGATGAGGTTGAAATCGTTGGTTTGAGACCAACCCAGAAAACCGTAGTTACGGGTATTGAAATGTTCCAGAAGACTCTTGATGAGGGTCGCGCTGGAGACAACGTAGGAATTCTTCTCCGCGGTTTGAAGAAAGAAGATGTTGAACGCGGACAGGTTATCGCAAAACCCGGAAGCGTCACGCCGCATACCGAATTTGAAGCGGAAATCTATGTCCTTTCAAAGGAAGAGGGAGGACGACATACCCCCTTTTTCAAGGGATACAAGCCCCAGTTTTACATTAGAACAACCGATGTTACCGGTGAGGTTATCTTGCCTCAGGGAACCGAAATGGTTATGCCGGGCGATACCATAAGCATTACCGTAAAACTTATCTCCCCCGTCGCGCTGGAGGAAAAACAGCGTTTTGCCATCCGCGAAGGAGGAAAGACGGTTGGAGCGGGCGCTGTTACTAAAATTCTTAAATAACCATGGCTAAGAAAGAGGAACAGGCTTTAAAAGAGAAGCTTCGCTTGAGAGTTAAGGCATATGACTCGAAAGTCATCGATAACTCTGCTCGTCAGATTATTGAAGCTATTGAACGTCAGGGAGGCAATGTAGTGGGTCCTATTCCTCTTCCAACTGAGTTTAAGAAGTATACCGTGAATAGTTCGACCTTTGTGCATAAAAAGGCGCGGGAACAATTCGAACTCCGCGTACATAAGAGACTTATTGACGTGATAAATCCTGAGCAGAAGATTATCGAATCTCTTACGGATCTTAATCTTCCGGCAGGAGTTGAGGTTGATATAAAGATGGGATAATTCCCAAAACGTAAAACCCCGCGGTTAAATATGCGGGGTTGACGTTTTCTAGGTTTTAGAATAGGATAGTTCAGGTAGGGTTTAGCCAAGAAACTAAGAAAAACAACAGGGCTGCCCCCTGTTGTTTTTATGTCTTTAAAACCAATATAGCCCTCTATGAAATATATGGCCAAAAAAAAGAATATGACCCAGGTATGGCTTGAAACGTCAGTCGTACCCGTAACAACTCTTGAACTCTCAAAAGACAACGAGAGTTCTTCCTCATTTTTCAAAGAACGCAAGGAGGGGGACGTTATTACTATTTCCGGAATAAGCAAAGGAAAAGGATTTCAAGGAGTTGTAAAACGCCATGGATTTGGGGGAGGGCCCAAGTCGCATGGTCAAAAGGATAGATTGAGAGCTCCAGGTTCTTTGGGACCAACCGCTCCCCAACGCGTCATTAAAGGAAGAAAAATGGCGGGACACACGGGAAACAGGCGCGTGACGTTGAAAAATGTAAGGGTTGCCAAACTTGATGAAGCAAATAACCTTGTTATGGTAAAAGGAGCCGTTCCCGGCATGAAAGGGTCGCGAGTTGAAATAAGGATATAACCTATGACTACAGACCTCTATAATAAAGAATATGAGAAAGTTGGAACCGTTGACCTTCCGGAGTATGTTTTTGGAATGAAATGGATCCCGAAACTTGTTCATCAAGTTATCCTCGCGCAGCAGGCAAATCGCAGGGCTCCCGTCGCTCACTCGAAAGACAGACACGACGTCCGTGGCGGAGGAAAAAAACCTTATGCTCAGAAACATACGGGGAGGTCTCGTCAGGGATCAATCAGGTCGCCTCTTTGGTCAGGAGGGGGAGCGACCTTCGGTCCGAGAAACGAAAGAGATTTTTCTCAAAAGGTTAATAAAAAAATGAAACGTCAAGCGTTATACTCGCTTCTCTCCGAAAAACAACGAAAGGGAGACATATTTGTTATCGACTCTCTTGAATTAAAGGAAGCGAAAACGAGGGAAATAATCCCCGTAATCTCGGCATTTTTAAAAAAGAAAGGAAGTCTCGTAATCATTCCATCTCAACAAAACACGACTGTTTCGCGCGCCGCGAGAAACATCCCCAAGACCTTGGTTTTGAAAATAACGGGACTCAATCCGTATGACTGCGCGGCGCATCAATATATTATGTTTGAAAAAGAAGCCATTGAAGAATTTGAAAAATCAAAGAAATAGCGTATGAATATATTAAAGCGCGTGCAAAAGAAAAAGAAAGAAGAGAAAACTAACGTGGTTTCTCAACAACAAACTTCATTCGGAGAATACGGAGTTTTGAAACGTCCCCATCTTAGTGAAAAGGCGTATGATATTCAAAAAAACGGGCAATATGTTTTTTGGGTTAAGTCTTCCGCGACCAAATCAATGATCAAGCATGACGTTCAAAAACGATATAACGTAAGGGTTAATTCGGTGCGTACCGTTGTCCTTAAGAGTAAGGCAAGATTCTTTCGAGGAAACGTCTCGCAAAAGAATTCTATGAAAAAAGCAGTCGTGACTCTTGGAAAAGGAGAAAAAATTGAAATAGTATAATAATATGGCTCTCAAACAATACAAACCGACAAGTCCGTCACGAAGGCACTATAGCGTTGCCGATTATAGTCTCATCACAACTCGCGTTCCGCACAAGCCGCTTACAAGAAAATTGAAAACTCACGCGGGGAGGAATAATCAAGGAAGGATTACGACGCGTCATCAAGGAGGGGGAAATAAAATTACATATCGTGACGTTGATTTTAAGCAGAATAAAATAAACATTCCCGGAAAGGTAGAAACTCTTGAATACGATCCCTATAGAACGGCGTTTATCGCTCTTCTTCTATATCGCGATGGGGAACGACGATACATTCTTGCTCCGCACGGTCTTGAGGTTGGAAACGAAATTATCGTTTCGGAAGAAGCTCCTTTTAAACCGGGGAACAGAACGCTTTTAAAGAGAATTCCTGTTGGAACGTTTGTTCATAATATTGAAATAATTCCTGGAGCGGGGGGAAAAATTGCCCGCTCAGCCGGAGTTTCAGTTCAAGTCCTCGCGAATGAGGATGGGTATACTCATCTTAAAATGCCTTCAGGAGAAATTCGCAAAGTGTTGTGGAACGCGTATGCGTCCATAGGGCAGGTTTCCAATCCCGAACACAATCTTGTTGTTATAGGGAAAGCGGGCCGTTCGAGGTGGCTTGGCGTTCGTCCAACCGTTCGTGGGAAAGCCATGAATCCGAGAGATCATCCCTACGGAGGAGGAGAGGGAAACACGCAGCGCGGAACAAGACGTCCTAAAACCAAGTGGGGGAAAATTACGGGTGGAAGAAAGACAAGAAACCCCAAGAAATGGTCAAATAATCTTATCGTACAAAGGAGAGGCAAGAAATAATTTGCTATTACCTTGTAACATACGATATACTACTAACCGCCTTTATATATTATGAGCAGATCAGCAAAAAAGGGGCCTTGGGTGAATCCAAGATTGCTTCAAAAAATAGCCAAGATGAGTCCCGGAGATAGAACGCCTATAAAAACATGGTATCGGGATTCCGAAATTTCTCCAGAAATGGTTGGCTTTGTTTTTGCCGTCCATAACGGAAAAGATTTCATTGAAATAAGCGTAAACGAGGATATGGTGGGGCACCGTCTTGGAGAATTTGCTTCCACGAGAAAATTTATACGCCATGGAGGAAAAATGCAGAAAGAACTTGAAAAGGGAGCCCCACAAGTCCAGGCGCCTAAAAAATAACGACGTATGGAAAAAATTATTAAAGCCCAAGCTAAATATGTTCATATCGCCCCTCGAAAAGTCAGGTTACTTGCCGAGGCTATACGACGTATGTCGGTAAACGAAGCGGAGGCGTTACTCCTCTCTCTTCCTCAGCGGTCACGCGATGTGCTTATAAAACTTTTACGGAGCGCGATCGCGAACGCTCGAAACGCGTTAAAAATCGATTCCTCGCGTTTATTAGTGAAAGAAATACGCGTTGACGGAGGTCCCAAACTTAAACGATGGATGCCTCGCGCGCGCGGAGGCGTTGGAAAAATTGAAAAGAAAACAAGTCATATCACCCTTATTCTCGGAATCTCCGAAGGTTCAGAAGAAAGATTTTTAATACAGAAGAAAAAGAAGAAGGAAAAAGAAACGAAGAAAAAATCTGAGAAAGAAGCGACTATGGAATCCGAAGAGAAAAAATCATCCGGAGAGAAACATGCCGCGAAAAAGGGAGTCGCTCCGAAGATGTTTAGCAGAAAAGCAATTTAATTCATATGGCGCAAAAAATCAGTCCATTTTCATATAGATTGGGAATCACAAAACCATGGAGAAGCAGATGGTTCTTTAAGAAATCTCAAAACTATTATCTTGAGGAGGATGAGGAAATAAGGAAATATGTCGCAAAAAAGATTCTTACCGCCGGTATCGCGGATATCGCTATTGAAAGAACGGGTGATAATATACGCGTTATTATCCAAGCCTCAAAACCAGGTCTCATCATTGGACGAGGAGGAAAAGGCATAGAAGAGTTAAAGTCCAGTCTTTTAATGGTTATCGCCCGTACCCGAAGGAAAAATAATATCAAGAAGACGTTTTCTTTAAACCTCACCATTGAAGAATTGAAACGAACGGAAGTTTCCGCGGCGGTTATTGCCCAGCACATTGCTTTTGAAATTGAACGCAGACAGCCCTATCGAAGAGTTATCAAACATCAGCTTAGTCTTATCATGCAGAACAGAGAGGTAAAGGGGGCAAAGATAAAAGTGTCCGGGCGTTTAAATGGAGCTGAAATCTCGCGTCATGATTTTCTTTCGGAGGGTAAGATGCCCCTTCAGACGCTTCGAGCTGATATTGATTATGGAACCGCGACGTCATTTAACACGTATGGAACGGTCGGGATAAAAGTATGGATATATAAGGGGGAAGTATTTGAAAAATAACCATGTTACAACCTAAGAAACAAAAGCATAGGAAGATTCAGAAAGGCCGATCGCGAAAGAGGCTTGTTGAAACGCGCGGAACAGCGGTACATTTCGGAGATTTCGGCCTTCAGTCAAAAGAATCCGCTTGGGTTACCGCGCGTCAGATAGAGGCGGTTAGAAAAACGATCGCTCATTCTCTAAAACGCGAAGGACGCGTTTGGATCCGTATTTTTCCTGATAAACCGGTTACCAAACTTCCTCCCGAAGTGACCCTTGGAGGAGGAAAGGGAGAGGTAGATCATTATGTATTTCCCGTTAAACCAGGGAGAGTTTTGTTTGAAATAGGGGGCGTTTCGGAGACCGAAGCTCGAGAGGCATTACGCAAAGCGGGTCATAAGCTACCAGTGAAAACAAAGGTTATCGGCAAATAACAGATTGACATATGGATAAAAAAGAATTACAGACGTATAGAAGCAAAACACAAACGGAGCGCGAAAAAGAAATATATGACGCGCGTGTTCGTTTGAACAGTCTTCGTTTTGATTTGGCTTCCGGGAAAGTGAAGAATATAAAAGAGATTCGTGACCTTAAACGAAAGGTCGCTCGTTTGTTTACGATACAGAACGAAAAGAAATAATATGAGAACAT
>JAKALF010000022.1 GCA_021813265.1 bacterium
CGATCTCGCCCGCGTTCTTAGTCGCTTGGCGTTGACTGTCGTCAAAATACGCGGGAACGGTAATAACAGCTTCCTCGATTTTTTCCCCAAGTTTCGCTTCCGCGTCAGCTTTCATTTTCTGCAAAACCATGGCTGAAATTTCTTCAGGCTTATACAACCGATCTCCCATTTTCACCTCCACGCCTCCCTGAGACGATTCGACAATCTCATACGACATCCATTGTTTGTCGCGTTTCACCTCTTCGTCGGTAAATTTCCTTCCAATAAGACGCTTTACGGAAAAGACGGTGTTTTTGGGATTTACGACCGCCTGACGTTTCGCGAGGAGTCCTACCAAACGCTCCCCTGATTTGCTTATGGCAACAATGGAAGGAACGGTTCTGTTTCCTTCTGCGTTTTCCAAAACGCGAGCTTCCCCGCCTTCCATAACCGCCATGGCGGAATTCGTGGTTCCGAGATCGATACCTAAAATTTTACTCATATGATTTATTATTTATAATGTTTTTTCTTCTTGACCTTTTTCTTTTGAAATAGCAACTCTCGCCGGACGAAGAACTTTGTCATGAAAGAAATATCCTTTGTATATCTCTTCCGCTATCGTACCCGGAGGCGACGTTGAGGGTATTTCCGATATCGCCTCGTGCATTCCCGGATCGAAGGCGTCTCCTTGAGAAACGGGCATGGGAAGAAGTCCCGCGTGCTTTAGAATATGGTTTAATTGATCATACATGATTTGAATTCCCTCTAAAGGTTTTTCGGTTTTATTGTTCTTTAAGGCTTCCTCAAAACTATCAAGAACCGGAAGAAGTTCCCTTACTAAATTCTCATTACTGAATGTTATAAACGACTGAATCCGTTTAGCTTCTTCTTTTTTGTAATTAATGAGATCAGCCTTCGTGCGTTTCCATCCCGCGAGATATTCGTCACGTTCCTTCTCGCATTCATGGAACGCTTCTTCGGAAATAGGGTTTTTAGTTTCGTCTTTCATATGTAGGTTAGGTTTTTTAGAGCTTTAAAAAGTGAAATACATCTTTCGTAATTCATGCGTTTCGGACCAATAACCACGAGAGAGAAGTCGGAATAAGGAGAGGTAAAATTTCCGATCATAATGGAAGTATAATCACTTTGGGAAAAAGGACTTTTCCCGACATAGATATTCATCCATTCACTCGTCTTTATTATTTCACGCCCAAGGTGGTTCATGATGGACTCATAATCGTTGATTATGGAAATAAGATCATGCTTCTTATGAACTTCAAGATCATGAAGAAGCCTTCCAAGTCCGCTTTCATACACTTCCTCGGCTTCTTCATAATATCCGATACTCAAGGCGTTCAAATAATGGGAAAGTTCTTCGATAAACAACCTCCGCTCCCCTGAAAGAAACTCCTGAACCAGCGTCTTGTGTCGCGACGTTGGCTTTTCTTCCTCGTTATTCATGATATCTTTAATAAAAAACCAATACGCTTTGTCGGTCGGAAACCTTCCTCCTGAAGGGTGTGTCTGAAAAAAATAACCCTCATCGGAAAGTCCGTTTAATTCCCAACGTATCATGGCCGGCTTGATCCCGAAATCATAATGATCATAGAGATATTCTGATGTTATGGGCTTCCCATGATTAATGAAATCACGTATGGAGGTTTTTAAAATAGACTGGGTTCGTTCTCTCATACAAACAATAATCAGGATAGGATTAGCACTCAGATTTGTCAAGTGCTAATTTTATGGACACGTAACCGTGCTGGTCGTGAATGCCGCCGCGTTTGAAATGCCCAAACGGTAACAAGTCCCATTGGGAGCGACGAGAATAAGGCCTGACGACGATGAAGAGAAGGATATGTCTCCCGTTGATTTTATCTTCGCGGAAAGAGGCGGGGTCGTCCCTAACCCTATAGACCCAGAAACTTGGAGATTATTCGCGAAATATCCATTGTTCCATTTCGCAGTTGTCCCCCCAAGATCATAGGTTCCGTCCGCGTTAGGAAGAATGCTTGAATCGAACGTCGCGGCCGAAACTCGAGTGATCGCGCTCTGCCAGCTTTTTGAGATTTCCGCCCGAGGATCGCTTGTGTTGTAAGTCAGGGTAAGATTTACTTGAACAACGGAGAAACCTCCCGAATTTTCAAACTTTGTCACGGAAAAATCTCCAACCGTAACCTTATCGTTCGTAAGAGATACGGCCGTACTCGTTCCTTGTTTTAGATAGATACCCGTGCTCGAAGCGTCCGCATAAATGAGAGTGGGGTCAACGCTTGACGACGCCATGCGCAACATAAGAGTTGAGGTCGCTTGTCCCGGGGTGTTGTCAATGAGACTCGACTGACGCGCGAGTCTTTGAATGGTATCCGAAACAAATGAAATCTGCCTGTTTACCTCATTAATAGAAGTTTGACGAACCTGCGTTTCCGTAACAGCTGTTAGAATGTTTACCAAAAAAACCGCGCTCACGGAAAAAACCGCGGCGTAGATAAGAAGCTCGATAAGGGTAAATCCTTCTTTGTTCTTCATATCTTTCTTATCATACCACATTCCCTTGTTCCTGTTTATTTATAAAACAATCTGTTAGGTATGCGAAAATCCATATAGGAGAGGTTTTTAAGGTCAACTTTCGCGGTAATATTTTTTAACACACTATCAAGATTTTGAGGAACAAAATCAAGACTGGCGTATATGGAAAATCCGAGCGGAGACATTATATCCCATTCTTTAAGTCCGTAATCTTTGATTAAAACATTACTAACAGGAATGCCTTCTTTTTTTACAATATAGAGCGTCTGAAAAAGATTCCGTATCCACTCGGTATCGGGAAGAAAAAGCGACCCTAAAACAGGCTCTCTTTTATTAAGGTTTTCAATACGCGTCACAAGAACCCCTTCGGGAACAGGAGCTCGCGCGAAAACGACTCCCGCGTCATCGAACGCGAAACATCCATTTTCCGAAACACACCAGATTCCATACATATTTCGTTCTTTTACGGAAATTGTAACCTGTTTCGTCTTTATATTCACATCCACGGAAATGTAAGATATGGAAGGTATGATGGGAGTAAAACCGATATAACCAGATCCTATTTTCCAAAATAATATATTGTCGGGACCAAGAAGAGATTCCACAAAACCCCGGGATATGATATAGGATTCAACGCTTGAGAGGAGTTCTTCTTTAGAAACAAGTTTTATTCCCTCAACTTTAAGAGATGAGACTTTAAAAAGACGGGAAAACAGGATTGCGTACGCGAGCCCGATCAAAATACCGGATACAACCAGAATACTAAGCATACTGTAGAGAAAAACGAAATTTCTTTCTTTTTTTTTGGAATAAAAATGAGATTCTTGTCCCAACATCATAATTTATTTATATATTCTCACCGGAAAAACATATTCCGTTGATGAGCCTGATCCATTCATACGTATGTTTACCATATAATCTCCTTGAGATTTCCATTCGTGCTTCAAGAGCGTAACCTGATTTGGCGCTGAAACACCGGATTCATTATTCCCATCTCCCCAATCAACGGTATAGGAAGCGTTTCGGTTAATAGAGAAGACGAGGGGAAATCCTATGTTCGCGGTAATGGTCGCGGGAGGGGGAGGGGCTTGAAATCCCGATCCGGAGGGAGAAGAAATAACGCCTCCTTTGAAAACTCCCGTCTTGGGCGTAGTTCCAAGAAATTCCGATGTCTTATTTACAATCCCTTGTTTTATGGAATCAAAAGCTTCCGAGGTTTTTTCTTCAATGTAATTTAAGGCCGTCTTTTTCGTGCTTGAGACGATTTCATAAGCTTTATCTTGAACCTCGCGCTGCACCTCCTCACGCTTCTTTCCAAAAACATTTTGTACATATTCTTTCGTCCGTGAAAAACTCGTTCCCTTGTCCCACCAATGGACATAGAGAGTATATCCTCCGTACGCGAGGGCCAAGAAGAAAAGAATCCACGTGATTCGCTTCAAAAATATCATTGCCTTTATTTTACAATACTTTGGATATAACAAAAAACTCCCAAAAGTTTTTGGGAGTTTTTAGTATTCCTAATGTTAGAGACTTAATCCGGGAGCATTTCCTATCTCATACGCAGTCACGCTGCTTCCTCCATCCGTTGTCTCAACATCCGATCCTCCGCCAGCGGCATACTTCGTGCTTTCCATTGAAGCGTCGAGCTCATAGGTGCTGCTTGCCGAGTTCGGAATGTATTCATAAAAACAAGCATCGGCTCCCGATCCACAGTTTGGTGAACCGTTATTGGGGTCAAGAGGAAGTCTCGCGAGCGGTGAACCGCTTGAAATACCTCCAAAATTTATCGTCACCCATCCCGTTCCCGTAACAACCGTTGACGTCGACGCGGTACAGGCTTTCGTTCCTTTAGTTAACGCGCCAGATGTGCAAAACGCCGCATTGCCTATGGAAGGACTCGCGACATCCGATAAATAAAGAGCTATAGCGCTATTTAACGCCGCGAGATCCGAAATTCTCGTTGAATCACGCGCTTGCCTGATAAGTTCGCCGGGATTCAAAATAACAACGACTGTAACCGCCAAAACCGCGAGAATAGCGATAACAACCAATAATTCAACAAGGGTAAAACCCCCTTTATTCAAATATGATTTTTTCATTTTTATAATATGTAAATCCAACCTTTTCCTTGCTTTTCATTGTATCACATTATACACCCGCGCGCTGTGGATATCCCCATATCACATTCCTAATGTCTTTTTAACCTGCATAACCAGATCCTCAATGGAAAGCTTGGCTTTGATAAAATACTGAACCGCCCCAAGCGACTGACCTTTCAAAATATCCGAATCCTGGCCAAGATTAGAGACAATAATGATGGGAGCGCGTTCAAACTGGGCGTCGCTGTTAAGCCTTTCCATGAGTTCAAATCCCGAAACCTTGGGCAAAATGAGATCTAAGAGGATAAGATTGGGTTTTGTTTGCGCTAATACCCTAAGCGCCTCTTCCCCGTCCTTTGCGAGAATCACGTTTATTCCCTCTTTCCCTAATCGTTGAAATAAAAGATTCCCCAAAAGGGGTTCGTCTTCAACAAGTAATACGGTTTTCTTTTCCATATAGAATCCAGTATATCATTAACCAACGAGATATTAAAGATTTTTTTTGTTGCCCCAACTTTTAACGGATCCGAGATCCGTGCGGGCCGAGACGTAAAGGCTTATCGGCCAACACCTTCGCCGTTTTATACGTATACATGTACAAAAGCGGGCTTTGTTCTCACATGAGAACTCTTTACCAACTAGTTAGTAAAGACGAATATAATTAATCCACGAACAGCTTCCGCTACCCGTGCCTTGTTACGACTTAGTCCGTGTCACCGAGTTTACCCTAATCCGCCGAAGCGAACTTTGGGCAATCCCAGCTCCCCTGACTTGACGGGCGAATGTCCTCTAGAAACTTAGAGTTGACGTTCCCACGTAGCGAGCGGTTTTCCCGCACTACGCGAGCTCTAATGCATATTTTGCTTTAAAAGATACATCCTTTTTAGTCCTTTTTTATTTAGATGGCATTTGTCATCAATCATTTTCATAATACGACAAAAAATCTCAAAATCTCTTACTTTAGAAGGTAACATGAGTTGATTTTTTCTAAAAAACGGTATAATAACGTTTTTTAAATCATCCCTTTTTGTTACCTCGTAACGATAGCAATTTTGGTGATTCTTACGGTTATCTTTTTGATAATATATATTTCCACATCCAAAAAATTCCTTGAGTGAAAAAAGGATTTTTTTATCTTTTTCAATGAGTTTAAGATAAAATCTCGGTTCTGCTTTGGTTCGTCTTTTTATTTCTTTTTTATTTTGCGGATTTCTTATAAAAACCGTAAAACTACCTTCTCCATCGACTAAACCGAGAATGTAACCTTTATTAAGCATAATAGTATTGCTTTTAGAGTGATTCCTTCCTTTAAACTAAGTACTATGAATCAGCTGACTTCTGACGTTGCGTATGTTTCGTTATCTGTATTCTATCAAAATAGAAAAAACAGAACAACATCAGATCTCATCGGGTCACATATCATTCTTTTCCAAACATCCTTTAGAAGGGCTGTTCTTGATCTTCCCTATGCTCACCGCCTCTCATAGGTCGATCCCCTTTTTACCATAAAGGCTGTTTTTTGCTCCTGGATCCTCTGCTTGGTTTTTCACAAAACCAAACTATCCATTTACTACACTCTTTGACGAAAGAGGAACGGATTTTAACCGTTTAGAATTATATGCTGCCGATCGCGGTTCTTGTGAGTACAGGACTCGAGAACGTATTCACCGCGGCTTTCTGATCCGCGATTACTAGCGATTCCAACTTCATGAGGTCGAGTTGCAGACCTCAATCTGAACTGAGGCTTGTTTTCAGGGATTAGCTCCGCCTTACGGCTTGGCAACCCGCTGTTACAAACCATTGTAGTATGTGTGTAGCCCCGGACATCAAAGGGCCATGCTGATTTGACGTCATCCCCACCTTCCTCCGTGTATACCACGGCAGTCTCTTCTGACACTTGTAACAGAAGACAGGGGTTGCGCATGTTACCCCATTTAAGGGAGCGCCTCACGGCACATGCTGACGGCCATATTAATCTGTTATTACTAACAGTATGGACTATACCATCACCCAGCACATATTAATTTTGTTTCACTCTCCTATATAGGAAAGTTTTTAAAAAATACAACTGGGGACCGACGTTTTAGCCTATTATATTCTCTCAAGTGTAGGCTCCAGTCTCGACGCTGTGCATCTCGACTAAGTCTCTACGGGGTGCAAATACTGATTTTTGTAATTTTGTTGAATACGGATATCTGTATCTATCCTAAAATCACAAAAATCAGTATTCGCACTTCCCACGGTATTACCCATAATTTCATAATAACATGAAATCATTAGGGCTTCACCGTTATGAGTCGGTTTTGCTATACAGATTTCTCTGTATAGGGTCGACATTTCAACCATGCAGCACCTGTGCTTACGTCTCGAAAGACAACGCACGTTTCCACGCGTTTTCGTAAGCATTTCAAGTCCGGGTGAGGTGTCTCGTTTACCATCGAATTAAACCACATACTCCACCGCTTGTGCGAGTCCCCGTCTATTCCTTTGAGTTTTAAGCTTGCGCTCGTACTTCCCAGGCGGTCGACTTAACGCGTTAGCTACGCCACCCCGAGGGTCGATACTCGAGACAGCTAGTCGACATCGTTTAGGGCGTGGACTACAAGGGTATCTACAATTTTGTTGCGCGCAACAAAATTGGAATTTCAAAATCCGAATTTCTAATTTCTAAATAAATTCGAATGACCGAAATCCAAAACTGTTGCGGGATGAGACATTTCTGCTCATCTCTGCATATCGCTATGCAGTTCGGACTATATCATTCCGCCCAAGGCGGACTCGGCGTATAGTCTCTGAGGGGTTAATTGAATCATTCTCCCTTTTTCTCAAGATAACTTCGTTCTTCTTTCGCAATTCGATCTAATTCTTCCAAGAATTGCCGGGCCGCATCGCCCATTTCTTTGCCGAATTGGTAATTCTGAATTATATCATCATGCCTGCCAAGAATGGTTTCGATTTTGTTTTTAACGTCAGCTAGGTCATCAACAAACACTTCGATTTTTGCTCGGTCACCTATTACATTACTCTCTGATTCCATTAAAATCTTCTCTTGCATACTTTTCAACTAACTTCCCTGCTGGTTAACTGCAGGAAAACATTTTTACTTTAAACCGACCTTTATTTTATACAAAATAAGCATAGATCAATTTACAGTAGTTTTCCATACTCCAGTTTTTCCAGCATACAGCCAAATTTTCATTCTCGTATTGCTACGAGAAGGGACTATTTCCTCCATACCCATGGAGGGATTGGCTGCTTGTGTTTTGAGCCAATATTTCCTTGAGCTTGGCGCATAGATTCTCAAATAGTTTTTCACGCAGTTAGGAAAATATCGCTGTCTGAATCCCAATCTATTAACTTACGAAGTCAATAGATTGGTTGAGTTCGATATTTTCCGTTAAAACGGAGTGAAAAATTATTTTGAATTTATCCAAGTGAAAGGTTATTGGCAAAAAATATAAGCAGCCAATCACGTAATCCTTTTTGCTCCCCACGCTTTCGCGCCTCAGGGTCAGGAACGTCCCAGCAGAATGCCTTCGCCTTTGGTGTTCCGCACGATATCAACGGATTTCACCCCTACACCGTGCGTTCCATCTGCCTCTAACGTCCTCTAGCGCGACAGTTTTCCCGGCGAACTTAGAGTTAAGCCCTAAGATTTTACCAGAAACTTACCGCGCCCCCTACGCGCCCTTTACGCCCAATAAATCCGGATAACGCTTGTAGCCTTCGTATTACCGCTGCTGCTGGCACGAAGTTTGCCGCTACTTATTCCTACAGTACCTTCAATTGCATCGCACGCGATACAACTTATTCCTATAGAAAAGCAGTTTACAACCCGAGGGCCTTCATCCTGCACGCGGCGTCGCTCGATCAGGCTTTCGCCCATTGTCGAATATTCTCGACTGCTGCCACCCGTAGGTGTACGTGCCGTGTCTCAGTCACGTCGTTGGGGATCACGCTCTCACGCCCCCTACCCGTCATAGCCTTGGTACGCCGTTACCGCACCAACAAGCTGATAGGACCTAAGCCAATCCTAAAGTGACTTGCGTCTTTATACGCGTTCCTTACGAAACGCGAAACTATGGGGAATTACCCGACCTTTCGGCCGGCTATGCCCCGCTTTAGGGTATGTTACTAAGGTATTACTAACTCGTTCGCCACTAAACATATGCAAGCACATGTTCCGTTCGACTTGCATGCCTTATCCACGCCGCCAGCGTTCATCCTGGACCAGGATCAAATCCTCAAAAAAGAGCTGCTTCAAACACAGAAATCACGTAACGTCATTACTGCGCTTGTAGCCGCTCAGAAATCTACGCATTGGGACAACTAAAAAAATCTTCAATAATATATTGCTGCTATTATTTTTTTAATGAACGTTGCCCTTCAGAAGCCGCTAACGTTCATAGCGGAAACCTAAGAGAGACAACGAGTACCATTATTATTGAGACTTTTCATATTGTCAACCGTTGACTATTTCCCTCCTTCCCGTTATCATTCTCCTTGTATTTTAGAGTATGAAAAAAGACATCCATCCAGAATATTATCCCAACGCTACCGTAACATGCGTCTGCGGAGCAACTCATACCGTAGGTTCCACAGAAAAGCATCTTGAGGTTGAGATTTGTTCAAACTGTCATCCTTTCTACACGGGGAAGCAGCAGCTTGTTGACACCGCGGGACGCGTTGAACGTTTCAAGGCGCGAAAGGAAAAAGCAAAAGTCATACCCCAAAAACAAAAGAAGGCTCGGGGAATCAAACAACAGAAAAAGAAATAATGTCATATGACTTTTAACCTTATCGCGACAAAACGAGACATATTAGGAAAAAAAACCAAGGTTCTAAGAAAGAAGGGTTTCATTCCCGCCGAAATATACGGGCATACTATAAAAAACATTCATGTGAGCGTCCCGGAACGTGATTTCGTAAAAACATTCAAAGAGGCGGGAGAACACGCCATTATCAATCTCGCGATTGACGAGGGGAAAAACATTTCCGTGCTGGTTTCCGACGTCCAGTACAACACACTTTCCGAAAAATTTCTTGCTGTTGATTTTCATAAGATCAACATGGATGAAAAAATCAGCGCTCAAATTCCTATTATCCTTGTAGGAGAGGCTCCGGCCGTGAAAGCGGGATGTATTATTCTTCACACTCTTCATGAGCTTCATATAGAATGTCTCCCCGGAAATATTCCTAATGAATTCAAGGTTGATATATCACGAATCCAAAATCCGGGAGACGGCGTAACGGTCGCGGATCTAACTATTGGCGAAGATATCAAACCTCTTATTAACACCAACACGGTTATCGTAACAGCCCAAGAAAAGAAGATAAAAATGGAAGAACCCGCTCCCGAAACAACAGCACAAACAACCGAAACACCTACCGAAGAAGAAACGAAAAAGGAAACCTTGGAAGAAAAATCATAACGATCACGTATTATACAACAAAACCAGCGTAGGAGTGGTTTTGTTGTTTTTCGCGCCTTCATCTTTTTATGAAACCTGATACAATTAAGAACATCACATGCGTTTTTTACGAAATCATACCCTTCCCCTATCTCTCGCTATAGCATTTTTTTCGGCATCAATCCTCTTTTTAGGTTTCTTTTATATAACCCATGCCGAACAAGCGACGTCAACTCACGCTACCTCAACACCCGTAACAAGCGCTCAAGATGAACGCGCGAAGTTGGAGGCGCAACTCGCGGAACTTGAACGGCAACAAGAAGAATATCAAAAAACGATAGAAGATCGG
>JAKALF010000023.1 GCA_021813265.1 bacterium
TCCGCCGATAACAACCACAAACGGATGTTTTGTTTTTTTTATAGCCCCGTCGAGATGTTCTATTTCCATCTTCATAAGAGGACCGGCATATGAAGGTATATAATGGGTTATACTGGAAACTGACGCGTGACTTCTGTGCGATACGGCAAAAGCGTCGTTTACATAAAAATCGGCAAGCGTTGAAAGTTCATTCGCAAAATGTAAATTATTGGATTCTTCTCCTTTAAAAAATCTAACATTTTCAAGGAGTATAACGGATGATTTTGACTCAAGGATTTTTTTCTTCAGTATTTTTACATCAGAATCCTTCATGAACGCGACTTCTTTCTTTATCCGATGTTCAATGAGAGGAGCAAAACTTTTGAGAGAAAATCTCTTGTCTTCAGCCATAAGCCCTCCTATGGGAGGATGTCCTCTGTGGCTTACAAGAACCACTTTAATACGGTGCTTTAGCAACAACTGTATGGTTGGAATGATGGATTCCAGACGAAATAATCCGCTCTCATCCTTAAAAGATATATTGAGATCAACGCGCAACAAGCATGTTTTACCTTTATAACGTTTCAATATTGTGTTATTCAAAAATGGAATCATATAGGGTATTATAACTGAAAATGAGTAATCAAAGAAACGTTGTTATTTTAGGAGGAGGTTTCGGGGGAATTCAAGCCGCTCTTTCTCTTTCCAAAAAACTTAACACCCTCAAAGAAAAAAATATATATAGAATCGTTGTCGTGGACAAAAGAGAATATCATACCTTTACTCCCCTTCTCTATGAAATCGCAACCACATCGGAAGAGATCGCGAACGACCTACGACTCCGCCATTTTGTCACCTATAACCTAAAACACGTGCTTCATAACGAACACATATCAGTCATACACGACACGGTTTTGAGCGTAAATCCCGAAAACCGCATCGTTTACCTAAAAAATCGGGAAATCCCTTTTGAATATTTAGTTATCGCTCTTGGCTCAGAAACCAACTATTTCAACATCCCCGGACTTCGACAACACGCTCTTCCTCTCAAAACTTTCGAAGACGCGATTGGTATAAGAAACACAATAGAAGAAAAGATAAAAAAACAAGACAAGGTACGTATTGTTATAGCCGGAGGAGGACCTACGGGAGTAGAACTCGCGGGAGAAATTAAATCATGGGGATCCAAACTTACAGGAGAATTATATAAACAATGCGGGATAGAGGTAACTCTTGTAGACGGAGGAGCTACGATTCTTCCTATGCTTCATAAAAAAACTGCTAAAAAAGCCACTAAAAGGCTCCGAAAGCTTGGGATAATGGTAGTCATGGGAAAACGAATTGCTGAAATAAAAGAAAAAGAAATCATTATGGATACTAAAGATTCTCTTCCTTATGATATTTGTATCTGGACAGGAGGCGTAAAAGCAATGGAACTTAAAGAATCTCTTTCTCTACAATATGAAAAACAAGGGAGGATCAAAATTTCCGAAGCGCTTCAATGTGTTTTTCAGCAAAAATACAACAACAATATTTATGCTATCGGAGATATAGCCTGTGCTTACGACCCCAAAACAGGAGTTCCAACGTCTCTTATGGCTCGTCCCGCGATCACGCAAGGGAAAATTGTCGCAAAAAATATCATAGAAAAAATTAAGCATGGAGAAAAAGCAAAACAACATAGCTATGTATTCAGAAATTATCCCTACATTATCCCTATTGGGGGAAAATACGCGATTGCCAAAATAGGACCCATTACGATATCGGGCATATTAGCTTGGATATTTAAAGGAATCGTGGAACTTGAATACTTCCTATCCATTCTCCCCTTCTCTCAAGCAATCAGAATGTGGTTCAGAGGATTTCTTATATTCATCAGGAATGATAGGTTGGGATAAAAAAACCACCCCATGATGAGGTGGTTATAATCAAAAAGCTATCTTGATATTATTATTTCTTTTCCATTTATAGAAATAAGACCTATCAGATCACCTTGTTTCGGTGTTTTCTCAAACTTTTCTTTATAGACAGCATAGGTGTATGTTTTCTTATTACCGTCAACTGTTATCATGTTGATATACGCGTTGTTCGTCGTATCAACCGCTAACACTTTCAAAATTTCCCCCTGTGGCATTTCATTGACGCCAAGAGGGTGTTTTAAATCATTCGCAAGAAAAGAAACACCAAACATAAAAAGTATCAAGACCAAAACCAAAAAAATTCTAAGGTCGGTATCTTTCTCCTCTCTTATTGTGATCTGAATAACGATGAGAAAGAAAAACATAGCTAATTGGATCCATTGAAAATCGTTCATAACAAACCTCCTTATAATATTTATAAAAGAAATCCACTAAAGAGCCGCGTAACTTCTTTTATACTTCAAATATAAAAGAAGTATTATCACTAAAATGGTAAATGAAATGGGGTTAAACACGACAAAAATCCAATTTCCACTCGTAAGACCGTATATAAACCAAAATATTCCCGCCAGCATAAAAGAAATGATAAACTTTGGTTCAATAGATCCCGGCGATTTTGTTTTTAGCATCTCTTTAATCTGAAAAAGAGCTGGAACTAATAGACCAAAAAGTCCCGCTAAAACAAAAACATCTTGCACGGAAGAATGGTTCAAAATCTGAACTATAGCTATCATACCCGAAAAAAGTATGAGAAGTGTCCAATCAGATTTTGAAAATCCTTTAAATCTGCAAAGCCCTATAAGTATTGGAAGATAAGGAATCATGAGTAATCCATTAAACGTCATGGTAATGCTCATTTTTGTCGTTCCATAAACCAAAAAGGTCGCGAAATAACAAAAGGCGTAGATAAAGAAAATAAGAGAAACTGATTCTCCTGATTTTCTTCTTCTAATAGTTTTGTTTTGTTCAAATAAAGCCCATCCTTGCAAAATGGTAAAAAATACCGTCGCAAGAAAACTGAATGTTGCCGCGTTTGTTCCCCAGTTTTGATATTCAACGGTCTGTTTTAAGAGATCCATTGTAATTCTCCTTTATTAATTTTACTGCTATAATTATATACTTTTAAAGTATAAATGTCAAATTAAAAAAGAGCCGTTTTTGGCTCTTCTTTAGTTTTAAAAAGGCGGGCATACCCTACTGTCCCGAACATAACGTCCAGTATCATGAGGCTTTGATGCTTTCACTTCCGTGTTCGAAATGGGAACGGGTGGGACACATCAAAGTTAAACACCAGCCAAAGAGAAATATATCAGAAAGTAATAAAGCTTGCAAGAGCGCATACGTTCATAGATGAACGGAATACGCGCTGAGTCTATTAGTACTCCTCGGCTAAAACTCTTACGAGCCTTACACCTAGAGCCTATCAACGTCGTAGTCTTCAACGGACTCATGATACCTAATCTTGGGAGAGGCTTCGCGCTTAGATGCTTTCAGCGCTTATCCCGTCCAAACATAGCTACCTGGCGATTCAGCTGGTGCCAAAGCCAGTAGACCAGAGGTTTGTTCAGCCCGGTCCTCTCGTACTAGGGCCAACTTCCCTCAAGTATCCACGCCGACAGCAGATAGAGACCAACCTGTCTCACGCATGTTACCACATATTACTATGTGCATAGGACTATATTTTCACCCGATCATTAAAAATGATTGAGGGGGTTAACGTGTAGTCTCTACGGGCTTCTTTACATAAAAGAATTCCCTCGGTATTGCCCGGGTTCGGGATTTACCGATATCAGTTAACAAGGTTCTCTAAGGATTTCTCCTTAAGACCGCCATGATATGATTTCATCTCCATACTTTTTACTATTAAACGAAAAGACTAAAACAATGATCGATGTGTGAACTCTGGATTCAAACCGTTCATCTGCCAATTAATAATTAGCCTCTGAACGGTCTGAACCCAGCTCACGTACCACTTTAAATGGCGAACAGCCATACCCTTGGGACCTTCTCCAGCCCCGGGATGTGGTGAGCCGACATCGAGGTGCCGAGCTCCGTCGTCGCTAGGGACGCTCGGACGGAACCAGCCTGTTCAATACGTTTTTGTATTAGACTATATCTTCATCCGGTTCTATACGAATCCGGAGACGGCGTCTTAGTTTATGATAACCATCGTGTCATAAACTCCGTTCCTTCTGGAACAAGTCGTTACGGGGTTAGGTAAATTTAATTTTATATACCATTTCTGGTACTACATACCTTTCAATTTTAACTTTTAACTTAAAAAGTTCTTTATGAGGAATGTATATCACAAAGCCCTTTCTTTTTTTATCAAGTACTTTATTTTCAATCGAATATCTTTTTATAATAGCTTGGTGTGCTCTGTAAGCTTCATCCCTTGAAATTGTACCAAGATATATATAAGCCGATTTATCTCGTGGATAATAATATCCATCATCAAAATACCATATTGCCAAGGCGATATCAGATTTTAATAATTTATCCAGTTTTTGAGGTATAACCTTTTTACCCTGAGGATAAAAAAGTCTTCTCAAATTTCCTAAAAAAGGAGAGCTGTTTGATTGTTGCCTTACATATCGATATATTTTTTGTGTCTTAGGGTGTTTACGTTCCAAAAAAGTCGGACCACCTTGAAATAAATCTGGCAGAAGCTTTGTTTTCCAAACTAGATAATCTTTATGATCCGCTCGATGTTCCAAGCGAAGTCGAGCATTCTTCTTTCCTGTTGGTTGTAAATATCCATCACCTAAGATCATTCCAATAATCGCCGATTCTTGATCTTTATTTAACCTCATTATTTTATATTATACCTAACTTCCCACGGTATTCCCAAACGTTCTTGGGTTCACCGTTATAAGCCGTTTTAACGGGGACAACGAAGTCTTCTTTCAGACTCTATCCCCGGAGTAACTTTTATCCGTTATCTCCACCCTTTCTATAAAGGAGTGTCGGGTCGCTAAGCTCTGCTTTCGCATCTGCGCGGCTTGTCGGCCTTGCAGTTAAGCCAGCTTGTGCCTTTACACGTCCAGCGCGATTTCCATCCGCGCTAAGCTGACCTTAATAGGCCCCTCCGTTACTTTTTGGGAGGGTTCCGCCCCAGAAAAACTGCCCGCCAGGCACTGTCCCCACCCTGTTTTTCAGAGCAGGTTAGATAACAACATCTTGCAGATGGGTGTTTCATTGACGACTCCACCTCAACCGAAATTGAGGTTTCAAAGTCTGCCCACTACGCTACGCAACAAAACATTGGTACCAATACCAAGCTACAGTAAAGCTTCCGGGGTCTTTTCGTCTAGCTGCCGGTACCCCGCGTCTTCACGGGAACCGCATTTTCATCGGGCTCTTCGTTGAGACAGTTCTCCAGTCGTTACGCCTTTCATGCGCTCCGGAACTTACCCGGAAAGGAAATGCGCTACTTTAACACGGTTCATTACGTTATCACTTAACCATGAATGTTTCATATACTGAAACATTGGGGATTAAGATCCTCATAGTCACCTATGAGATCGGACTATATCATTTCGTCATAAAGACGAACCTAGCGTATAGTCTCTGAGGATTAGCTCTGTGAATTAATGTATGTGTCCAAAGAATATTTTCTTTTCCGACCTCTACCGATATTAAGATTTTCTCTTAATTTAATTATTTCCTTTATTCCTTCTGGTTTTAAGTGTGACCCTGAAACCATAAGAATTATTATCTTCTTAAAAATCAAGAAGTTTTTTTGCTTTACAGCGGATCGAAACTTAAACTTTTCGAAAAAAGGTATAACTCGTTCCCACAACATACGATAGTTTCTAACTTCATAATAATTAATTCCATCTCTTCTTTTTCGTAAAGTCCCTGTTTTTAGAACTTTTTTAAAAAGAATTAAATTAGAAACATCAAGTTGAGAAACGTTAAAACTTGGTTCAAGTTTCCACTTTCTAGTGTATTCTTTATCCTTTTTGAGGGAGACGTTAAAACTTCCTTCTCCATCCGTAAAGCCAGCTAGATACCAACCGATATCTTGCGGAATTTTTTTAATCCACTTTATGTCATTCATTGTTTTAAGAATTCACAGAACTTCTTTCCTGCGGATTGTCTCTTTATAATGATTTTTACTTTTAGGTTGGACATTCCCCTAATGAGTACATTAATAAATTAATGAGAGTTTCCCGCATATGGCTAGGTTTTATAACTACAGACCGTATCCTATAGTTACCGCGGACATTGACGAGGGCTTCGGCCAGTCAGCCATCCCATCCGAAGATGAAACAACCGCCAGCGTTAACCTTCTCGCATCGGTCAGGCGTCACCCCCTATACATCCTCTTACGAGTTCGCAGGGAGCTGTGTTTTTGGTAAACAGTCGCCAGAGAGACTTTAGCTGCGACCTATCTTGCGATAGGTAAGGCTTATTCCTAAGTTACGCCTAGCTTTTTTGCCGAGTTCCTTAACGAAGAATCACCCGTTCCCCTGAGGCTACTCGCCTCATCCACCTGTGGCGGTTTACGGTACGGAACCGACTTACACACCTTAGAGGGTTTTCTCGGAATGCTCTTCTCCCGAATTGACTCTGGTAAAAACCAGAATCTTTTCTTTAACGCGTGAGACTTGTCATTAAAAACAGCGACGCGGATTTGCCTGCATCACGTCTCTTACGTCAAGAACGCCAAACCATTAAGGCGCTCGAGGATATGTCATTCGTCACCCCATTGGTATTGTGTAAGCGGTGGACTGGAATATTAACCAGTTATCCTTCGGCTGCGGCTTTCGCCATCGCCTTAGGGTCGCCTAACCCTCCGTCGATTTTCGTTGCGGAGGAAACCTTGGATTTGCGGGGATCTCGGTTTTCACGAGATTTGCGATTACTCATGCCAACATTCTCTCTTCCGTACGCTCCAGCCGCCCTCACGGGTCAACCTTCAGTGCATACGGAATGCTCTCCTACCACTTTTTACTAACGTAAAAAATCCGCGTCTTCGGTATCTTACTTAGCCCCGATAAATTTTCGGCGCCACTGACCTCGAATAGTGGGTTGTTACACACTCTTTAAAGGATGGCTACCTCTAAGCCAACCTCCTATCTGTCTATGGACAATGACCACCTTTCACACTTAGTAAGAATTTGGGGACCTTAGACGGCGATCTGGGCTGTTCCCCTTGCGACCATGGAGCTTAGCCCCCACAGTCTGACTCTTGCGCTTCACTTTCCGGCATTTGGAGTTTGATTGAGTGCCCGAGCTTTCGCCCTTTGACTCTCATCCAGTGCTCTACCTCCAGAAAGAAACACGCAAGGCTAGTCCTAAAACTATTTCGGAGAGAACCAGCTATTACCAAACTCGATTAGCTTTTCACTCCTTACCCCAGTTCATCCGATAGTGTTGAACGGCTAAACGGTGCGGACCTCCATCTGTATTTCTACAAACTTCATCCTGACCAGGGCAAGCTCGTCTGGTTTCGGGTCTTACACATACTGCTAACTATCATATCTCATAACCCAAAACGAATGTTTCTAAGTTATGAGATATGTAAGTAACGCCCTATTAAGACTCGCTTTCGCTATGCCTTCTCCATCTGAGATGGATTAAACTTTGCAATATGCATAAACTCGTTGGCTCATTCTTCAATAGGCACACGGTAGTTCTTACGAACGTCCGTTCCTTGTAGATAGATGGTTTCAGGTATTATTTCAACGGCCTAACCGGCCTACTTTTCACCTTTCCCTCACGGTACTAGTTCACTATCGATCACCAAAATATATTTAGCCTTAGGAGATAGTACTCCCGGATTCCCTCAAGGTTTGTTTGCCTCGAGGTACTCAAGAACAAAAACAAAAGAGTTCATAAGCTTTCGTTTACGGGGCTATCACCCGCTCTGGCCCTGCTTTCCAGCAGCTTCAACTAGCTCATGAATTTGTAACTCTTCTTCTTGCACTTTTCATTTCCAATTAAAGGACTGAAAATGAAAAATGAAGAAATGTCTCTGCCTTACAACCCCAACACACTTCGCGTATATCGTACAAAAAATTTACACGATGTACGCGAAGTACGTCGGTTTGGGCTCCTCCCGTTTCGCTCGCCGCTACTTAGGGAATGCTTCTTAGTTTTTCTTCCTCTGGGTACTGAGATGTTTCACTTCCCCAGGTACGCTCTGATATCTACATATCAGTTCTACGGTTTTACCGTAGAGGGTTTCCCCATTCGGACATCTCCGGATCACAGGTTGCTACGCACCTCCCCGAAGCTTATCGCAACTACGCTACGTCCTTCATCGCTCTTTGGTGTCTAGGCATCCTCCATCTACCCTTAATGGCGCGTACTCCGTTCATATATCAACGAATCACGCGCTCTTGTAATCGCTTTATACTTTTTTATATTTCTCTATTCTGTTATCAAAGTTCACGTTAAAAGAAAATCCGCTGACAGGGCGGATCATTCAAGGTTCAACAAAAACCCGTGGTCATCCGCCGTAGTTTTGATATGTTATGGCTGTGATTCTCATTTAACGCGTTTAGTATATTCCCCTCCTTATGGTATGTCAACACCCCCTAGTCTACCAAAAGCTCTTGAAAAGAGAAACCAAAATATGATTTTTCCATGTATGAGTTTTTCCCCGTCTTTTCGAGCATGATAATGCTCTGTTTTGAAGGAAAAACCATACGCCCCCCAACCTTAAGCGATGTTTTCCATTCTTGAGGAACTTGGGCAACCGAAGCCCCCGCGATAATTTTGTCATAGGGAGATTCTTTTTTATATCCCCGCGAACCGTCTCGGCACAAAAGAACAACGTTTTTTCCGTTTTCTATCCCAAACCGCTTCAAATGTTCTTCCGCATATTGTTTTATATCACGCTCTCGTTCTATGGATATAACCATACCACACAATCCTTGTGAAATATTTCTTTGGCTGTCTTCGTTGTCTTTTTGGTTTTCATATGGGGAAGAACAAACACAATATGAAAGAAGCGCCGTCTGCCAACCAGAACCCGTCCCAATTTCCAAAATCTTTTCGCCTTCCCGTGGATCAAGAAGTTCAAGCATGAACGCGACAACAAGCGGCTGAGAAATAGCCGCCTTTCCTCCCAAAAGCGGGAGGGGGCGATTTTCATACGCGTAGAGTTTGAAATCATCGGGGACAAATAATCCTCTATCAACTACCTCAAAGGCTTTTTTGATATGAGCCCGGTTCAGATATCCCTCCCGAATAAGACCGTGGATAAGTTTTTCTTTGGTCATGATATTATATATTGTACTCTAAAATTTTGGGTAATAAAAAACCCGTTTACCGATGTGACTTGTTGTAAACGGGTTAGAAGATATGTCTTGCTGGTTGGTTCCATATATAAGTTGCCTCAAAAAGCTTTTGTTAAAAAATAGTTAATTAAGCGATGTAAGGAAAACACATTTCCCTTCCGCGTCGTTACTTACCTTAAACGAACATTCCTTATGTGGATCTATAAGAAGATTTTTCTCTTCGCTTATGAGTTTTACAACAGGACAAACTGTTTTTCCACAAGGATTTTTATCCCCGTTGTCTTTTGCTTCCATCTGGATCTGATCTTCATCTTCCAGAATAAAAGATTTTATAACCTCATCATCAAATTTAATGATGAGATAAATAGGAAGGGTATATTCGTTTTTCTGTATCGCTTCCTTTAATTTAACTATCCTCTCTATACATTCCCCTCCAGGGTGTGTTACTACCGTATTCATCGTATCTCCTTTTTATATTGTTAAACAGCACTCTTCATCTTTATTCTATATAAACATGGAAAATTCTGTCAACCTCTAAGAGCAGATTGAATGACGGTATGCAAAAGTTCATCAAAGGCAATTCCGCTCTCTTTTGCCGCTCTCGGGATAAGACTATTTTCCGTAAGGCCGGGAATTGTGTTGATTTCCAAAACATAGATCCTCCCTTTTTCCGTAATAATCATATCCGTTCTTGAAAACCCCCTAGCTCCGATAAGGCGATGAATACGAAGGGCTGTTTCTTGAATGTGCTTCAAAAGTGGAGTTGGAAATCGAGCGGGAGTTATTTCATGAGCTCCCTCGGGATTGTATTTCGCGTCAAAATCAAAAAACGCCGATTTTTTGGGAACAATCTCCGTGGGTAAAAGAGGATAAGCGCTTCTTCCCCATCCGTGATCCAAAACACCGCAGGTTACCTCCCTGCCTCTAATAAACTCTTGGACAAGAATTTCATTTGAAACGGCGAATGCTTTATTAACCGCGTCTTCAAATGCGTTTTTTGATGATAAAATAGTTACCCCAAAACTTGATCCCTGATTATTAGGTTTCACCACAAAGGGTGGGGTTATATAATGGAAGATTGTTTTTGAAACACTTTCTTTTTTTTCTCTCCAATCTTTTCGAGAAATAGGAAATGATAGGGGGATGGAGAATCCGTGATGTTTAAAAAGTCTTCCTGAAAGAAACTTATTCATAGCAAGCGCGAGATC
>JAKALF010000024.1 GCA_021813265.1 bacterium
GGGATTGATAAGGAAGAAACATATTATGAGAACGTTCTAAGGATGACGGGGATATATGAAGCCAGGATGAAACCGATTCACGCATATTCGAAAGGTATGAAACAACGCCTTGGGTTCGCACAGGCCTTGGTGAATGATCCCGAATATATTTTTCTTGACGAACCTCTTGATGGGTTGGATCCGATAGGGAGGAAAGAGATAAAAGAGGTTATAAAAAAAATGAAAAGCGAAGGGAGAACCATATTCTTTAATTCTCATATTCTATACGACACCGAGGAACTCTGCGATGAGATTGGAATTATTCATAAAGGGAACCTCGTGTATTCGGGGAAAACAGACTCATTCTGTTTAGGGAAACCCTTGGAAGATCGTTTTGTCGAAGTAATCCAAAACATTGTTTAATATGTTTGCAATAGCAACCATAACCTTTAAAGAAGCGATACGGGACAAAGTTTTATATACCATTGTTGTATTTGGAATACTCTTCGGATTATTGAATCTCTTTCTCGCGAAGCTTGCGGTCGGAGATCTCCAAATGATACGAAGCTTTGGACTCGCGGGTATATATGTGTTCGGGATGGTGATAACGATATTTTTGGGAAGCTCGATTATCTACAAAGAGATTGAACGGCGCACTCTGTATTTCGTTCTTTCAAAACCCATTTCACGCACCAAGGTTGTCATGGGAAAATTTTTAGGACTCTTCCTTGCGGTTGTGCTTACGACCTTATGTATGACCGTTATTTATCTTATAGTCATTACCTATGAAGGCGGAGGTTTTGACATATTAGGACTGCTTGCCGTATTTTTCCAAATACTTGAGGAAGCTCTTTTTATCGCCATGCTTATATTCTTTTCATCGTTTTCAGTTCCCCTTATTTCAGCTATTTCCTCCCTCCTTTTGTTGTTTCTTGGACATCTTTTAGATTCCGTGGTAAAAAGCGCGGAAGTTTTTGGGGGAGTAATATATCAAGTATTTTTGTACGCGTCATATATTCTTCCTAATTTAGAAAAGTTTAACATACGAAATGCCATAGTTCATGAGATAGAAATTCCTTTTACAACAACTTTTCTTGTCATAGGATACGCGTTGCTTTATACGGTTATTTTTCTCATTCTCGCGAATAGTATTTTTAGAAAACGTGAACTTTAATATACAGAGAACCATATTTCTTCTAATCCTCTTTGGAGGAATCATAACGCTTCAGAGAACGTATGACAGCTATGCTCCAGAGGCGTCATACGACAAAAGGAGCATGGTGTCTCAAGATGTAATACGTTCCGTTGATTTGGGACTTCATTCCGCGGCAGCGTCTTTTTTATGGATTAAAGATCGGGGAGAACTTCCTTTTTTAAGGAATGGTTACGACTATTTTAAAAATACCTTTGATATTATAACCTCGCTTGATTCCAAACTTGTGACTCCTTACGCGTATACCGTTATGGTGCTTCCTACGACTACATATAGCGACCGATTTATTGAAACGGTTAAGATAGGGAAAGAGGGAACTCAAAACGCCCGCCCCCCTGATTGGAGAATTCCTTTTTATACCGCGGTAACTTACCACGTGTATCTTAAAGACACGAAACAGGCCGTGCGATACTTTGATATCGCGGGACACACAAAAGATGTTCCAGAACCCGTTCGCCGTTTTGCCTTAAACTATGGAATCTATCCGACCGAACGGGAGAAAACAATGGCGATTTGGAAAACCATATATGAAAGTACGGATAACCAGGATATGAAAAATCGAGCGGAGAAGTATATCATTCATTTCACCATACTCGACGTTCTTCAAAAAAGCGTTCAACAATATAGAGAGCGGTTTGGAAGCTATCCGAAACGCCTTACGGATCTTGTGACAAGCCATATCTTGTTCAATGTTCCTAAAGATCCTTTCGGATTTACTTTCAAGATATATGAGGAAGGGATCGTGGGTATAGGGGAATGATCGAGTTGGTATAATAACTATATATGAAAATATCGCTCAAGAGATTTTTTAAAAAACTAGGCCCTGGATTTATCACGGGAGCATCCGACAACGATCCAGCGGGTATCGCGACCTACACTCAAGCCGGAGCTCAATTTGGTTACGGGCAATTATGGACGGCTCTCTTTATTTTTCCCCTCATGACGGCCATTCAGGAGGCAAGCGCTCGGATTGGGGCTGTGACAGGAAAAGGATTGGCTTGGGTTATAAAGGAACAGTATGGAAAAACTGTTCTTTATGTCTCCGTTATGATTGTTCTTATCGCCAATACGATAAACATAGGAGCCGATCTTGGCGCTATGGCCGCGGCGGCTCGCCTTATTGTCCCCATACCCTTTGCGGTATTAACTCTTCTTTTTACGGCGATCATTTTGATTCTTGAAATCATGGTTTCATATAAAACATACGCCAAAGTTTTAAAATGGTTTGCTCTCGCTCTTCTTTCATATCCTCTCGCTCTATTTTTTGTTCGCGAACCATGGGGAGAGATATGGAAAGCAACTTTCATTCCTCATATTGAATTCAATTTCGCCTTTCTTTTTATCATTGTAGGAGTATTAGGAACGACTATTTCCCCCTATCTTTTCTTTTGGCAGGCATCGGAGGAAATAGAAGAGGAAAAAGTGAAACATATTTTGAGAAAAGACGGACATCCCAACATAACCTGGAGATTTATACAAGGACTGCGTTTTGATAATTTTATTGGAATGCTTTTTTCACAAATCGGAACGTGGTGCATTATGATTGTTGGAGCTTCGGTGTTGAATGGAAACGGGATAACGAACGTTAGCACCGCGGCGGACGCGGCTCAAGCGCTTCAACCTCTTGTGCAAACGTTTCCTTACGCGGGACTCTTGGCAAAGAGTATGTTTGCTCTAGGGGTTATAGGTTTAGGTTTTCTTGCGGTTCCCGTTCTTTCGGGATCCGCTTCATATGCCGTATCGGAAACCTTGAATTGGAAAGAAGGATTGAATTTGAAGTTAAAAAGAGCCCACGGATTTTATGGAATCATTACCATCGCTACCATTGTCGGTCTTATCATTAACTTCATTGGTATTAACCCCATGAAAGCTCTTATTTACGCGTCCGTGTTAAATGGAATCGCGGCCGTTCCTCTTATTTTTATTATCGGGAAAATAGCTAGAGACAGAAGGATTATGGGTGAGTATAGAAGCAAGGGTCTTTCGCATACGCTTGTCTGGATTACGTTTTTTGTGATGGCCATCTCAGCCCTAGGAATGTTTATTGCCTAATATACTTAACTATTCTAAAATGGGAAAAGAATTTTCAAAGGAGGCGCGCTATGGGAAAAATTCCCGTTAAAGAGATTGTTTGTTGCAACTGTTTCCACTCTTCGGAGTGCGAATACAGAGAAAATGAGGGGATAAACCTCTCTCATTTTATCTCCACTGATAGTGGAGATTGCAGGCTATTTAAACCCATTTATGAGGTAGATCTGATCCCTTTCGTTGGGAACAACAAGGAAGAAGATTCCAACCTCTTAAATGGAGGTTTTATCTATAAATGACTAAGGAGCCTTCGCGGCTCCTTTTTTATAGTACCGTCCTCTGGAGTCCTTCTGGAACATGAACTAAAAGTTCATAGGGAATAGCTCCGCTTATAGTTGATATAGTTTCGATTGAGGCTTGGCTTTTAGGATCGCGACTTATCACCGTAACCTCATCATCAATACTTATGTCGGGAATATGGGAAACATCCAGGGAAGTGATGTTCATACTGACTCTTCCGAGAATAGGACAGGGGATGTTTTTTATTAACACAAAACCTTTATTTGAAAGTCTTCTATCAATACCTTCTCGATATCCCATGGGGATGGAGGCTATGTTCATCTCTTTTTCTGTTTTATAGGTGGCGTTATATCCGATATATTCTCCGGCCTCTAGTTTTCGTAACGTTGTTACCCTTGTTTTTATCTCAAGTACCGGGTGAAGTTCCATGGTTTCAAGACCCGAATGTATGCCGTACAACCCTATGCCAAGTCGTATCACGTTCGCGTTGAGATTCGACGAATAAAAACTTCCAGCGGTCTGTGCTATATGAAAGTATCGCGTTTCGGGAAACATCTTTTTTATACGAGAAACCAGATTATTCCATCGTTCTATTTGAAGTTTTGTAAAAAGAGAATCTTGGATATCAGCATCGGCAAAGTGAGAAAAAACCCCGTCAAGCTTTATATAAGGATTATCTTTTAGAATTTTAAAAGCTTCATCCAAATCTTTCTCCACGATTCCATGGCGATGCATTCCCGTGTCGATTTTAAGATGAATAGTTATCCGTATTTTTGATTTAGCAAGTTTTTTTAATTCGTCGACGCTTAAGATGGCAAAAGCTACATCGGAAAGGTTGTTGCCCACCATATTCTCTAAGGGAGAATAGCCTATGATAACAATAGGAGTTTTGATTTTTTCGTTCCGTAGCACGACCGCTTCAAAGAATGAGTCAAGAGAGATGAAGGGTAGAGACTCTTTTTCTATGATTCGGGCGACTTCTATTAAACCATGACCATAGGCGTTACTTTTAAGCACGGGGGCTATAGGAGTATGATAACGTTCTTTGAAAGCGCGGAGATTGTACAAAAGAGCGTCACGATGGATAATGACTTGTATCAGTCGTTCGTATGAAAATTTTCTCGCGCGCAGTTTTCTGAAGATTGTTCTCATACATATTTATTATACCCAGTAGATTGCTTGGACGAAAGATAAGGGGTAATATAATATAAGTTTAATTTTTAAAAGGAGGTGTGAGATGAAAGCTATTTATTCCGCTCAGCTCGTATCAAAAGGACAGCTCATGGATGATTTCATTTCTCCAAAGTTGTTTGATGAAGAATTCTATGAAGTTTTCGAAGAATTTCTCAGACATTCTGGGGAAGAGTTTTTTGTAAAAGAACAAAAAGGAACACTGAATGTTTTTGGAATTTGTGAAAATAATTTTTGTACTCATCTTCTTGCTACCGAAGAAGAGATTGAGTTTTTCATGTATACCTGCTCGGTTTTCGATCTTACGGATGAGGATATTGAAAACCGAGAAAATCCGGAAGAGTTTCTCTTTAACTTTTCCATGAATTGATTTTAAGCCCCAGAGATGGGGCTTGTTTTAACTTTATAGGATGGGGTACTATCAATGCGAGAACAGAAACATTGGGGGATCGTCTAATGGTAGGACACATCCCTTTGGAGGATGGTATCGGGGTTCGAATCCCTGTCCCCCAGCACTTGACTTATGGCATATTATATGCTATTGTTTTTTTAGATATTTAACAATTTTTAAGGAGATAACAATGATACTACAAAGAAACATTGGATTTTTTTTGGTATTAGTTTCTATCATTTTACTGGCTTTGTTTGGAATTTCAACGGGGTGGAGTGTAAAACTTGAACAGAGGATGCTGTTTGAGGTGCTTCCAGTTTATGTTATGTTTCTCATGATGCACATAGCAGGATGGGGTCTCATGATTATTTCTTATATGAGGAAAAAATGAAAAGATTTTTTGATTTTCTTTTTTCGCTTATTTTGATAATTCCAATAAGTTTTCTAATAATCATTCTCTCTATTCTTATTCTTTTAATAGATCATTTTCTACCCTTTCATTTCCAAAAAAGAGTTGGAAAGAACGGTAAATTGTTTATTTGTTACAAACTTCAGACGATGAAGCCTCCTAAAAATAAAGATCTTGTAGGAGAAACAGAAAAAGATGTTTATCGTGTTACAAAACTTGGAGAAATCATCAGAGATCATGGGTGGGATGAGTTACCCCAAATCGTTAACGTACTTTTGGGAAACATGAGTTTTATAGGACCCAGACCGCTTCTTTTAAAAACAATTGAACGGATTAGAGATAAAAATCCTGAAATTAGAAAAAAAGTGGATATATGGGAAGATAAGAGAAAAAAAATGAAACCTGGAATATCAGGATGGCACCAAGTTCATCTTGAAAAGAAAGCCTCTATTTTAGAACTCGAAAACCATCGTTGTTCTTTGAAAGGAAAAATAGTGATTGTTATTGTAACAATAATAGTCTTTATTTTCGGGAAAAATATTTCGAGCAAGTTTTATAAGCCTCTTTTGAAAATATAGTAAAAAGAGGTTTTTTATTTCAATAACAACAGAATTTGAGAACTGTATTGAAAAATTTGAGAACCACCCCCTCACGAAAATACTACTTTTAAATTGCGGCTTCATTCATTGAGGTTAATTTCATAAAAAATTTACATTTCATTCAAGAGGGAATTAATGCTTGAGAGAAATAAAAAAGCCGCAATTAAGCGGCCCTAATCTCATTTCTCAAAAACCTCATTCAACATTTTTTCGTGCTCAGGATTAAATGAAAGGAAGCTATCACAGGAACATCTTTCAAACTCCCAACCTGATTCTTCTGAAATTAACTTTTCTTTTGAAGAGGAAAAAAATTTTGTAAGAAAAATACCAATTTCTTCTAAGGATATTTCCTTAATCCAACACGGCATATATTGATCCGCTTGGTAGTAGTATCTTATAAAAGTCTTAGCTTCGTTTTTCCCCCTCCTATATATAAGAGCAATGAGTTCATTGGTTTTCTTTATTTTCATAAAGATAATCTCATCTCCATAACCAAAAAGATGGTCATAACAATATTTCCCATTTTTTTTGACTTCATGGGTCTTTATATCAATACCATTTTTTTCATTTAGCTTGAGAATTGAGAGTAGTTCTAAAGTTTTCTTGAGCATATCCAACCTCCTTTAGGTATTTTTAAACGAATTCTAAAAAAATGTTAACATAAACCAGATTGGCGTGTCAAATTGATGTACAACTAACACTGTTATCCTTCAACCCGTCGAGTATTATTTCCGAGTGACTAACCCGTACAAAGCACCTTGACTTACAGCATGTTATATGCTATTATTTATCTAGTTTTAATTTAAAATTCAATAGGAGTCTAAAATGATACTTATTTTAGGAAGAGGAATTTTGATTATCGTAGCGGTTTTTTTGATTGCCACACTTGTTTTTGATCAGGGTTTTTGGGGTTCGCTCTTGATAGCGGTTATATTGAGAGCTTGGATTTGGCTCTTTTTTGAAAAAAATTATTAATTAATTATTTCTTAACAATATAAGGATCAAAAAATGAAACCTTTAATGACCAGATCTATTTTCTTTATATTTATACTTCTTTTCTTTGCGGGTTGTGCAGGATTGGGAAGGGGATGTTCTTCTTGGCAGGCAAATAACTTTGGGAGTGATTGGATCATCGTACAATATAAATTTGACGGAACACCAATAAATTGTTGGAAGTTGAATGATGTCAGTGTTACCAACGAGACCAACTCGGATGGAATATATTGGAAAGACGAATCTGGACATCTTGTACATATCTCTGGGTGGTACAATAGAGTTCAGGTTCAGGGAGGAAGATATGAAGAAGCGGCAAAACTAGTTGGGGTGGATATCAATCTTATAGGAAATGGAAAATATCCGAAGCCGAATTGAATATAAAAAATACATACCCTCGACTTTGTTGGTGGTTATTTATAAAAATTATATAGGAGAAAAAAATGAAATACGATTATTTTTCTTTAGTAACACGAATTTCCTCAGGAGTTTTTGCAGGAATTGCTGTTGAATACGCAACACACAACTCCAGCGCAGCCATGTTTACCGGTTTGGCTGTCTGGGTTGGAATTCTTTCCATTTGTATTTCTATTGAAAATGTTCTTAAAAAGTGAATTAAGCCCTCATCCCGATATTACATGATATCGGGATTTTTATTTACTCACAATGATTCAAGTCCGAAAGAGACTCGTACTAAATGCACATACCAGTTAAACGATGACTGTCCCCAATATCCGGTTCCCAATTGAATCCGAAGGGGAGAAAGAACATGCGCGGAATTCGCGTTTTGCCAGCGAGCCACGGCATTTTGAGTAAGGGGACCGAAATAGGTTGATTCATTTCCCGGAGATCCTGAACCATATTGGGAAACCATAAATCCCGTCCAGTTTAGATAACGTTGGAGACATTGCACGTCTTCACCTTGAGATCCAATGGTAAGATTTCTTGCGATTTCACAGAGAGGAATACTTGGAGACGTTGTTTGAGCGTGGGCGTTGTTTTTAGGCAACGCAATCATAATTCCAGAAGAAATGAGAGAGACCCCTAACAATCCTAGAATAATGTAACTCTTTTTATTTTTCATATATATAGCTCTTTATTCGACCTTTACCCCGCGTTGTATGTGACGTAACGACAAAGAAATTCTTACAAAAAATCCGCTAGGGTATAGCGGATATTATTACTTCAAACTTTCAACGAGGGCGACCTCTAAAGGGATAATAGGGAATTGGCTATATCGCATTTGAGAATACGCGTTGATAATGTTTTTTATCAAATTCAGGTGTTGATCGGTAAAAAGCTTCGCGTGATCCACCATAACCTTTATATGAGAAGCCATAAGTTCACTTTTAAACATCTCTTCCATTTCGGGGTTGTATTTTAAAACCATGACTCTGCGAAGGTATTGAATAAGATCTTTCGTGAATTGAGTGAGGTTATATCCCGCGTCTTCAATTTCGGAAAGCATGGAGAGAGCCTCTTTGACGTTTTGAGAGAGAAGAGTTCCGGCAAACTGAGAAAGCTTGTCAAAACCAACCTTTCCAACCATTCCTTCGACTTCCCCCATAGTGATCGTTTTGTCACCAAACGAAACGAGCTGATCCAAGAGAGATTCCGCATCTCTGAAACTTCCTTCAGCGGAAGAAGCTATGAGTTCCAAGGCGTCAGGATCGATAGCGATATTTTCTTTTTGAATAATGGAATTGAGTTTTCTTACGATCATTTCAAGGGAGGGATATTTGAAATAGAACTGTTGGGCGCGAGAGAGAATCGTCGCGGGGATTTTTTCGGGTTCGGTCGTTGCCAAGATAAATATGGCATAGCTGGGGGGTTCTTCTAAGGTTTTTAAAAGCGCGTTTGCCGCGTCTTTGGTAAGTTGGTGGGCTTCGTCGATAATAAATACCTTGTGTTTTGAGGAAGCGGGAGAGACGCGGATATTTTCTTTAAGATTTCGAATTTCATCGATTCCTCTGTTTGACGCCGCGTCTATTTCCATAACATCCATACTATGACCCTCGTCTATTTCCTTGCAAATTCTGCACGCGTTACAGGGCTCTCCTTTTTCTCTGAATTTTTTGTCGTTCTGTCTTTTTTCGCAGTTTGCGATTTTGGCGACAATTCTTGAGAGAGTTGTTTTTCCTGTTCCTCTTGGACCCGCGAAAAGATACGCGTGAGCCATTTTATTTTGTTTCGCGGCTTCTTTCAGGATATTGATGGTTAGTTCTTGTCCTAAGAGATCTTCAAATGATGCGGGACGGTATTTTCTGTATATGGCAAGTGACATATTTCTTTCATTTTCATACAAAAGAGGGGAAAATGGTATATTGACATTTTTATTAGGTATGTTATAATATAGGCAGTAAAATTAAAAACAATCTATAAGGATTCATACATGAAAACAAAACTGCTATTCTTTTTTGTAGCCATATTTTTTCCTTTATTCGTAATGGCTCAGAATGTTGAACTTACAAAAAAACATGCTGGCGTGCTGTACGTTGGTAGTTACAATAAAAATTTCAATATTTTACACTCATCAAACGTCTGGTTTGGAGGAGAAATAACTTTAAATTCAGAAGACGGTAACACTTCTTTTATTTTTAGAGGTATTTATAAGTCAGATGGAAATTTTGGTCAATTTTATTTGAACCAAAGGATTTCACAATCAATGGAATTGTTGGCTGGCTATATGGGAAGGCCCATAGCATTTTTAAACAGGCCCACTCCTTTGGAGGGTCAATTCGAACCAGGGGCGTTGAGAGTAATTCCGGGATCGGCAACGGGAGTAATCTTGAAACAACAATATTCAAGAACTTCGTATCTAACAGGTGGAATTTATTATATCCCTCAAAAGGGACCCGAAATAGATATGGGGATAAAAATAGATGAAGGTAGTGTAGGGGGAATGTATAATTCAGGAATATGGGATGTCGCTGGAACTTATAAAATCGACGCGCTTAGATGCACGGCTTACCATAATTCTCAAAAAATAAATTCATTTTTTTGTGAAGTCAGAACGAGTTTCTGTAATCCCTATGCTTTTGTTATTTATAACAGAGGCACTAAATCATCAGAGAATTGGGAGTTTGGTTTTACAAAAACTTTTTCAATAAAAAACTCTCTACCTGAGGTTATAACCAAGGCG
>JAKALF010000025.1 GCA_021813265.1 bacterium
AGTCCTAAACAATAAATGTATACCAAACGAGATTATTACTTGTCGGGGGTTATAGGGGCGATCGCGGGCGTGGTTATTCTTTTTCCCGCTTCGGAATTCGGATTTCGGGTTAATGTGTTTTGGGGAATAATTTCCATTCTCCTTTTCTCGCTTCTTTCGGTTTCGGGATTTTTTCTTTGTTCGTTTTTAGGAAAGAGGCGTCAGATTTTTTTTGATTTCGGAAAGTTTTCCGTGACGGGTCTCTTAAACACCCTTATCGATATCGCTGTGTTGAACGGGCTCTTTCTCCTTTCCGGAGTCGCCACGGGAATCTCTTACGCTCTTTTTAAAGCTATCGCCTATATCATCGCGACAAGCAACAGTTATGGCTGGAACAAGTTTTGGACGTTTAAGAGCATGACCCCTCTTTCCTTCAAAGAATACGGTTCTTTTTTTGTTTTTTCCCTTGTGGGAGCGGGGATTAATATCGGGGTTGCTTCCGTTATCGTAAACGCCATACCCCATCCCTCTGGGATGAGTCCGGAAGCGTGGGGGACGATAGCGGCGCTTGTTGCCGTTCTCTTCTCGAAATTTTGGAATTTTGGAACGTACCGAAGCGTCGTTTTCGCGCGGGGGAAGTAGATTATAGATTTTGTCTTCGGAAGTTGATATTATATACCCATGATAGATCCTGGACTTCCCAAAGGATTCCGTGATTATCTACCAGAAGAAGAAATCACGCGTCAGAATATGATAGACACCATCCGGTCAGTCTTTGAACGCTTTGGTTTCATTCCTCTTAACACGCCGGCCATTGAGCGTAAAGAAATCTTAACGGGAGGAGACGACCATTTTGGAATGCATATCTTTACGACGGGAATTGACGGGGACAAAGAAAAGCTCGCGCTTCGTTTTGATTTAACCGTTCCTCTCGCGCGCGTTGTTTCTGAACATCAAAATGAGATACAAAAGCCCTTTAAACGATATCAGATAGGGACGGTCTGGAGGGGAGAAAGTCCTCAGGCGGGGAGATATCGAGAATTTACGCAGTGCGACGCTGATATTGTCGGGTCCGCGAATATTCTGGCCGACTCCGAGATTATAGCTCTCATGCACGAGACGCTTTCCGGACTGGATGTAGGTCCCTTTCGTATTCGCGTCAATAACAGAAAAGTTTTAAACGCTTTAGCGTCATACGCCGGGTTTTCCAAAGAACGGCTTCCTTCTGTTTTACGAGTGGTTGATAAGATTGAGAAACAGGGATGGAAGAAGGTTCAAGGGGAACTTCTCAAAGAAGGGCTTTTAACCGGACAAACGAAGAAAATACAAGATATTCTTGAAATACAAAACTCTGACAAGGAAAAAATGTTAAATGAAGCTCAAGACCTTTTAGGAAAGGAATCCCGTGAGGGAATTTCCGAACTTCAGGAATGCATGGGATACCTTGAAACCTTTGGCGTTCCCGAAGAGTCCTGGGTTTTTGATTTTTCTGTCGCGAGAGGTCTCGGATATTACACCGGTATTGTTTTTGAAAGTATCCTTATTAACCTCCCCGAGTTGGGGAGCGTTATGTCCGGAGGAAGATATGATAACCTTGTTTCCCGTTTCAGTTCTCAAAGCGTTCCCGCGACGGGGGTCTCTCTTGGAATTGACCGTCTTTTCGCCGGAGTTAGATCATTTAAGGGGTATAAGGCGAAAAAATCGGTATCCAGGGTTCTTATTTTGAATTTTGATCCTGAAAGCGAAAAAACCTGCGTAGAAGCTCTCTCAGCGATACGGAAAGCGGGTATTCCGTCCGAAATCTATCTCGGAAACGAAAAAACCATGAAGGGACAGCTCGGATACGCTCTAAAGCGGGAGATTCCCTTCGTTCTTATCATCGGATCCGACGAACGAAAACAAGGCATCGCTCAATTGAAAGATCTTTCGAAACGAACACAGAATAGTATCCCGCTCTCTTCCTTAGGAAAAGAAATACGGTTGTATATCGGATAGTTTGGATTATTGCTCCAATCTTTTGAATACTTCCTCATTTATGAGAATCTCCTCCACATATTCTCGGAGACGATTTTCGTCCGCGTCCGGATAATGACTTTTAAGATGAGAGAGTTCATGTTCCACCTGCTTTTCATCCGCCTCCACGTTTTCTTTTTGAGCGACGCGTTTCAGAATGAGGCGGTTTTTGACATGTTCTTTGATGGTTGATTCTTCTTCTTTCCAAAATACTTCCTCTGTTTTTTTGATTCCTTGAAAATACTCTTCCCGTTTCATGTTTCTTTTTTGGAGTTCCCGTTCCAGGCGATCCTCGGTTCTCTGGAGTTCTCCTTCAACAATGACGGAGGGCAGAGTCATCGAAACTTCCTTCGCGATCGCGGCTATGATGTCTTCACGGATTTTTCTTTGGGCCGCGAGCTCTTTTTCTCCTAAGAGATTTTGTCGTATTTTTTCTTTTAACTCTTCTAGGTTTTTGAAATTTCCCAGTTCTTTAACCGTGTCGTCCGTAAGGTTTCCCATAGTTTCCTTTCCCCGCATCTTTTGAATTTCTTTTATCACATCATGTATTTCTTCTTCCGTAACCTGTTGGGTTTCTTTTTTAGCCATGATGCCTTTCGCGATTTTTCGGTAGTTTGGGAGAGAGTATTCCGGCATTACGGCGACTTCAATCCTGAATTCTAAAGAATTTCCCCAGGCAAGCTTGGTCACGCGAATATGAGGCATGGATAGGGTTTCTATATGGTTGTCTTCTATGATGCGAGGGTACGCGTTACGAAGCGCGAGGTTTGCCGTCTCCTCAAGAATTCTTCCCTCTCCCATGGCGTTCACCACCATTTGATCGGGCGCGTTTCCTTTTCTGAATCCCGGGATCTCGAGGTTCTTCTTCATGTTTTCAAGGGTTAGTGTTTTATATGATTCCAGGGTTTCCGAATCGATTACGCCTTCAATCGTAGCCATTGAATTTTTTATTTTCACGTTCGCTTTTTCGTACGGTTTTTTATTCATACGTTTTACCTTACCGTATCGTTGCCGTTATCGCAAGAAACATGGCGAATACGAGCGATTTGTGATACCCTGAAAGCCATGAAAAATAAAACCACGATGATATTTCTCATACTTGCTCTGGCGGTTATTCTTATCTTTGTTTTTCTCGTGATTCGGGCTGAACGCACTAAAATCTCATCGGATAGGGGGTTTCCAGGTCAAGGGAACGTTGGGGTATCGGATAACAAGACACAAAATCGTATGCATATCATAACTATCAAAACCAACCTTGGAGATATTTCTTTTACGACCTATGACGCCGACGCGCCTCTTGCGGTCCAAAATTTTATCAATCTCGCGAAGAAGGGATTTTATACCAACGTCGTATTTCACCGAGTTATTAAGGGATTCATGATCCAAGGAGGGGATCCCACGGGTACGGGAACCGGAGGCCCGGGATATTCCTTTAAAGACGAACTTGATCCGAATACGGGGTCGTATAAAGAAGGGTATAAGCGGGGGGTTGTCGCGATGGCAAACGCGGGACCCAATACAAACGGGAGCCAGTTTTTCATCATGCTTCAAGATACTCCCTTACCTCACGCCTACACCATTTTTGGGAAGGTGGTAAGCGGCCAGGACGTCGTTGACGCGATAGGAAACGTAAAAACCGACGGAAATGACCGTCCGCTTAATCCACCCGTCATAGAAGGCGTTTCCGTCAAAGAAAACGCGCGATAGAGACCGGCCCTTTCTTTTTTAAACGATTTGTGTATACTTAGATCTTGTAGGTGTTTCAGTTGGTTTTTGTATTTCGAATATCGTTTCGGAATCGCGCAGGCGTTTGTGCTGAGCAGGAAGCCAGATGAGAGGTCGCCCTACAGTAATAAAGCTCTTATGAAAAAATTATACGTTGGAAATCTTCCGTACAACACGAATGACGCCGCATTGCGCGAAATGTTTGAGAAAGCTGGAACCGTGCAGTCCGCCCAGATTATCATGGACAGGATGTCGGGACGCTCAAAGGGTTTTGGTTTTGTTGAAATGACGAATGACAACGAAGCCGAAAAAGCCATTGAGATGTTTAACGGAAAAGACATGGAAGGCCGTTCGCTTACCGTAAATGAAGCTCGTCCGCTTGAGCCTCGCGCTCCAAGGGGAAATAACTTCGGCGGGGGACGCGGCTTTGGAAGGAGAGAATTTTAACTCTTTTCTTGGTAGAAACCTCCGGAGAAATCCGGAGGTTTTTATTTGACAAAATTTGAATTAGGGTGTATAATACTGTCAGTATAATTATTGAAGAATTTTGATACGATGTAAAAATGTAGGGCTAATGCCCATGATACGTTATAGGGGCCCGAGGAGGGCCCCATTTTTTTCATGGTATAATGGAAGATATGAAAATTTCTATACTAACAAAAGACGTCGCGATGACGAACGCGATTAAAGCGTACGTGAATCAAAAGATCGGAGCTCTTTCATCGTTTGTAAAACGTTTTGAGAAGCGGGGAGACATTACCTTGTTTTTAGAAATCGCCCGCAGTACGAAACATCATAAACACGGGGAAGTATTTTACGCGGAAGCCACGCTCGCTCTTCCCGGGAAAACCATTCGAGTTGAAGAATATAACACCGATTTATACCGCGCCATAGACGGACTTAAAAAAACCCTTAAACGTGATATTATAAAATACAAGAGTAAGCTGGTTCATAAAACCAACCGCAAAAAGGCCGGAAAATCATAATCATAACCATGGGAGAACACATTGAATTTTGGATCTTTGTTTTTGTGGCGCTCGTCTTAGTTTATTTCGCCTATCATGAGCCCCAGATTATCCTCGGCGCGATGCGATAGATGACCATTAGCGAAAAAGATTTCGAAAAAAGGAAAAAACGCGCGTTCAAAATCGTAAGGGAGCTTAAAAAGCTTTTTCCCGACTCGCGCGTTTTTTTGCGCCATGAAACGCCATGGGAACTTTTAGTCGCGGTCATTCTTTCCGCTCAATGCACGGACAAAAAGGTAAACGAGGTCACGAGGAGGCTTTTTATGAAATATAGGAACCTTGATGATTACGTTTCCGTACATCCCCGTATCTTTGAACGCGATATCTATGAAACAGGTTTTTTTCGATCTAAAACCAAGAACATTCTCGGAGCGGCTCAAGTTATAACAGAAAAGTTTGGGGGAAACATTCCCCAGACTATGGATGAGATGCTTACGATTCCCGGCGTGGGGAGGAAAACAGCGAATATTGTTCTTCAGAGCGTCTACGGAATAGTCGCGGGAATTCCGGTAGACACACACGTGAAACGTTTATCTCGTCTTCTTGGACTTACTAAAGAGAATAACCCTGAAAAAATTGAAAAGGATCTTATGAATCTCTTTCCTAAGAAAGAATGGGGACGGATTTCATATCGACTTATTGATTACGGAAGAACATATTGTCCGGCGAAAAGCCATGATCATGATCGTTGTCCGTTGAGCAGGGTCATACAAAGTATGTAGTTTCCTTGACATTATTCCATATTTCATTTATTTTTTTCTTAGTTTTATAACAATTTTTGGAGATTTTATTATGCTTACCAATCAGGAAAATCTTATGTTGGAAAATGCCACCTCATTTGATGAACTGAAGGACGTGGCGTTGAGTGTTTTAAAGAGAATGGAAGGCCCTATTTTTCAGGTATGCGGTCCCATGACTACGGGAGGACTTGGTTCACTCGAGTTGAATCTTGAGGTTTTTAGAAAAACGATTGACACCCTGAAAAGTCAGGGAAAACACGTTTTTGACCAACTCCCTTTTGAGGATCACATGATGAGAATCAAAGAGAGCGGGAAATCAAATCTTCTTGAGGCGTTCTATCTCCCCATTTTCGAATCCGGGATGATCAAAAAGTTATATTTCATCTACGGATGGTGGAATTCCAGAGGATCTCTCTGGGAACACGCGGAGGCAAAACGCTTAGGTATTCCTAGACGTTATCTTCCCTTTAATTTTCATATTGAGCCGAGTTAATCTCGGCTCGTTTGATAAATATCAGAGTATCTTTGATAATAGGATACATATGTCGCAATTTTATAACCCCAAGCGTTCCCGAAATCTTTATAACCCCGCCTCAAAAGTTCCCTTCAAGATTAGCAGGTCTAAAATAGATTTATTTCTCAATTGTCCCCGCTGTTTTTATCTCGACAGACGGCTTGGCGTGGGCCAGCCCCCGGGGTATCCTTTTAACTTGAACTCCGCCGTTGACACGCTTCTCAAAAAGGAATTTGACGCGCATCGGGTTAACCATTCAACTCATCCCCTCATGAAAACCTATGGAATCGACGCGGTTCCTTTCCAACACGAAAAGATGGAGCTATGGCGGGACGCTTTGCGCGGCGGAGTTCAATATCTTCATGAACCCACCAATCTCATCATTACGGGAGCCGTTGATGATATTTGGATAAACCCGGAAGGAGAACTCCTTGTCGTTGATTATAAAGCTACTTCAAAAAAAGAAGAGGTAACACTTGACGCTCCTTGGCAGATCGCGTACAAACGTCAAGTGGAAGTGTATCAATGGCTTTTGAGAAAGAATGGATTTAAGGTTTCCCGTACCGCCTATTTCGTGTATTGCAACGGGGACGCCGACAAAGAGGCGTTTGACGGAAAATTGGAATTCAATGTGCGCGTTCTCTTGCACGAGGGAGATGATTCATGGATTGAATCGGCTTTAGCCGATATGCGCGCGTGTCTTCTTGATTCCACCCTTCCGCCTCGGGGATCCGAATGTGATTTTTGCGCGTACCGGTCGGCTGCTCGGGAAGTTGAATAGCTTTTGAGTTTCATATACTATGGGGTTATGAGTATATTCAATCAATTTAAAATGGCGTCAGACATGATGAAACACATGAGTCCTGAAGAGATCAAAGAACTTATGAACCATGCGGGGGAAAGCAAAAAAATATTAGAGGATACCGTAAGGAAAATATTGGACGAGGAGATACAAAAACGGGATCTGATTTCCCGTTCCGACGCGCTTGCTATGCTGAATGACAATGAGTAATTGCGGGATTTTTTGAGACATGCTATATTAATACACATGGATACTAGCCCCTCATTTATGGACGGACAGAAGAAAAAAGTTGTTGTTACGGCGATAGCGGCCTTTATCGTCGGATTTGGAATTTCATGGATCCTGTTTTCCGTTCCCGTAAGCGCTCCATCAAACAATCAAGCGACTCAAAACACGATGGTTTCCGATCTTTCCTCCGCGACCTCGTCCGTTGCTTCCGCGGAAGGGAAAGGATCCATTTCCGTTGTTGATCAACCCGCGGGGAAGACGGCTGCTATAAAGTCGGTGACGTTTGCGAGTCCCGGATGGGTTGTTATTCGCGAGGATCATAATGGCGAGCCGGGAAATATCTTGGGAGCGCAGTGGCTCACGTCGGGAACCTTTGACGATCAGTTCGTGGAACTCCTTCGCGGCATGGTTTCCGGAGGGAAGTATTACGCGGTGTTATATAACGATGACGGGGATAAGCTTTTTGATTATAAGAAAGATTCACCTTTGAGAGATGACCATGGGAGTATAATCATGGAGACGTTTAAAGCTCGGTAACATAAAATCCCCGGAAGGGGATTTTTTGTATCATCCGCGTTATAGTAATATCGCCATGCGAGATACTCGGAATTTTAAGCGACGCGTTTGGGATTTTTATAAAACCCAAGGAAGAAATTTACCTTGGAGAAAGACGAGAGATCCATACAAGATTTTAGTTTCCGAAATCATGCTTCAGCAGACCCGAGTGTCTCAGGTTTTAAAAATCTATCCTCGTTTTTTGAAAACCTTCCCAGATTTTAAGACTCTTGATAAAGTCCCCTTTCGAGATATTTTACGCGTATGGAAAGGTTTGGGATATAATCAGAGAGCTTTAGCCCTCAAAAAGATCGCGGGGATAGTCGTTCGAAAATACGGAGGAAAGCTTCCCAAAACGCAACCCGAACTGCTTTGTTTTCCCGGAATAGGGGAAGCGACATCACAGTCTATTCTTGTTTTTGCTTTTAATGTTCCAGAGGTTTTTATTGAAACAAATATTAGAAGAGTCTTTCTCTATCATTTCTTTCCAAAGAAAGACAACGTAAGCGATCATGAGATTATAAAATGGGTTCGGAAGACGCTCGATTATGAAAATCCCAGGGAATGGTATTTCGCCCTTATGGATTACGGTTCGACCCTTCCTAAAAGCGCGAACAGAAGAAGCAGCCGTTATATAAAACAGAAACCCTTTAAAGGATCTCTTCGGGAAATACGCGGGAAGATATTGTCTATTCTTTTAGAAAAGGGTTCCGTTTCGCGTCCGTATCTTTCGAAGAGACTTGATGTCAAGAGCATTATATTAAGAAAGATTCTTTTGAAAATGAAAGAAGAGGGACTCCTTGTTTTTTCAAAGAATAGAATAACGCTTTCTTGATAGGGGGATGTGATGTATGATAAAAACATGAATATGTGTTCCTTTGATGATTTCAAAAACATAAAGCTTGTTATCGGAAAAATAATGGAAGCGGAGCGGGTGGAACGTTCGGAAAAACTCTTAAATCTAAAAGTTGATCTTGGAGAAAGGGATGAGGAAGGGAAACCTCGTTTTCGCGAGATTCTTTCTGGGATTGGAAAGGTCTATATCCCTGATGAGCTTCTAGGGAGGGAGGTGGTGGTTGTTTCAAACCTTGAACCCCGTTCCCTTATGGGCGTTGAAAGCCAAGGCATGCTTCTCGCGACTTCGGATGAGAGTGGAATCGTTCTGCTTCGTCCCGAACGGGACGTTACTCCCGGATCTTCTGTTTCATAGTGTTTTGAGTTTTAATTTTGTATAATGGAACGCATGGATACGCCAAGTTATAAAGCCTCTCCCAAAGAAGTTTTTTTGCATCTTTTAGGCGTGATCACGCTTTACGCGAGCGCCATCAGTTTCCTTGTTTTGTTATTCCAATACGTGAATCTTTATTTCCCGGATCTGCTTCAGAGCGGTTATTATTCATCGCGTTCGGCGTATAGTTCCATACGGTACGCGATTTCAACCCTTATCGTTGTTTTCCCCGTGTATATTCTAACCGAACGCGCGTTACGAAAGCGGTATCGGGAAAATATTTCCTTGCGTTCCGCTCGCATTCGTAAATGGCTCGTGTATTTTACGCTCTTTGTCGCGGGACTCGTCGGTATGGGAGATCTCATTACTCTTATTTTCAATCTTTTGGGAGGAGAACTCACTATACGGTTTCTTCTCAAGGTCTTCTCCGTCTTTTTTGTCTCGGGTTCCGTGTTCGCGTATTATATCCTGGACATGAAACGTAATCCGGGAGAAAAATAACATGAAGTATATTACCTATGGAGTTATAACGGTTGTTGCTATCGCGGTTCTTGCCGGATTTTTTGTCATCGGTTCTCCAGGCGATGAACGCTCGAGAAGATTTGACGAACAACGCGTGAGCGATCTTAGTCTTATCCAAAACCAACTTCTCAACTATTGGCAAGCGAAGGGAAACCTTCCCGAAAGTCTGGGAGCGCTTCAAGATACCATCAGCGGATTTTCCATTCCCAACGACCCCGATCCCGGGGCAACGAGCACGTATCAATATTCCATTCGGGGTCCCGATACCTTTCTTCTGTGCGCCGTGTTTTCAACATCAAATGTCAATGAGGTTGGTATAAAGCCTCATCCGATCGATTATCGCTCTTGGGGGGATAATTGGAAGCATGATATCGGAAAGACCTGTTTTGAAAGAACCATTGACAAGGATTTGTATAAACGGCAATAATCTATG
>JAKALF010000026.1 GCA_021813265.1 bacterium
TTCGAGCAGAGTTGTATAATTCCACCAATATCAAACTTTCCGATTTTTGCCCGACCGATTCGGCCGCGCGAAGCGCGGCCAATCTTCTCGGCCAAAAATCGGAAAGTTTAATACTGGTGCCCAGAGAGGGACTCGAACCCTCAAGAGTTTCCTCACACGATTTTGAGTCGTGCGCGTATACCAATTCCGCCATCTGGGCTTGATATATCTTTGGTAATTTTGCCATAAGTAAAAATGATAGTAAATATAAGCTGTTTAGGATATAATAGAGAAAAATGATCTCGTATGGCTCGTGTTATAGCAATTTTTAATCATAAAGGGGGAGTGGGAAAAACCACCACAGCCGTGAATCTCTCGGCGTATCTTGGTATGCTGGGATACAAGACGCTCCTTGTCGATTTTGATCCGCAATATAATGCCACCATGGGAGTTGGAGTTCGCCACGCTTCTCATGAAACCATATATCACGCTCTTCTCGGAGGAAGAAAACCGGAGGAGGTTATAAAACAAACATATCTCGCTAATCTATATATCATTCCCGCGTCGGCGGATCTTTCGGGGGCCCTCATTGAGCTCGTTACTCTCCCCGAAAGAGAATGGTATTTAAAAAAGTTTGTTGATCGTATAGAACATACATATGATTACATTCTCATTGACCTTGGTCCAAGTTTAAATCTTTTAACGATTAATGGTCTTCTCGCGGCTTCCGAGGTCATTATCCCTATTCAATGTGAGTTTTACAGTCTCGAGGGGGTAAACCAGCTTGTCAAAACTCTGGAGCTTATAAAAAACAACATAGGTCATGATATTAAGATCGGAGGAGCTCTCCTTACCATGTATGACAAACGGGAAAAACTCTCGCGTGAAGTCGCGCGTGAAATTAGAAGGCGGTTTCCCTATAGCATCTATGAAGTTGAGATTCCGAAATCGGTCGCTCTCGCGGAAGCTCCTCAATATCAGAAACCCATTATGTTATACGCTCCCCAGAGTTCCGGAGCGTTAGCGTACGAACGTCTCGCCCGCGAAATCGTTACCCAAAGCGGAGCCCACATTCCAAATCATAACAGATTTGTTGAAGAATCATTAGACAAAGAGGAAACCAGAAACATGGTTTCTGAGGAAGAAAAGTTCCCGCCTCGCTCTCTTGTTACGGACGTTTTTCAATATGAAACGGAGAACGGAGTGCCTCTCCCTCTCATCATCCACTATCACGAGGATGATCGTACCTATCCCGACTATTGAAATTCACGAGAGCGATGGTATAGTAAATAACGGTTTGCGTCACGTGGATACTTTTGTTCCGAAGATTCAACGGTATCCGGCCGGTACGGCTGGGTTTTTGCGAACACGAGCGATTATGTGATCGTGGACTAATGTATGTACGTGCATTCATTTTTCTAAAACAGAGGTGATTCGCTGTTCATAACACATTCCCGGTTTTGAGTTGTTCTTTATATCATTATTTATTTAATTATGTCTCTCAAAACGTCGCGTGGATACCATGTATGAAACAGAGGATTGGTCCTCTGTTTTAGTTTGTCCCTTATTTGTGTACAATACCTATATATGTTAGGAAAAGGATTAGAATCGCTGATTCCCCCTCAAGGAAAAGGGTCGCGTGAAGACCCCGGTTTTTATATTCCAAACCGTAATTTGGGAAAGGAAGACCAAAGAATGACTCCCATACCCCAAAAAGAAATCCAGCCGAATCATCAGAAGCATAGGAAGGAACATGAGTCGGTTTTTCATATTGAGATTGAAAAGATTCACGCGAATCCCTATCAACCGCGAAAATGGTTTGACGACAACGAACTTGGGGAGCTTGCCGAATCCATACGAGAATTTGGCGTCATTCAGCCCGTTATCGTTTCCAAGTTGGTAAGGGAGACGGAAAAAGGAACTGACGTTGAGTACCAGCTTATCGCCGGAGAAAGACGTCTTTTAGCCTCAAAGAAACTCGGGTTTGAGAAAATTCCCGCGATTATACGAAGAGTTGATTCCAAACAGAAAGAGCTTGAGATGGCTCTTATAGAAAACATCCAAAGAAGTAATCTCAGTCCTTTGGAATTAGCGAGAAGTTTCGCGCGTCTTTCTGATGAATTTGGCCTCACGCAGCGCGAGATAGCGGGACGTGCAGGGAAAAGCAGGGAAACGATCGCTAATACCATGCGTCTTTTGCAACTCCCGCCCGAGATCCAGGAGTCCTTGGAAAAAGGAGAGATAAATGAATCTCAAGCGAGAACGCTACTTGGTATTTCTAACGTCCAATATCAAAGAGAAGCTTTTAGGAAACTTCTTTCGGACAGTATGAGTGTTGAAAAATTGCGCGTGGAAACCAAGCCAAAAACCGTTGATCCGGAACTCCATCATTGGAAAAAACGCTTTGAGGAGTTTTTTGGAGCGGCGACACAAATAACAAAACGGGGGGGAAGAGGGAAGATTGCCATCCATTTTCACTCGGATGACGAGTGGAGAGGAATTCTTGGAAAGCTTTTTCCGGAGGATTAACGAATTGTTTTATATCTCACTTCTTTGGTTCCGGGAATTTTTTTGAGACGTACAAGTAATTTTTGTAATTTTTGTTTTGACGGAATGTCCGTATGAATGGTAACTATGGAACACGCGGATTGTTTATCCGTCTCGCTTTTTAGATAAAGGATGTTGGTTTTAAGTTCGCCAAACATTGATGTTATGTCTTTCAAATATCCTACCCTGTCTTCATCAGTTATTAAAAGTTCAAGATGAGGTTTTATGGGTGTTTTGGAAGGCGCTTTAATTCCTAAGGAGTTTTTTATGCGTTCTTTAGCTCCCGAAGTTTGGACGAATCTAAGCCAGCTTTCTGATGGTTTTTTCCCGCGTTGAATAACAATTTCCACCGTGTCGCCGGATTGAAGAATGTGGTTTAGGGGAACAATTTTCCCATTTACTTTAGCTCCCACACACTGGTTGCCGATCTCGCTGTGTATTCTATAGGCAAAATCAACGGGAGTGGCGCCCGACGGAAGATCGATAATGTCGTTATCGGGAGTTATTACAAAAATACGATCTTTGAAAAAATCGATTTTGAGGGATGTGATAAACATATCATGATCTCCAAAACTTCTCTGCCAGTTTCTTAACTGTTCAACCCATTTGCGTTCGCGCTTGTTTTTTACGCCCTCCCATTTTTTAAGGCGCTCTTTAGAAACACGTTCTTGTTGATACGCCCAATGGGCGGCGATACCGAGTTCCGCTTCCTCATGCATTTCTTTTGTGCGTATTTGAAATTCCGTTATCCTATTATCCACGCAGAATACCGTGGTGTGCAGACTGCGGTACCCGTTGGATTTGGGACGGGAGATGTAATCTTTTATTTTCCCGGGAAGGGGAACCCATATTTGATGAATAATACCCAGTACCGCGTAGCAATCTTCGACGCTGTCTACCATAACGCGAAGCGCGACAAGATCGTATATCTTTTGAACATCCATGTCGTATCGCAACAGTTTTTTATAGAGACTTGAGTAGCGTTTCGCGCGGGCATCTAGGGAGATGGGTTTTATGTTATGTTTTAATAGAAGTTTAGTTACGACGGGTTTGACCTTCAGAGCATACTGTTTTCTGTCTTCGTACGAGTCTTTAAGGGATTTCGTGATCCACGCGAATTCTTCGGGGTATAGATAGGGAAAGGCCAAGTCTTCAAGTTCTCCCGAGAGTTTTTGCATTCCAAGGCGGTACGCGAGGGGAGCGTAGATTTCCATAGTTTCCCAGGCTACGCGTTTTCTCTGTTCTTCGGGGAGAAACGCGAGCGTTCTCATATTATGGAGTCTGTCGGCGAGTTTAATGATGACTACGCGGAGATCTCTCGCGAAGGAAAGAATAAATTTTCTTACATTCTCGATTTCATTTTGTTTTTCCGTATAACGGGTATCCTTAAGTTTAGAGAGTCCATCAACGAGAAACGCGACTTCCTCTCCAAAGCGTTTTAGAAGATCTTTACGAGTATATAGGGTGTTCTCTACAATATTATAAAGAAGAGCCACCGCTATGCTTGATTCGTCAAGTTTCCATTCATGCACGGTCTCCGCGACACGAAGGGAGCGCGTGAAATACAAGTCTCCATTCGTATGAATGTTATTTTGGTACGCATCTTTTGCGAATATATAGGCTCGATACACGAGGGAATCTTTGTCGGGATATGTTTTAATGAGGGGACTCATAGATATATAGTACGAGGGAGAAGGGAGGAAGACAAATACAGTTGACACCTATAAACGCATGGATATAATAGAAATGCGAAATTAGCAGTCAAAGGTCGTGTTTGCTAATAATCCATAATTTATGAAATTACAACCCTTATCAAACCACGTTCTCCTCGAACTCATCGAGGAGGACACAAAAACCACCAAATCAGGCATCGTGCTTCCTGATACGGCGGAAAAGAAAAAACAAAGTAAAGGCACGGTTATCGCGATAGGTCCGGGAAAAATGAGCGAGAAAGGGGATCGAATCCCTATGTCCCTAAAGGTCGGCGACAAGGTGCTTTTTAAAGAACCCTGGTCTGAAGACAACAAGATGGAAAGCGACGGGAAAAAGCTTTTTCTTGTTGAAGAAGATGATGTTTTGGGAATTATAGAATAAATCATATGGCTAAAAAAATATTATTTAACGAAGAAGCGCGAGCTTCAATGAAAAAGGGTATTGATACCCTTGCTCAAGCCGTAAAGATGACGCTTGGTCCTCGTGGACGAGCCGTTGTCATTGAAAAAGGATATGGGTCTCCCCAGGTTACCTTTGATGGCGTAACGGTGGCGAAAGAAATCGAGCTTGAGGAAAAATATGAAAATCTGGGAGCGGAATTCATCAAACAGGCCGCCGACAAAACCGATGACAATGTTGGAGACGGAACGACGACATCCGTTGTTCTCTCTCACGCTATGATTGACGCGGGCGAGAAGATGATTAACGAGAAAGGATTTAATGTTATCCAACTCGCGGAGGAACTTAAATTGGGAAGCGAGGCCATTATCAAAGCTCTCGAGTCTCAGAGAGAATCCATTAATGACAATAAAAAAATCGAGGAGGTCGCGACGCTTTCAGCGAAGGACGAGCATATCGGAAAACTTATCGCTGAAATTATGGCAAAGGTTGGACGAGACGGAGTCGTGACCATTGAAGACTCTAATACGCTTGGAAACTCATATGAGATGGTTGAGGGAATGCAGTTTGACAAAGGATATGTTTCTCAATACATGGTAACCAATCAGGAACGCATGGAAGCGGAGCTTGAAGACCCTTATATCCTTGTTACCGATAAAAAAATCTCCTCTATCCAAGAACTTCTTCCGCTTCTTGAAAAAATCGTGGCAAGCGGGAAAAAAGAACTTGTAATCATGGCCGAGGAAATTGAGGGAGAAGCGCTTGCGACTCTCATCTTAAACAAAATCAGAGGAGTCTTTAATGTTTTGGCCGTTAAAGCTCCGGGATTCGGAGACAGGAAGAAGGAAATGCTTCAGGATATAGCGATTGTGACGGGAGCTCAGGTTATTTCCGATGATCTCGGAAAGAAGTTGGAAAATGTTGAACTTGCCGATTTAGGGCACGCGCACAAAGTTGTTTCAACAAAAGACGACACAACCATTGTCGGAGGAAAGGGGAATAAAAAGACGATTGAGGATCGCGTTCTACAGATCCGCGCCCTTATCAAAAAAAGCGATTCCGATTTTGACAAGGAAAAATTAGAGGAACGTCTCGGAAAACTTTCGGGAGGCGTGGCTATTTTGAAAGTAGGGGCACCGACGGAATCCGCCCAAAAAGAATTAAAACAGCGCGTTGAAGACGCCGTATCCGCGACGCGCGCGGCCATGGAGGAAGGAATTGTTCCTGGAGGAGGTATCGCGCTTTTGAATGTCGAGATGAATATGGAAGCGAAGAAACAGACATCTCCCGTCGCTCAGGCGGCGCACGCTATTTTAATGCAAGCCGTTGAAGCTCCTATTGTCGCCATCATCGAAAACAGCGGAGAAAATCCAACAAAGATCTTGGAAATACTGAAGACAAGAAAACCGGGTGAGAATTGGAAAGGATTCAACGCGATGACGAATGAAATAGGGGATCTCAAAGCGGCAGGCATTATCGACCCTCTCAAGGTTACAAAAACCGCTTTTATGAACGCCGTATCCGTGGCGAGCAATTATCTTACGATTGGAGCCGCGGTAACTGAAATTCCGGAAAAGAAAGACGAAAAACCCGATATGGGAATGGGAGGATATTAAGATTCTTGAACTAACAAAAAGAGCGATTCACATGAATCGCTCTTTTATGATTCCCCTCACTATTCTTTGAACTTCGTCGATAGACAAAGTTCCATCAATTTTTCTCCACGCGTTTTTCGGCTTTAGTTTCATGAAATGTTTTTTATAGCCCTTTCTTACTTTTTCATGAAAAACAAGATCCTCTCTTTGAAAGCGATCGCTTTTTCCGAGTCTTTTACCTCGTTCTAAACCTATTTTCGGAGGAACATCGATCCAGAAGGTAAAATCAAAAGAAAAATATTTCTTCGCGAAATTATTTATAACATCGAAGATTTCTTGAGAAACGACATTTCTTCCATATATCTGATACGCGACCGATGAAGCGTCAAATCTGTCAGAGATCGCGAAATCATACCTGTTCCGGGAAGCTTTAAGAAGGACTTCATCAACATGTTGAGCTCGATCAGCCTCGAAAAGTAGCAACTCGGCTCTATTGGAAATCGTTCCCGTGTGATGCAGGAGTACTTCCCTGATTTTGTGGCACACGGGATCATGTTCGCTCCCCGGTTCCTTTGTGAGGAGAACGTTGTATTCTTTTTCGATGAGATATTGAGTGAGGAGACGTGCTTGTGTTGATTTGCCGCTTCCTTCGGAACCCTCGAAACAAATATACATGGGTTTTTTCATGACACTTTTCCTTATGTTTGTGTATGTGCTTATCTCACCTTAGCAGAGATGGTCTTTTGTTGTAAATCATGGACAAGAAAAGGTTTTTCATGATATGGTTTTTCTAGTTTTTATTAACAAACACATAAGGAGTAATCATGAAAGTTATAACTTCGTTCGCGAAAGATTTTTTAAGTTCACAAGTGGGATATGGATTTTCAGACAGGGAAACTCTTGTCCTCGATTTGTTTTTTACCAATACGGATAGGAAAGTTTTCTTTATAAGACCCGCCCTGCCAACCTCGGTTTCGGGAGCTTTGATTTCCATGTATTCTCGGATGAAAAATCAGAGAGGAATCAGGGGTCATTTCGTGGACAATCTTCTTCCTCTCATACTTCTTTCTTTTACCTCTCTCTTTAGGGATCAAAAAGACGACGAAGAGGTTGGAAACACGGTTAGAAAGATGCAGAAGTTTTTGTCAGAAAACCATATTCGTTCTCTTGATGAATTTTGTGCTTTTAGTTTCCCGCTTGAAAAGGCTTTCTCGGAGTTTTTCGCGAGCGCGTCATATGATGTAAATTACATGGAAAAGATCGCGTCGTCTCCCAAAACAAAACACTTTTTTAAGTTGTTTCTTGATTCGTATGGACATAATTCCATCGCGAGAACGACTTCGTTCACGCTCTGCTGTGAAAACATCTCTATGCTCGCGGCCAAGTCTTTAGAGTGGTCAAGGCCGGGGTCGGCTTTTATAGAACTATCTTCGCGATTCATTTCTATGGAAAAAGCCGAAGTGTATCCGGTTTGGGAAGAAGTGTCCAATATGGAACTTCGTTCTCTTACAAAAGAAAGCATATATCGCATGTTTGAGATGTATAAAGAGCAGACCAGCCTATTTACGGAGTTTATGAAAGAACGGTACGCTCCCGTGTTTTCTCCGGATGATCTTGAAAGAGGAGCTTTTGGAGAAGCGTGTGACGTGGTGGGTAACTTTCTTCCCGCCGGGACTCTTACATCCGTTGGGGTAGTAGCAAGCGGGGAGGCGTTTCCGGAGATTTTAAAGCATTTGAGACTTGATAACACGCCTGAAAATGAGGCGTTGATAGAGGCCATCATAGAGGAGGGGGACAAAGTTGGGCTCGGGCAGTTTATACGACACGCGGATCCGTCCGAATGGAAGAGGAAATCCTGGAATTACCTTGATACGGATCATTTTTTCCTTGACACGGATGAACTCAGGGATTCAAAAATGATAGGGTGGTATGGAATTTCATCTCGTCAAGCGGAAGATGTACTCTTAAAATCTTTTAAAGATCTTCACGCGTACAAAGAAGCGAAAACCTTTTGGGATGTTATAGCGATTCTTAAGCGCATTCCGCGAGGCGATTATGACAAACTTCCGAACCAGTTTGAGTTTGGTTCGGGATTTTTCCGCGGCATTATGACCTTCAGGGGGTGGAGAGATGTTCATCGCCAAGGGTTTTCAACACACATGAGAACCTACCTTACCCCTCATATCGGATTCTACAGATACGACAAACCGGCGCCTCAGGAGTTTTTTGACGCGTCAAGGGAAGTTTATCGCACGGGTAGAATACTTTATCAAAAGATGAGAGAGTGTTTAATTTCGGACGAGCTCACTCAATATCCATTGGCTCTCGGAAACTTAGTCGGGTTTCATATCGGAGGAAACTTTTCTCAGTGGGAATTCGTGAATTGGCAGAGGACAAAACCCTCCGTCAATCATGAAGTGAGGAAAGTGATTGTAGAAGGAGAAAAACTCTTGAGGGAATATTATGGTTGGTGGAAGGAGATCTCAAGAGCTAATCTGGTTCCGGCGTATATTTTTTCAAGAACGAAAGAATATATCGCCATGATGTGACATTTAGGCCCCATATATATGGGGCCTTTTTGGGTCTTGATAATAGGAAGGGGAGGAGATATACTTACACCATTATGATGTACATATATATTGTTTTGGGAGTTCTTGTTTTGTGGCTTATTGTCGGGTATAACAGCCTCGTTCGTTTGGTCAATAGAACCAAAGAGGCGTGGGCTGATATTGATGTCCAATTAAAACGTAGACATGACCTTATTCCCAATCTTGTGGAGACGGTAAAGGGATATGCCGCGCATGAAACCCAGGCGTTTCAGTCGGTAACGGAAGCAAGGGCGAAAGCGCTAAACGCGCAGACCGTTGATGAGAAAGCAAAAGCGGAAAATGGTTTGAGTTCAGCCTTGAAAAGCATTTTCGCCGTGGCGGAAGCGTATCCGGAACTTCGAGCTGTTGAAAGTTTTGTGAATTTGCAAAACGAACTCTCCGATACGGAAAATAAAATCCAAGCGGCGCGAAGGTTTTATAACGGAAACGTCCGAGATTTGAATACCAAGATTGAAGTGTTTCCAACGAATGTTATCGCCCATATGTTTACCTTCAAGAAACAGGAATTCTTTG
>JAKALF010000027.1 GCA_021813265.1 bacterium
GAGAGAGTGAGGGATTATTTCAGAGAAAGCGAGTAATTGCCGTTTTTCCGTTTTTGAACTATACTCACCTGGTACTACCCCTATAAGATTCTTTAAGGGGCATTTCTGCGTATATGAATGACAAGATTGTTATAAAAGGAGCGAGAGAACATAATCTCAAGAACATTAATCTCGAGATTCCTCGTGAGAAGCTCATTGTTTTTACCGGTCTTTCGGGATCGGGAAAATCTTCGCTCGCCTTTGATACCATTTTTGCCGAGGGACAGAGAAGATATATTGAATCGCTTTCCGCGTACGCGCGCCAGTTCTTGGGGAAACTTGATAAGCCCGACGTTGATGAGATAGAAGGACTTTCTCCCGCCATTTCCATAGATCAGAAAAGCCACTCCTCGAATCCACGTTCAACGGTCGCGACTATTACGGAAATTTATGACTATCTCCGCGTGCTTTTCGCGCGAGCCGGGAAACCTTTTTGTCCCATATGTGGGAACGAGATTAGAAAACTCACGACCGAAGAAATTGTTGACGTGGCGATCGATATTTCAAAACGGAACAAGGATGAGAGAAACATTATCATTCTCGCTCCGGCTGTTCGCGGGAGAAAAGGGGAATATTATCAAATGCTCTATGATTTTTTAAACGCCGGATTTTCCGAAGTGCGCATTGATGGAGCATTTTATTCATTAAGAGACAAAATAGATCTTTCACGGTACAAACAGCATACCATTGAGCTTGTCGTTGATCGTATGCCCGCGGGAATGAGTTTTTCTATGAGAACGCAAGAAGGAAAAGAAAATCGTTTGCGACTTTCCGAGGCCGTTGAATCCGCTCTTAAATATGGAAATGACGTGGTTACCATCATTACCAATCATGAAATATCGCTTTCCGGGAAGTTCACCTGTCCTCATGACGGATTTTCATTTCCCGAAATAGAGCCTAGACTGTTTTCATTCAACAGTCCGTATGGCGCGTGTTCCGAGTGCAATGGTTTGGGAACGGAAAGCGTTTGGTCCGAGAAACCTTGTAAGGCTTGCAAGGGGAAACGGCTAAAGGAAGAAGCGCTCAACGTGCTTTTGAAAAACAAGAATATCGCGACCGTTGTTTCCTATTCTATAGCCGAAGCGTATCGATTTTTCTCCGAACTAAAGAATCAACCTTCTTATGGCGGGAATTTTAAGGAGATTGCCGAAATTCCTTTAAAGGAAATCACGAACCGTTTAAAATTTCTGCTTGATGTAGGTCTTGATTATCTTACACTGGAAAGAAAAGCGGGAACGCTTTCCGGAGGGGAGGCCCAACGCATTAGACTCGCGTCTCAGATAGGGTCTCGCCTTACGGGAACCCTCTATATCCTTGATGAACCCACCATCGGGCTTCATCAGCGCGATAATGATAAATTAATCGCCACGTTGCATGATTTAAAAAATCTTGGAAACACCGTGATCGTGGTTGAGCATGACGAGGATACCATTCGTTCTTCCGATTATCTCGTAGACGTGGGACCCGCGGCGGGAACACATGGAGGAAAGATTATCGCTGAGGGACCCATGCCCGAGATCATCAAAGACACGAGCCAAACTTCCCTAACCTTAGACTATCTTCGGGGAAAACGTTTTATCACCGTTCCCGAGAAGCGGAGACCCGTTACCCGAGAACATGACGCTCTCTTCCTTTCAGGCGTTAGGGAAAACAATTTAAAAAACATTGACGTATCGATTCCTCTCCGAAGACTTGTTGCCGTTACGGGCGTATCGGGATCGGGAAAATCAACCCTCGTGTATGATGTTTTGTACAAAACATTGGCTAACAGATTTAATGGAGCGAACTTTGTTCCCGGAAAATGCGGGAAGATAACGGGGATTGAATATATAACTCGCGTCATTAATATTGATCAGTCTCCCATAGGGAGGACTCCGCGATCAAACCCCGCTACCTATGTCGGAGCCTGGACCTTTATCAGAGACCTCTTCGCGTCAACCGAGGACGCTCGCGTTCGGGGATACAAGCCGGGAAGGTTCAGTTTCAACGTGAAGGGAGGAAGGTGCGAAAATTGCGAAGGTCATGGCGTTATCGCGATCGAGATGCATTTCCTTCCCACGGTATTTGTCGAATGCGATGTTTGCAAGGGAAAACGGTTTGACAGGGAAACGCTCGAGGTTGAATACAAAGGAAAAAATATTCATGAGGCGCTTCAGATGACTATTCAAGAAGCCGTCCGTTTTTTTGAGGATATTCCATGGCTTTATGACCGTTTGAAAATCTTGGAAGAGGTGGGTCTTGGATATTTGGAGCTTGGACAATCCGCCACCACGCTTTCCGGAGGAGAGGCGCAGCGAATCAAACTTTCCTCGGAGCTCGGGAAACGCGACACGAGAAGAACCCTATATCTCCTTGATGAACCCACGACGGGACTCCATTTCGCTGATGTTGAAAAACTTTTGGAAGTTTTAGAGAGACTCGTTGATCGGGGGAATACGGTTGTGGTTATCGAACACAATCTTGACGTGATAAAATCGGCCGATTGGGTGATTGATTTGGGTCCCGAGGGGGGAGATAAGGGTGGAGAAATCGTCGCTTTGGGTACGCCCGAGGCTGTGGCAAAAAAAGCGGGGAGCGCCACGGGGGAATATCTTAAAAACGTTTTGAATTCATGAGTGTCATGAAACGCAATCAAACTTCGATCTATAGCCGCCTTCCCGAAACTCCCGGAGTCTATATCATGAAAGATTCCAAAGGAGGGATTCTCTATATCGGAAAAGCCGGAAATCTAAAAAGAAGAGTTTCAAGTTATTTTACCCGTCCCCATGATGTTCGGATAGAGAAACTTGTTTCTAAGATACGGGATATCGCGATACGGAAAACCGACACGACTCTTGAAGCCCTTATATTGGAATCTTCCCTTATCAAACATCATGAACCTCCCTTCAATATTAAAGAAAAAGATGATAAAAGTTTTTTGTATATTGAAATAACTGAGGAGACATATCCCCGAGTTCGTCTCGTGAGGGGAAAAGACAAAGAAGAGGGGAAACGTTTTGGTCCTTTTACCTCAGCGGGAAGCGCCCGAGAGGCCTATAAAATATTGAGAAGAATTTTTCCTTGGAATATCCATCCATCGGAAGGGGTGGGGAAATTTAAACGCCCCTGCTTTGATTATGAGGTTTCTTTGTGTCCCGGGACGTGCGTGGGACTCGTAGGAATAGGAGAATATACAAAGACGATTTCACGTCTTGAGCTTTTTCTTTCCGGCCGGAAGAAAACCATTATACGGGATTTGAAAAAAGAGATGAAAGAAGCAAGCCGTGCGTTGGAGTTTGAAAAAGCCGAGAAATTAAAGCGGCAGCTTTTCGCGCTTCAGCACATTCAGGATGTCGCTCTCATTTATGACGACGTTCCGCTTTTTAAAGATTCTTCCCAAAAACGCATTGAAGGATACGATATTTCAGCCATATCGGGGACATCCGCGGTCGGCGTCATGGTCGTTTTTAAAGGAGAAAAGCCCGAGAAGAGCGAATACAGGAAATTTATCATACGCTCCTTTTCTCATCCGGATGACGTGGGTATGATGCTTGAAGTTTTGGAGCGGAGGTTTCGTAACGCGTGGACCAGACCCGATCTTATTCTCGTTGACGGAGGAAAGGGACAGGTAAACGGCGCGAAAGCTCTTTTGAAAGAAATGGGGATTGTAATTCCCGTTCTTGGAATCGCGAAGGGTCCCAAAAGAAAACGCAACGATTTTTTTGGTAATATCCCTGGATGGACCGATTCCAAAACTCTCATTCGCGCGCGTGATGAAGCGCATCGTTTCGCCATTACATTTCACAGGAAGATAAGAGGTGCTAAACTGATAGGGAAATGAAAGAAGATACTCTTATTGGCGGACACGTTTCAACGAATGGGGGACTTTTTGTTTCTCCTCGAAACGCCATGGATATCGGAGCGAATGCCATGCAGATTTTCGGATCGTCTCCTCGAATGTGGCGCGCCCGTATTCCGGAAAAGGAAGAGATCAAAAAGTATAAAGAAGAACTTAAAAGTAGGGGCATACGAGCGGTGTTTCTCCACGCCGCGTATTTGGTGAATCTCGCGAGTTCCAATTCCGATATTTACGAGAAATCCGTGAAGAGTCTTATCGATCATCTTATGATCGCGGAGATGATGGGGACGGAAGGACTCATTTTTCACGTGGGCTCTTCAAAAGGGATGGAAAAAGAAAAAGCTTTTAACCAGCAAGCTCTCGGGATGAAGGAGGTTTTGAAACGCGTCCCTGGTACCTCCTCCCTTATTATGGAAAACACGGCGGGAGGAGGGGAGAAGATCGGAGGGACGATCGATGAGCTCGCCAATCTCTATTCCCGAGTTGATTCATCAAGAGTCGCGGTTTGTTTTGACACGGCTCACGCGCTTGAATCCGGTCTCGTGTCTTCATACACAAAAGAGAATATATCTGATCTTTTTGACGAGATTGATGGGAAGATAGGACTTCGGAACCTTTTGGTCTTTCATATCAACGACTCAAAAACCCCTCCTTCTTCGCATCATGACAGGCATGAGAATATCGGAGAGGGATATATCGGAATACGGGGGTTTCAAGAGTTCGCGAAGGAAAAAAGAATCGCGGGAAAACCCTGGATACTCGAAGTTCCCGGGTTTGAAGGGAAAGGTCCCGACAAAAAAAATATCGAGATTGTAAAAACCCTTTTGGCATCATGAAGGTTTTTAACGTTACTCAAAATCGCGAGGTTATCTCTTCCGTTGAGGTTCTCAAAACATTTTCTCAAAAATCAAAAGGACTCATCGGCTCTTCTTCTCCTTACACGGTTTTTTTGAAAACGAGATGGGGAATACATACCTTCGGTCTTTCGTTTCCCATTGATGTTGTCGTGTGCGATACGCGCATGAAGATTTGCGTTTTACGAGAACGTTTGGTTTCAAACAGGATGTTTTTTTGGAATCCCCGCTATCCGAATGTTTTTGAATTTCCCTCGGGAACCATACGGAAATCGGGGACGCGTATAGCGGATATCTTGGAGTTGCGATAACCACACATTATGAATTTATTTGAAGAACTGAAACATATTATACGCGGAGAAGTTGAAGATAATGAAAAAACGCTTGAGACATACAGTACCGATTACTCTCTTTTTAAGGTAAAACCCAACGTTGTGGTTTTTCCTAAAGATACCGAAGATATTCAAAATCTCGTTTCGTACGCGTCGGAGAAAAAGAAGAAAGGAGGAGATATTTCTCTTACGGCTCGTTCGGCGGGAACGGATATGTCGGGCGGTCCTTTGAACGATTCCGTGATTGTTGAATGTACGCGTCATGTTAACCGTATACGGGAGATAACGGATACGTACGCTATCGTGGAACCGGGCCTCTACTACCGCGATTTCGAACGAGAACTTGATGCCCGAGGCCTTTTATATCCCGCGTATCCCGCCTCAAAGGATCTTTGCGCCATTGGGGGGATGGTAAACAACAATTCCGGAGGAGAGAGAACTCTGAAATACGGGAAAACGGAAAAGTATGTTCAAGAAGTTTCTGTTGTGCTCTCCGATGGAAAGGAACATACCTTGAGACCTCTTTCGGGAAAGGAACTTGAATCCAAACTCAAGGAAGAAGGTTTTGAGGGTGATTTGTATAGAAATATTTACGCGTTGCTTGACGGCAACTATGATCTTATTCAAAAAGCTAAACCCAAAGTTTCAAAAAATTCGGCGGGTTATGCCCTATGGAACGCCTGGGACGGGAAGACTCTCGATCTCACTCAACTTATCGTTGGATCCCAGGGAACGCTCGGTATTATGACATCCGTGAAACTGGGGGTTATAACAAAACCGGCATATTCGGGACTCGCGGTTATTTTTTCCCGTTCTTTAAGTTCCGTTCCCGACCTTGTGAGGGATCTTCTCGCTTTAAATCCGGAAAGCGTTGAGTCGTATGATGATAAAACGCTTCGTTTCGCTTTGAGATTTTTCCCCTCGCTTTTTTCTTTTATGAAGGGAGGTATACTTACCCTGCTTTTCAAATTCATTCCGGAAATTCTCATGGTTCTAAAAGGAGGAATGCCCAAGATGATTCTTCTCGTGTCCTTCGCGTCCCACGACAAGGAAGAGATTAAAAAGAATCTCCTAAAAACTCTTGAGATAACCAAACACTATCCCGCGCGAGCAAGGGTTATCAAGGATGAATATGAGGCTCAAAAATATTGGGTCATTCGCAGACAAAGTTTCAATTTGCTTCATGAGCGCGCCAAAGCTATGTACGCGGCCCCTTTTATCGACGATGTTATTATAGACCCCCAATACATGTCCGAGTTCCTTCCTAAGGTAAACGCGATTTTAGAAGAGCGTAAAGATAAATTTATCTATACGATCGCGGGACATCCCGGAGACGGAAATTTTCATATCATCCCCCTTATCCGCTTACATGACAAAGAAACCGTGGATCTTTTGCGTCCCATTATGGATCGCGTATATAAACTTGTTTCTCAATATGGAGGATCCATTACCGCGGAACATAACGATGGATTAATTCGCACCCCATATCTTCTTGGCATGTTCGGAAAATCCATCATAGATCTTTTTGAGGAGGTCAAACGTATTTTTGATCCCTTGGGAGTGTTTAATCCTAGGAAAAAGGTTCATGGAGATATTGATTACGCGTTTAGCCATTTGCGGGATCGGTAGATTTAGGGCTTTTTTTGGTTTATAATCATAATATGGCAAACGAGAAAATACGAAACTATTTCTTTTTTGGAATGCTTACGATAGCATTGATTTTCGCCTTTTTTATCGTTCTTCCTTATGTCGCGGGCATTATTATCGCTCTCACCTTCAGCATCATCGCGCATCCTTTTTACAGGAAGGTTGTGAGGTTCTGTCGAGGAAACAAAGGGATCGCGTCGTTTCTTACCATTCTCCTTATTCTCATTGTTATTGTTACTCCCATTGTTTTCCTTTCCATTCAGGTATTTGACGAGGCGATAGGGGCGTACACAAGTCTTTCTTCTGGAAATCACATAACCGTTTTACCCCAGCTCTCATGGCTTGATACCTATATCGGACTCTCATCTTATCTCGAGCATTTCGCGGAGAACATCGGGCAATACATACAGCAAAGCGCCCTGTGGGTCGCTCAGAATCTTGGTTCCGTGTTTTCAAGCGTCGCTCAAATTGCCGTGAACGTGTTTGTGGGTATTTTTGCCCTGTACTATTTTTTGAAAGATGGGGACAAAATTCACGAGCTCATCATTTCCAAAAGCCCTCTTTCTGAAGAGCACACAAGCCAGATTTTCAAAAAAATGACGGTGGCGGTGAAGTCGGTTATTTCAGGAACGCTCTTTATAGCCCTCATTCAGGGCGTCGTGGCGGGTATCGGTTTTTTTATCCTCGGCGTTCCCCAGCCCGCTCTTTGGGGAATGATCACGGTTGTTACCGCCCTTATTCCCGCCGTTGGAACCATGATTACGGTTTTGCCCGCTACGGGATATCTTTTTTTTGTCTCGGGTCCTTGGTACGCCCTCGGCATGTTCTTGTGGGGAGCGTTCGTGGTGGGGATGATTGATAATGTCTTGCGTCCCAAACTTATCGAACGGCACATGAAGATTCACCCCTTCCTTATTTTCATAAGCGTATTGGGAGGAATCAGTTTTTTTGGTCCCTTGGGATTTATTTTAGGACCCTTGACCTTAAGTTTTCTCTTCGCCTTGTTTGAAATCTATTCCTCGTTCGTTGAATCCGAGAAGGAATAACCTTTTGGGCGCTTAGCGGAGGGTCTTTTATTTTTCCGTATTGTCATATGCGTTTCACGGTTATTAAAAAAGACAAAGATACCGAAGCCCGTTTGGGCGTGTTTGAAACCGAACAGGGAACGTTTGAAACTCCCGTCTATGTTATCGTGGGAACGCATGGAAAAGTGAAAACGCTCGATTCTTCCGATCTCTCCGCCACGAAAACACAGGCGGTTATTTCGAACGCCTATCATCTATGGAAAGATCTCGGAGACGGTATCAGTTTCTTTCCGGGTCTTCGAAAAACCATTGGGAATGGTCTCCTCACCATGACCGACAGCGGAGGGTTCCAGGTTTTTTCTTTAGGTTTCGGGAGGGAACATGACATTGGGAAAGTGGGGTTTTTCCCCGGGGGAAAAAGGGGAGGAGAAAAAAACATCATTTCTGAAATACGGGCATTTTTGAGGACGCGCGTGGGAAGGACTCGCAACGAGAAAAATTGTGTTGTTATATCAAACCATGGCGTGCGTTTCTTTGATGAGGGAGAAAAATATCTGAATCCGGAACTCTCCATTGAAATTCAGGAAAAACTCGGGGCTGATATCATATTCGCCTTTGACGAATGCACCTCTCCGTTTCATTCTTTTTCGTATACCAAAAAAGCCATGGAACGCACTCATCGATGGGCGGTTCGTTCGCTTAAAGCGAAAACCAGAGACGATCAGTTTTTGTACGGAATCATCCAGGGCGGAGCGTTTAAGGATCTAAGAGTCGCGAGCTCAACATATATAGCGAATCTTCCCTTTGACGGATACGCTATTGGGGGATCGCTTGGAAATGTTAAGGCGGAGATGTTTCAAGTCGTCGATTGGGCTATACCCTATTTGAAAGGAAATCGCCCCGTTCATTTGTTGGGGATAGGAAGTATAGAGGATGTTTGGAAAGCCGTGGAGAGAGGAATAGATACCTTTGATTGCGTTATCCCTACCCGTGAAGCGCGGCACGGATCGCTTTGGACTTCTCGGGGAAGGTTTGATGTTACGAAAGGAAAATACATGAATGATGAGAGTCCCTTGGAAGAAGGATGCGCGTGTCCCGCGTGTTCTTCCGGAATCACAAAGGGAAAGCTTTATGAGCTTTTCAAAGAAAAAAATATGAAATCGGGATATTATGCCACGCTTCATAACGTGTTTTTCTTCAATTCCCTTATGGAAAACATAAGGGAATCTATCCGGGGAGACAGATTTTTGGAGTTCAAGAAAGAGTTTCTTTCTCGTTTGAATTCTTAAGTTTTTATTTGACAATCTCCTTGATTTTTGTTATTGTTTTTTTAGATGTTTATACATGCCTATTTGGAGTCTTGCCAAGGTGGCGGATGGAGGATAGGCGAAATATAAGGAGATAATATGAAAAAGTCGCAGATCGTTTCCGGAATGAATTTTGGAGATCG
>JAKALF010000028.1 GCA_021813265.1 bacterium
GGGTTTGAACGAGATACCAATGTTATTGTCATCGCCGCGACAAATCGAGCCGACGTATTGGATCCCGCTCTTCTTCGTCCGGGAAGATTTGACAGACGGGTCATTCTTGATATGCCCGACATAAGCGACAGAGAAGCGATTTTAAAGATTCACTCGGAAGGAAAACCTTTAGAAAAACAGGTAAATTTGAAATCAATCGCGGTACGAACCCCGGGATTTTCAGGAGCCGATCTCGCGAATCTTATAAACGAAGCGGCTATTCTCACGGCGAGAGAAAACAGAAAAACCATAACCCAGGACGATATATTGAATTCCATAGAAAAGGTTCTCTTAGGTCCCGCGAGAAAAAGCAGAGTTATTTCGGAACATGAAAAAAACATAACCGCGTACCACGAGGCGGGGCACGCCTTGGTTTCTGCGGCCTTAAAAGACGCCGATCCCGTTCATAAAGTATCGATTGTAAGTAGAGGATTCGCGGGAGGATACACGTTAAAACTTCCCATGGAAGAGAGAAGGCTTAAAACGCGAGCCCAGTTTCTCTCGGATCTCGCGGTAGCGTTCGGAGGATATGCCGCTGAAAAATTCATGTTCAAGGATATTACGACGGGATCGTCAAACGATATTCAGCAGGCGACGGACATCGCGCATAGTCTTGTCTCGCAATACGGCATGAGTGAAAAACTCGGCCCTAGAGCGTTTGGAAAAACAAGCGAACTCACGTTCCTCGGAAGAGATATAGCTTCTTCTCGGGACTACTCGGAACATATCGGAAATATTATCGATGAAGAGATCAACTCGCTCATATCAAAAGCTCTTGATACCGCGAAAAACATCATATCAAGACATAAAAAGATTCTTGACGCCATAGCGAAAAAACTTATGGAAAAAGAAACCATAGAGCACGAAGAATTTCACGCGCTTATAAAACAATTCAATCTCAAACCAGTTGCGGTAAAGTAAAACTTGTACTATATTCCTTTATTAAAGGAATATATACGGCACGTAGCTCAGTGGTAGAGCAGCGCCCTTATAAGACGCGGGTCGCAGGTCCGATTCCTGCCGTGCCGACAGAAATTTAAAAATAAAACATACGCGCGCGTAGCTCAGTTGGTTAGAGCGTTCGGTTTACACCCGAAAGGTCCTTGGTTCAAATCCAAGCGCGCGCACGTTTATCTTCCCATATTCAAAAGAAAGTTCGCGAATATTTGAAATATACTAAAAACATTTCCTCCTCCTTTATAATCATCGGAAGAGTGATAAGGAGAGGGAAAGGGTTCACCCTGTCTCGGCATATGCCTTTCAAAATCATCCGACTTTGGTTTAAGTCTCTCAAAATCAGACATAGGGAATTCGCCTCTTCCTTCGCTCGGCATCATATTTCTCATGTTCTCGGGCCTGAATTGATCGCTCGGAGGCACACCGTTTTCTGGAGGAGGCATCATGTCCTTTTGCTGTTTTTCCATCATTTCTCTAAAACACTGCCGCATCTTGTCTCCTATATCCCGTGACGGCATTATCTCTCCCTTACGCACAGCCTCAAGCGTTCCGCTTCCCAACGCGTTGGTAAGGCACGTCATAACCGAGGGAGGCGCTTCTTCAAGTGATCTCCTCATTTGCCCCCGTCCTTCTTCCATTTTTTTAAAATCTTCTTTTGACATCATGTTGTTGTCTTTCGAAAACTGGAGGCACGTTTCTTGATTTTTAAGATCATTACAAAATGTCTGGCATTCATTTCCGACGCATCCCCCAGGACCCTTCCCCCCGGTCTTTTTCGTTATCTCCGCTTGTTCTTTAGTAATGAAGCCGGCGGCAACCGCAAAATTAGTACATTCATCAACGTGTTCGGGCTCTCCGCAATACTTATCGCACTCGTCTTTTCCTCCGCATTGCGGAGGTTTCGCTCCTTGTTGAATCGCCCGAATCATCTTTTCTGAATTCTCTGTTTCCTCGGGAGTCATAAATCCCGCCGCTTTGGCAAACGAGACGCATGCCTCTATATGACTTGGTTCTTTGCAATAACTTTCACATTCGTCCTTTCCATTGCAAGGAGGCGGAATTACCCCTTTTTGAACGGCTGAAATCATTTTCTTTGAGTCCTCAAGTTCTTTTCCTTTGAGAAAACCGGCCGCCTCGCCAAAAGCGACACAACTCTCTATATGACTCGGTTCTCCGCAATACTTATTACACTCGTCTTTTCCTCCGCATTGCGGAGGTTTTATCCCCTTCTTGATGGCGGCCTGTATTTGTTTCGCTTCCTCCAGTCCCCCTGGAGGCGCGATACCCATTTTCTCGGCGAAGGCGACACACTCATCAATATGATCGATATTTTCGCAATATGATCGGCAAGAATCAGGCGTAGCGCATCCTCCGGGTCCCTTGATGTTTTGGGTTATAAATTTCCTCGCGGCATTAATATCTTCTTGTGACATCAAGTTATGTTTTTTGGCGAAAGCAAGACACGCGTCCGTATTCACGGGATCGTTACAATATGTTTTACACGAGTTTTTATCGGCGCAGTTTCCAAGCTCGACAATGGGAAACTGTATATTGGCGCCGGGGTCGCTTTCTGACCTAGTCTCCGCCAATACTTGTGATGCTACGGCTATAATGAGAAGAGCGAGGACATAGACATATATTTTCATACTTATTCAAATGGATTGGTTTTAAGCGACTTTAAGGGATTCGCGTTGTCCGAAGGATTTATGTTAGGTTTTTCTCTGAGAGGATTCACGCTTCCAAAAGAAGACACTCCCTGTTCTATATTTTGTTTTACAGCATCCGTTGATGTAGGAGAGGATATAAGAGGAGAAGATATACGGTTATTCTGATTGTTAAGATAGAGAAATCCCAAAACCGCAATAAGTATCGCGACAATAAAGGCTATCATATGGTTTCTACTCATAGAATCTTTACTTGTTAGTATATCATATTTGGATTAAGGAAAGTTTTTGACACTCACTTTTAAACCTCGTATCATTACTCCCATGCTTGACAAATTGGTATTTGACATCGAAACAAAAAATACCTTTGCTGACGTCGGAGGAAAAGAAAATATCCTGGATTTGGAGATTTCTCTTGTGGGAGTATATTCGTATCATAACGACTCCTATTACGCTTTTAATGAGCATGAGATGGACAAGCTTGAGGAGATGATGAAAAACGCGTATCTCATCATCGGGTTCGCGAGCAAACGATTTGATCTTCCTATTCTTAATAAATATTTCAAATTCAATCTTGCGTCCGTTACTCATTTTGATATTTTAGAGGAAGTTGAGAAATCGTTTGGAAGAAGAATCGGTCTTGGAGTTCTCGCGGAAGCAAACCTCGGAACGGGAAAAACAGCTCACGGTCTTGACGCGATAGATTTCTATCGCAAAGGAGAAATGGAAAAGTTGAAAGAATACTGTCTTCAGGACGTAAAAATAACAAAAGAGATATATGATCTCATGAGACGCCAAGGATATTTATGGATTCCTCAAAAAAACACATCCCAAATGAAAAAGGTTGAATTCAACATTAAAGAAATTGATCCTCCTCCGACATCGCTTCTATGAGCAAAAAAACACGTAAAATCTTTACCGCCGTTCTCGTCTTCCTTCTCATCCTCACCTTTATTATGGTATATGTTCCGCTGCTTTTTGTGGGAAAATCAGGAGGACTATATCAAGAACCCCCAGTTACCGCGACAAGCACCAAGTAGCATTGGATTTTTATTTCACCCATGAAAGACGGGAATGTTAAGAAGCTAATAGCAAAAGAGAAAAAGAGACAGGAAGATTCGATAAATCTCATCGCCTCAGAAAACATCGTGTCAAAGGACGTGCTAGAAGCTTTGGGAAGCGTGTTTACCAACAAATACGCGGAAGGATATCCGAGGAAGAGATACTATGGTGGAAACGCAATAATTGATGAACTTGAAGAACTCGCGATATCAAGGGCGCTCAACCTATTTCACCTTTCTCCCGAAACATGGAATGTCAACGTGCAACCCTATTCGGGATCCCCCGCGAATCTCGCGGTTTTACACGCCCTTATCCCGCTAGGAAAAAAAGTCATGGCGATGGACCTCGCGATGGGCGGCCACCTCTCGCATGGATCAAGAGTGAGCGTCACGGGAACGTTATGGAAACAGGTTCCCTATGGAGTTGATAAAAAAACGGGACGCGTGGATTATAACAATCTTTTCAAGATAGCAAAAAAAGAAAGACCGAGTGTTATAATCGCGGGAGGAAGTTCGTATGCTAGAATTATTGATTTCAAAAAATTCAGAAAGGTGGCGGATAGCGTGGGAGCGATTCTCATAGTTGATATGTCCCACGTTTCGGGACTGGTCGCGGGAGGCGTGTATCCTACGCCTTTCCCGTACGCTGATGTCGTTATGACAACAACGCATAAAACATTGCGGGGACCGAGAGGAGCCATAGTCTTTTCCAAAAAAGAATTAAGCGAGAAAATAAACAAAGTCGTTTTCCCCGGAATCCAGGGAGGACCGCACGAAAATCAGATTGCTGCCATAGCTGTCGCCCTTTTTGAAGCAAGCAAGCCGAGTTTCAAGTTATACGCGAGACGGGTAGTAAAAAACGCGAAGGTTCTATCGGAAGAGTTAAAAAAATTAGGATGGGAGATTGTCTCGGGAGGCACCGATACTCATCTCTTTCTTCTTGACACCTACGCGCGAGGTATAAGCGGAAAGAAAGCCGCGGACGCGCTTGAGAAAAAAGGAATTGTCGTAAATAAAAATCTCATTCCATATGACACCCGTTCTCCCCTCGATCCCTCGGGTATCCGTATCGGAACGGCCGCCGTTACAACAAAAGGAATGAGAGAAAAAGATATGAAACGTATCGCGAAGAATATAGATTTGGTTCTAAAAGAATTATCTTGACGACATTCTCTCCCATGCTATTCCCAAAACCGGGTGATGGGTAATGATGTAATGAAAAAATCATTTTACTAATATCGCAAACCAGATAGCGGCCATGGTATTTCAGCGAAACTTTTTATTTGTCTTTTTATGGTCGTGGAATGTAAGATATAGAGAATGATTGTAGACGGAAAAAAAATCGCGGAAGAAATAATGGAGAACCTTAAGAAAAGGGAAAAACCAAAAAGATTTCTCGCCGCTTTCTTGGTTGGAGAAGATCCCGCTTCCTTAAAATTTATACATCAAAAGAAAAAAATCGCCAGAGAGCTTAATATTGATTTTCGAGTATACGCGTTTCCCGAAAATATAAAACAAGATGGTCTGAGAAAAAAAATTGTAAAAGTAGGGAAACACAAAACATGCGGCGGTATGATTGTTCAGCTTCCGCTCCCCGATCATATTAATAGACATTATGTGTTAAACGCGATTCCAAGAGAAAAGGACCTCGATGTTTTGGGAGAACGCGCCCTGGGCGCTTTCTATACAAATCGAAATTCCATCTCACCCCCATCGGTTGAAGTAGTTAAAGAAATAATGAAAAGAAAGGAATTAGATTTGAAAAAGAACGTTATCACTGTCCTGGGTTTAGGTTTTCTCATCGGAAAACCCATCGCCGCGTGGCTTTCGGGGCAGTGTCCGAACCTTATCCTCCTTGATAAAGGAGGAGATATGGGTCTTTTAAAAAAGGCGGACATAGTTATATGCGGAACAGGGAGCCCGAGAATCATTCAATCCCGCGTGTTAAAAGAAAAAGCTTTTGTAATTGATTTCGGGTATTCATTAGAAAAAGGAAACATTGTTGGAGATTTTGATCCAGAAAATTCGGAAGTTGATTATACCCCGACGCCCGGAGGAACGGGGCCTGTTCTTGTGGCAAAGCTTTTTGAGAACTTTTTTATTTTGAACGGATAAAAAATAAGTTAAATTTGACAAATAACAATTTTTATCACACCATGTTCCTAGTAATTAGTATCCTCTGGCTTAAGCAATTAATCTAGTTTTGTAAAAGCTCTGGGATGATTTAAAACAAAATATGAAGGAGGTCCGCCATGTCTAGAACGGTTGATCTGAATCACAAAACGGCAAGCGATTTGGTTTTTGCTCTTGAAAAACAGGGGCTCACAAACGAGTTTGCGAATGAAGTTGTTAAAAATGGGGAATTGGCAAGGATGTTGGTTTTATTCATTACATTGGGTAAGAACGATATCGGAAACGATTTTTTAGTTTCTATCGATGAGGAAATTGATATAGAAACATTAAGAAGAAAATTTAATGTTCGAGTTGAATCTCCAGAAATAGGTCAGTTCGGAAAGGTGTTCGAATGGAAAAAAACAGAAAAAGGCATATATGATTCTTCCATAATGTTCATCAGCACCGCAAATAAGGCGGCATTTGGAAAACAGTTTGATGAACAGCAATCAGTGATAAGAAATACTTTTAGTTCAGAAAATATAGTATTTCCGAATATAGCAACGTCTATTTTCATTTTAGGAACATTGCAATCTCGAGGGATAAAGATGATGCCCCTTAATTTTAGAACATCATCCAAAATAAGTATGGTGAAACCTGATTATGGAAAACCGAGAACTGAAACCTTTCGCATGACGATTCTTCCAGACCAAAAGAAAGGCATGTTTGTTTATTCTGGTCATGACCGTGGATTCAGGGGATTCTCCGTGGTTTGCGCCGATAAATTAAAATAATGAAAAACCCGCCATATGGCGGGTTTCTCTATTCACTCTCCGCAACTCCCTTTTTCTCGGCTATTTTTGAGGTTTCTTTCTTTATCGCCTCCAAAATCTTTTTCTCTTCTTTTAATTTTTCTCGTATGTTGTCAAACCCAACCCCAAGCTTTTCATCTCCAAACGAGTAACTCGCTCCTGATTTTTTTACGATTCCATATTTCACGGCGGTGTTTAACACGTCGCTTTCATATGAGATTCCCGTTCCGTACATAATATCAAACTCCGCGATTTTAAAAGGAGGAGCAACTTTATTTTTAACCACCTTTGCCTTAATTCTATTTCCCACGACCTCATCCCCCTTCTTTATTTGCGCCGTGCGCCTGATATCAATACGAACGGAGGCATAAAACTTGAGAGCCAATCCGCCGGGAGTTGTTTCTGGATTTCCATAGACAATACCGATTTTCGATCGTATTTGGTTTATAAAAATAACGATCGTTCCTGATTTAGCCGCGATAGCGGTTAACTTGCGAAGCGCTTGAGACATAAGACGAGCTTGAAGCCCCATATGCTGCGCTCCCATCTCCCCTTCTATTTCAGCTCGAGGGGTAAGAGCGGCCACGGAATCGATAATGATAATATCAATGATTTCCGACCGGACAAGACTCTCTAAAATATTAAGGGCCTCTTCCCCGTTGTCGGGTTGAGAGATGATGAGATCTTTTGTCTTGACTCCGATACGCTCGGCGTATTCGGGATCAAGAGCGTGCTCGGCGTCTATGAACGCCGCCCTCCCTTTGTTTTTTTGAATTTCGGCGACCGCGTGAAGCGCGAGCGTCGTCTTTCCGGAACTTTCAGGTCCGTATATTTCAATAATCCTGCCCTTAGGAAGCCCGCTCCCGAGAGCAAGGTCAAGTGAAAATGATCCAGAGGAGATGGTTGCGACGTGTATTTTTTGAGCTTCCCCGAGTTTCATAATCGCCCCTTCTCCGAAACGGGATTGAAGCGATTCTATAAGTTCCTCGAAATTTTTCTTTGATTCGTCTTGTGGTTGTTTTTCTTTTTTTATCATGGCCTAGGGTGATTTAGTTGGAGTGCTTGTGCTTGTTGGTTTATAAAATACTTGTCGAACCGTAGTCTCTTCTCCTCCCAGTAGTCGCTTCACGGTAAAAGTGAAAGTATTGAATCCTGGAGACAATTCAACGTTCTTTGAAAAATTCCCTTTAGTATCAGGGTAGACGGTTTCATTGTTAATTGTCAACGTATTCTTGGGACTCGTTGACCCCGAAATTACGAATGTTGAGGTTGAAACAACCGTATTGTTTTCCATGTCGAGAGAAAGAGAAGGTTTCCCTAGAAAGGAAGGAATTCTGAAAGCTATGTATATAAGTATAACAAACGCGATAACGCCAAACACGATCATTTTTTTATTCGCCCGAACGGGAGAGAATCTGTTTTGCGGAAGACGATCGTGTTCTCCGGAACGACGTATGGTATGGGTGTGTCGCTGGTATTCTCTCCAAAGCTCTTCCCCGTCCATACCAAGGACTTCGGCAATTTTCAGAATGTATCCATGGATATAGGGGGCGGCGGGGAGTTTGTCGTATTGTTCGGAAAATAAGAGTTCAAGAAAGCGTTCCGAGATACCGGTTGTCTGAGCAAGTTTTTCTATCGTCACTCCTTTAACCCGCAATAAATCGGAAAAAAAGGACGGATTGTTTTTGTCTGATGTGGGCATATTATTCTTCTGAATCATTATTATACGTCTCAACGAGAATTTCTCTAGGTTTTGCTCCTTCCCCGGGACCCACGATGCCCCTCTCTTCCATAATATCAAGAAGACGGGCGGCGCGGGCATATCCGACCTTGAGTCTTCTCTGGAGAAGAGAAGCGGAAGCTTTTCCCGCGCTTTTTACGATTTGAACGGCATCGTCAAAAAGATCGTCATCTTCGTCACTCTCCCCTATTTGATCAAAAAGAGGAAGTGGACTTCCGGAGTCTTCCCGATTTTCTCCCATTACGATCATCTCATCGGGCAGATCATTGTTGGTTTTAATAAAACTCACGACTCTCTTGATTTCCTCTTCGGTTATGTACGCCCCTTGGATTCTTCTGGGTTTTGAAAGTTCGGCGGATTGCAGAAGAAGATCCCCGCTTCCTAAAAGTTTTTCAGCCCCCGCTGTATCCAGGATGGTTCGGGAATCAACCTGGCTCGCGACCTGAAGAGCGACGCGTCCCGTAATGTTTGCTTTGATAAGGCCGGTGATGACTTCAACGGACGGTCGTTGCGTTGAGACGATAAGATGAATTCCGGTCGCGCGAGCCATTTGAGCTAAGCGCACGATCGAACCTTCAACCTCTCTTCCGTAGGTGGACATAAGGTCGGCAAGTTCGTCGATAACGACTAAAGATCGGAAGAG
>JAKALF010000029.1 GCA_021813265.1 bacterium
CCTATGCCCCTTTCATCAGGAGAAGACTCCTTCGTTTATTATTTCTCCGGAACGGCAGACATGGCATTGTTTCGGAAGTTGCGGGGATGGGGGGGACGTCATTCAGTTTGTGATGAAGTATGAAAATCTTGAGTTTCCCGAAGCTCTTAGGTTTCTTGCCGAGAAGGCCGGTATTACGCTTCAGAGATCCAATATTCGTGAAGAACGGGAATTCGCCATTCTATATGAACTGCATGAGGTAACCAAGAATTTTTTTCATGAAAATCTTTTAAGAGAAAAGAAAGTTTTGGAATACCTCAAAGAGAGAGGGCTCCATGAAGAAACCATGAATGAGTTTGAACTAGGTTTTTCTCCCGGAGGAGAAGGACTCGTTCTTCATCTTTTAAATCAGAAATATAATATTTCAGATATCGTGAAAGCCGGGCTCGCGTACAAAAATAGGAATGGACTATACCGAGACCGCTTTGAGGGAAGAATCATGTTTCCCATATCGAATGCCGTTGGGGAAGTTGTTGCCTTTACCGGAAGAATTTTTGAAGGGAAAGAGGATGAGGCAAAATATATCAATAGTCCTGAAAGTCTTATTTTCAACAAATCAAAGATATTGTACGGATTTCATAGATCACGGGGGGAGATAGCTCGTAGCCGATCGGTTGTGATCGTAGAAGGTCAGATGGACATGTTGCTTCCGTGGCAGATAGGGGTACGTAATATAGTAGCGGTTTCGGGAACCGGCTTTACGGAATACCACGCGGAGCGTCTTCGTAGACTGTGCGACGTCGCGATCGTGAGTTTTGATAATGATCGAGCGGGAATACGGGCGCTTGAGAGGAGCTTAGATCTTTTAGGGTCATTTGATTTTCACGTGAAGGCCTTAGATTTGAAGCCGTACAAAGATCCGGCCGATGCCGCGAAAGACAATCCCGACTTTTTTAAGACCGCGTTTAAAGAAGCGCGATCAGCCTTCGACCATCTTTTTGATCTTTATATCCACGCGGTTGAACGCTCAAAAGATATAGCGTTAAAAAAGCGGGTCATAAAACACTTGGCGAAGAGAATCGTAAATGTGAAAAGCGCCGTAGAGCAGGACGAATTGATCGAGAAGTTAAGTAGGCGATCGGGGATTCGAGAAGAAACGCTTCGTATTGAGATGCGGAACGTGGAAAAGGGGCATAGGGGAGGCAGCGAGGAGGAAGTAAAAGAAAAACCTCAGGAAGAACGTATTGATACCATAGCGAGACGGGTCATTGCTTTGGCATTTACTCACAAGCAATTTTGGGGTATTATTGAGGAGAATAAGGAGTATTTCCCGCCCTCCTATCTGCGCGTTATAGAGAATCCATCAAGCGATTCCAACGCTCTTCTTGAAATGTATTCAAGCTACATCGCGGGCTTTTCTGATGAAAAAACACTTTATGATGAATTGCAAGAGCTTATCAAACAGCTTCATATCGAATTTTTCAAGAAGGAACAGGTCGAACTAAAGAAAAAAATCAATGACGCTCAACAAAAAGGCGATGAAGAAACCGCGGAAGAAACCATGAAAATATTTCACGAGCTTTCGCGGAAAATAGATAACCTTACCCTCTAATGTTATATGCCTAAAAAAACCATCAAAACAAAGAAGAAGATTCATAACAAAACTAAGAAGATTAAGAAACCGATATCTCATAAATCCGGAAAGAAAAAATATCCGTTGAAAGATTCAAAAAAAATCGACAACAAGAAAGAAAAGAAACTTACCAAAAGACAGGAAGAACTTCAGGAGGAATATAAGCGTAACCTTGAAGAACTCGTAAAACGGGGGAGAGGGAGAGGGTTTGTGACCGACGCGGAAGTATTGAACTATTTCCCGCATATTGAAAGAAACCTGAGGTTTTTAAACGAGGTATATGGGAGACTCGACGCGGAAGGCATCAAAGTTCAGGAGACAAGTTCCCTTATCAAAAATGTTGATACGACGAGAGATGAGATAAGCGTGAGCGAGCTTGAAGACGCGACCCGTATCAGTCAGGATCTTCCCGACGCGGTTCAGATGTATCTTAAGGAAATCGGGAGAACACCTCTTTTAAATTCAAAAGAAGAAAAAGAACTCGCGAAACGGATTGAAAAAGGGGATGAGATAGCGAGACAGAAACTTATCCAAGCGAACCTCCGTCTCGTGGTTTCCATCGCGAAACGATATGTGCATCGCAGTCCCCACCTTTCCATTCTTGATCTGATTCAAGAAGGAAATATAGGGCTTTCTCGGGCGGTTGATAAGTTTGACTATCACAAAGGATTCAAGTTTTCAACATACGCAACCTGGTGGATTAGGCAGGCGGTTACTCGCGCGCTCGCGGATTATTCGAGAACCATCCGTATTCCGGTTCATATGGTTGAGACTATTATGAAATATACGCAGACAAAGCGCAGATTGATGCAAGAGTTAGGGAGAGGCCCTCTTCCCGAGGAGATCGCGACAGAAATGAATATGGATGTTGAAAAAGTCCACTACATACAGAAGATTTCACAGGAAGTTATATCCCTTGAGACCCCTATTGGAGACGATGATGAAGATTCGGTGCTTTCAGATTTCATCAAAGATGAAACAAGTATGAGTCCCGACCAGCTCGCGAACCATGCTCTTCTTAGAGATCAAATTCGCGAGGTTTTAGTCGATCTTACCGAACGCGAGCAGAAAATTCTTGGGATGCGTTTCGGTCTTGACGACAATATTCCGCACACACTTGAAGAGGTTGGAAAGGTATTCGGGGTGACGAGGGAACGCATCAGACAAATTGAGGCGAAGGCTCTTGAGAAGATTAGGGGTCATAAGAATATCAAAAAGTTAGAAGGGTATTAAGGATAGAGAACTTTAAAACGGGGAGATAAGAAGGCCGCGCTAAAAGCGCGGCTGAATTAAATCAAGTGTTTATTCAAAGTTTACAAGAGCAGTCACCGCAATGAACGCTATTGAAAACATTAGAATTAATATAATATAAATAACGGCGGCATCGTGAGGACTTGAGCTATTGAGATATAAAAGCGTCAAAAGGAGAGATATAAATAATCCTCCAAGCCGATTACCCTTGCTTCGAAAGATTATAGAAGCAAAACCTAACATACAGAAAAAGAAAGCGACGCCCACAGAAGAAGCCGTATCCATATAATCGAAAAAAAATGGGGCTATCCCAACCAACACTATCGCTAATATTGAGATACCCAAGAAAATTTTATTGTCGATGATTCTCTTTTGAAAATTCCACTTCCACGTAGTTATCATGACTAAGAGGAAAATGAAAATTACAAAAAGTACTCTTCCCGGCACAACACCCCTCTCAATCTTTTCTGTTGATTTTTCCACTTTTATTACGCTACCGTTTTTAACGGCCGTGGAACGGGTAAGATATGTTGTTTTTTTAGTGAGTAGAGATGATAAAGTATATTGAGATTCCCATTTTTCCAAAAACAAAACTCTTTTTACTCCTGAAAGATACATTTTTAGCACTACACTATCAGGAATCTCTTTATCAACCGACAACGTATCCACAGATGTTTTTCTTGTAAGAGAAACAACTTCTTCCCCGTTTTTCGCGTTATTAGTATATGTGGTGTCAAATGTTTGAATGACTATTTGTTTGGACCCGGATTTTTTTATGGAGTATTTTGTTCCTCCATATAATACTGAGATAAAGAACACACAAAGAACAAATGAAAATACTGTTTTCATTTTTTACTCCTTAATAAATTGTTAATTTTACTAGCTTAATGATAACATGATTATATCTATTTGTCAAATTCCGCGGATATTATAACGAAAATATGCTCATTGCCTAACTCGTAAAAACACGCTAAAATCGGAGATATATGATGAAAGGATCTGAAATACGTGAAACTTTTTTGAGATTTTTTGAATCTCGCGGACATAAAGTAATTCCATCGTCTTCTCTCGTTCCCGAGGATCCCTCGGTTTTGCTCACAACCGCTGGCATGCAGCAATTCAAAAAATACTATACGGGAGAGCTTGATTCCATAAAGGACTTTGGAACAAAGAATACAACGTCGGTTCAAAAATCCTTTCGTACATCAGACATTGACGAGGTGGGAGATGAATCACACCTCACGTTCTTTGAGATGTTGGGAAATTTTTCATTCGGAGGGTATTTCAAAAAAGAAGCGATTGAATACGCGTATCAATTTATAACCCAAGAACTCGGACTTAAAATATCATACGTAACGATATTCGGAGGATCGGATAACGCGGGAGTTCCCAAAGATGAAGAATCAAAACATATATGGAGGTCATTGGGAATAAAGGATATACGGGAAGAAGGCATGGAAAGTGTATTTTGGGGACCCACGGGAACATCAGGTCCCTGCGGTCCCACAACCGAGATCTATTGCAAAAATAGAGACGGGAAAGATATAGAAGTTTGGAACATTGTTTTTAATGAATTTTTTTATAAAGGATCGAGAGAAGAATTGCTTTCGGGCAATTCGGATAAGCGATTGGAAAATCTGGAGGTTCCGGGCGTTGATACGGGCATGGGTTTGGAGCGTCTCACGATGGCAACGCAAGGAGTGTCAACGATCTTTGAAACGGACCTATTTAGATCTCTTATGGATCTTTTGCCTCGAAATATGGATATGCGAACAAAAAGAATTATCACCGATCACGCGCGAGGCATAGCGTTTTTACTTTCCGATGGGGTTCGACCGTCAAATAAAGAGGCGGGATATGTCGCGCGAAAACTTATGAGACGCGTTATCGCTTACAATGTTTTATGCGAAGACGCATTTGATCCTCTTGAACTTCTCAAAAAAGTATGCGACCTATACGCCTCTTTTTATCACGAACTCTCGTATGAGGCCGTTTCAAGAGAAATGAAAACAGAGAGCGAGCGGTTTAAAAATACATTGGATCAAGGTTTCAAAGAGCTTGGAAAGTTCAAAATAGTAAACGCGCAAAGCGCTTTTAAACTCTATGAAAGTTTCGGTTTGCCCTATGAAATCATAAAAGAAGTGGGAGGAGAAAAAACGACAGATTTGAAACGAAAAGCGTTTGACGAGGAATTTAGAAAGCATCAGGAAATTTCGCGAGCAGGAACTGAAAAAAAATTCGGTGGACACGGGCTCATATTGGACACGGGAGAATTGAAAGCGGGGAGCGAGGAAGAAAAGAAAAAAGTAACCCGACTCCATACCGCGACGCACCTTTTACAAGCTGGACTCCGCGAAGTTTTGGGATCGGAAGTTGAACAGAGAGGATCGGATATAACACCCGAGCGTACGCGCTTTGATTTTAGTTTTGGAAGAAAGTTAACGCCAGAAGAAAAACAAAAGGTCCAAGATTTTATAAACGATATAATAAAAAAAGACTTACCTGTGCATTGTAAAGAGATGTCGAAAGAAGACGCTCGGAAAACCGGAGCGCTATTCTTTTTTAAAGAAAAATATCCTGAAAAAGTTAACGTATACTATATCGGCAAAGATTTGGATACGGCGGTCAGTAAAGAATTTTGTGGCGGACCTCACGTAACGCGTACGGGAGAAATTGGCCACGTTACTATTTCAAAAGAAGAGGCGGTTGGCGCGGGTATAAGGAGAATCAGGGCTAAGATTGACTTGTAGTGTTATTTGTGTTAGATTGTCCGTTAGATATTTTGGAGGAAATCATGCAGTTTTTTATGAAAGTAAAAAAAATTTTTGTCTTTTCAGAAGAATCAAGAAAATTCTTTTGCAAAGGCATGATGTATATTTATGGGATCCGTCTTTAGACGGCCCTTCTTTTTCTCCCTTTTGAGGTATAATAAAAGAGTATATGGAAGAACAAGCGCAAGAAAAAGACATAACATATATTGGAAGAGTCAATTTTAGGAACACGAACAGGCTTTTTGGCATAAAGCGATCCGATAGACGCCAGCACATGTATATCGTGGGTATGACGGGTACCGGTAAATCAGCCTTGCTCCAGAATATGATTATTCAAGACATCGCGAACGGCGAGGGTCTTTGTCTTGTTGATCCTCACGGAGAGAACGTTGAAACTATTTTAAAAAGAATTCCGGAGGAACGCCTGGACGACGTGGTGTATTTCAACCCCGCCGATCCCGACTATAGCATGGGTTTCAATGTTCTTGAAATTCCCGATCCTCGATATAAACATCTCGTGGCTTCAGGCCTTATGGGTATTTTCACGAAAATTTGGGCCAATGTGTGGTCCGCGAGAATGGAGTATATTTTGAACAACGCCATTCTCGCTCTTTTAGATACTCCAGAATCAACGCTCCTCGGCATTACGAGAATGCTGGTTGATAAAGAATATCGTCAGACGGTTGTGTCAAACGTGAAAGATCCGGTCGTGAAGTCGTTTTGGGTTAATGAGTTTGAAAAATGGGATCCCAAGTTTAGAAATGAAGCCATTGCTCCCATTCAAAACAAGGTAGGACAATTTCTTTCGACCTCCGTCGTGAGAAATATCGTGGGACAGTCAAAGAGCACGATTAACATTCTTGACATGATGAATTCAGGGAAAATTTTTCTCGTGAATGTTTCAAAAGGGAGAATCGGAGAAGATAATTCAGCGCTTTTAGGGGCAATGCTTATTACCAAAATTCAACTCGCGGCCATGGAACGGGTGAAGATACCGGAGGATGAACGTATAGATTTTTATCTCTACGTTGATGAATTTCAAAACTTCGCGACGGATTCATTTGCCAACATCCTCTCTGAAGCGAGAAAATATCGCCTCGATCTTATTGTCGCTCACCAATATATTGGGCAGCTGGTTACGGAAGTTTCAACGAAGGTGAGGGACGCGATATTTGGAAACGTGGGGACGATGATAACGTTCCGTGTCGGGGCGGCGGACGCTGAATTTTTAGAAAAAGAATTTGAACCCGAATTTACCATGCAAGATATGGTAAACCTTCCCAACTATCACATCTATCTGAAACTCATGGTAAACGGAGTTCGTAGCAGACCTTTTTCCGCGACAACTCTCCCACCCTTCAAAGTGAAATCTATTCCTGACGCGGAAGAGCTTGTCATACAGTCTTCAAGGAAACGGTACGCGAGACCCAACTATTTGATTGAAGGGGAAATAAATAAATGGAGCGAATTGAGTATGGGAGTCGGCGTACAGAATAATGGGGGGGAAAAGGATATGAGAAAGATGTATGATATCACGTGTTCTCATTGCGGAAAAAAAGCCCAGGTTCCCTTTGAGCCGGAACCGGGACGTTTGGTGTATTGCAAAGATTGCAATTTAAAAATAAAATCGGGGGAACTAAAACCGCTTCCACTAAAACCATCCCAAAAAAGCGCTGAAAATCAAAAGCAAGAAAAAGCAATAAAATCCGACATGACAAAAAAGGAAGAGAAAACGATACAACTCAAGGATCTCGTGGAAGAATCGAAACGGGAAAAACATGAAAATATCCCCGATGAAAATCAAGTCAATGACCTTAAGGCATCGCTTCAAAAAGCTCTAAAGAATTTAGAAGAATAAAAAATCCCCGAAGAGGGGATTTAGTTTTTTTCCGTTCGCTCCGTATATTCCCCCGTTTGCGTATTGATTCTTATCACGTCTCCCTCGTTGATAAAGAGGGGGACGTTAAGTTTTGCTCCTGTTTCAAGGGTCACGGTTTTTGTTCCTCCCTGAGCCGTGTTTCCTTTTATAGCGGGAGGGGCTTCGGTTACTTCTAAATCAACTTTCGCGGGAAGTTTCACGCTGATAAATTTGTCTTCAAACTTAAATACCGTTACTTGCGTTTTGGGTTTTAAAAACTGACCCGAGTTTCCCAAGACCTCGTCGGTAAGGAAAAAACGATTTTGGGGTTTTCCAACCTCATGAAACCAATATTCCCCTCTGTTATGATAGATAAAATCGGCTTCTAGAGATTCTATTTCGGCTTCTCTGAAGTTTTCATTTTGATGGGCGGTATAATCTTGAGTTTTTCCGTTTAAAAGGTTTTTTATTTTCAATTGCGTAACGGGTTTTCCCTGTTGCATGCGAATGAAAGCGTATTCCATAACCTGGTACGGTGATGGATCGTCATTTTTGAGAAATATCGTGCCAACCTTGAGTTCGTTATATTCTAATTTTGCCATATGGATAGATGTCGCAGATAGTATATATAGGGAGAAAAGAAAATTCAAGGCGCTTTGCTCATCAGTACATTCTATTTGACAATATGTGTATTTGCATGATATAGTATATACAGTAATTTACACCAGGTTTTCTGATGTTTCCGAAAGGTAGTAGGGAATAAATGGAAACCATAAATATGGAGGTATGCGATGAATATCGTGAGCTTTCTAGTAGTAGTTTTCCTTCTTGTGGCTATGTTCTATATAAATACTAAATGGGTCAACGCGAGAACAAAAAAATTTATTGATGAACTGAGAAGATCCCTTTCTCTTCATAAGGAACATGAGGTACTTTTGAAACTTGAGAAAGCGGGACTTAACGAAGAATTGTCCCAAAAGATTATCGAATCGAAGGGAAATGTTCTCGCGAAGAAGATGATCGAAGCTGTAACTGCGACTGTCGGATCGAGCCCGGCTCTGAAGTACCTTAAGCCAATCACCAACAGCATTCCCATCGCAACCCAACCCTTTCAAAGGGACTCATTCTTCAAGAATGGTCCCGTGAAGTTGTATCTTTGGGATAGCTTTAAGGATTTGATCCTGAAGGCAATCCCCGATCTTGTCCCCGCCTTTCAAGGGAATCTACGATCGACTCAGCTTTCAAAGAACATGTATGATTCCGAGATCCTTACGGAACTCGGACATCCCAAACCCTTCTCCCTCCTAGAATTCACTGCTATTCTCTCCCATTTA
>JAKALF010000030.1 GCA_021813265.1 bacterium
GTCAACGAGGTTGGTATAAAGCCTCATCCGATCGATTATCGCTCTTGGGGGGATAATTGGAAGCATGATATCGGAAAGACCTGTTTTGAAAGAACCATTGACAAGGATTTGTATAAACGGCAATAATCTATGCGGATTTTTGTAAGGGTTTACCCTCGATCCCGCAATCCTGGAGTGGAAGAGTCCGGATCGCCTCAAAGGCTTTTGGTGCGGGTGAAAGAAAAACCCATCGATGGTTCCGCGAATGAAGCGGTTATACAGGAGCTCGCGAGATATTTCAACGTGCCTCAATCTTCCATCTCGCTTGTTTCCGGAAGGAAGTACAAAGAGAAAATTTTTGAAATTTCATAGTATGAAAAAACGCATTATTTTTTTTATCATCATTTTCGCGGTTCTTATTGTGTTTTTAGCAAAACAGTTTGGAAATTTTTCCAGCGATTTTTCAAAGGGAATCAAAGAGGGAAAGGGGACGGAATCCATACGGATTCAAAACCTTTCTCCTCATAATACGATAGCTTCTCCCTTGATTATTAAAGGAGTCGCGCGGGGATCATGGTTTTTTGAAGCGACCTTTCCCGTGAAACTTGTCGCTGAAGACGGCACATTGCTCGCGAGCGGTATCGCGAAAGCGGATGGCGATTGGAAAACCGACGCCTTCATTCCTTTTCATTCCCAACTTATCTTCACCTCTATTGGACACACAGGAGGAATTATTACATTTGAGAGGGGAAATAATTTCGGGAATGAAAAAAATCGAGGGTTTAATATTCCTGTTTCGTTTTACTATCCATGAGTATTTTTACCTTAGTTTCCACCCACAAGCCCACGGGAGATCAACCCAAGGCTATATCAAGCCTCGTTTCTGGAGTTAATAAAAACCTAAGACATCAGACTCTTTTGGGTGTGACGGGTTCTGGAAAAACCTTCACGATCGCGAATGTCATAGCGTCGGTTGGCAAACCGACTCTCGTTATCGCTCATAACAAGACGCTTGCCGCGCAACTTTGCAATGAATTTCGGGAACTTTTTCCGAAAAACTCGGTTCATTATTTCGTTTCATATTACGACTACTACCAACCGGAAGCGTATATTCCTTCCTCCGATACCTATATCGAAAAAGAGGCCATGATCAATGACGAGATTGATAAATTGAGGCACGCGGCGACTACCGCTCTCCTTACTCGCGAAGACGTGATCGTTGTATCCTCCGTTTCGTGTATCTATGGTCTCGGAGCTCCTCAAACGTACGCGGAGAATATTTTAAAACTCTCGGTTCAAGACGTGTTGAAGCGCAATGAGTTCGTAAAAAAACTCGTTTCCCTTCAATTTTCCCGTACGACGTCTGATTTGAAACGGGGAACGTTCAGGTTGAGGGGAGATCGATGGGAAATCATGCCTCCCGACAGGGAGGTAATCTATGATTTGCGCGTGGAGGATGGAGTTATTAAAGCTATATATGAGATAAATCCAGTGGAGGGGTTCCGTCCCGGAATTACCCCGGAACTTGCCCAGATTGTTATCGCTCCCGCGAAACACTTTATTACCAAAGTTCCTGATAGAAAACGGGCCATACGGGCGATACGGGAAGAATTGAAAAAACGGATTTCCGAGCTCGAAAAACAGGGAAAGTTTTTGGAAGTTGAGCGATTGGAAAGGAGAACCAAGTTTGATATTACCATGATGCGCGAAGTTGGATACTGTCACGGAATTGAAAACTATTCCCGACATCTTTCGGGGCGTAAGGCGGGAGAACCTCCCGATACCCTTCTTGATTATTTTCCCAAAGATTTTTTGACCGTTATTGACGAGTCTCACGTTACCGTTCCGCAGATAGAGGGGATGCACGGAGGAGACGCTTCTCGGAAAAAGACTCTAATTGAATATGGATTTCGTTTGCCTTCCGCGGCTGACAACCGTCCGCTGACCTTTGGAGAATTCAATAGAAAAATCGGACAGGTTATCTACACATCGGCCACGCCCGGGGCGTATGAACAGAAGATAAGTTCTCGGGTTGTTCAACAGATTATTCGCCCCACGGGACTCGTTGATCCTAAGATTGAAATCGTCTCCGCGAGGGGACAGATTGACGATCTTATCCCCCGTATTAAGGAACGCGTTTTAAAAAGAGAGCGGGTGCTTGTGACAACTCTCACAAAACGCATGGCGGAAGATCTGAGCTCCTACCTGGAGGAGTTAAAGATAAAAGTTCATTATCTTCATAGCGATGTTAAAACCCTTGAGAGAATCAAAATCCTTACATCTCTTCGAAGAGGAGATATTGACGCGTTGATTGGGGTAAACCTTCTTCGTGAAGGACTTGATCTTCCCGAAGTCTCTCTCGTCGCTATTTTAGACGCGGACAAGGAAGGATTCCTGCGAAGCGAAACTTCTCTTGTTCAGACTATTGGGCGTGCCGCTCGCAATGTGAGGGGAGAAGTGGTTATGTACGCCGATATCGTTACGGGGTCCATAAAGCGAGCGGTGAAGGAGACGGAGCGCAGAAGGAATATTCAGCTTGCCTATAACAAGAAACACCATATTACGCCCAAAACTATCGAACGGAAAATAACGAGTATCTTGCCGGCCGAGGAAATCATGAAATTGGAATTGAAACCGATTATTAAATCTCCCAAGAAAGAAATAGAGAATCTCATTAAACAAAAAGAACAAGAAATGAAACAGGCGGCGCGGGAGCTTGATTTTGAACTCGCGGCTATTTTAAGGGACGAGATTAAAGAACTTTCTAAGGGGATAAAAAAGAAGACACATTAATGTGTCTTCAAATTCTAAAAAGTGAGTCTTGTTCCCACCACCCCTATTATTTTGTTTCTTCTTTCCGATTCTCCCCACCTCCATTTCATCTCCCCGAATATGTTAATGGGGGTTTGGGGAAGGGTGATGTCGGTTCTCACACCGTACCCCGTATCGGACGTCTCGTTGTCTTGTTCATTTCTATCAATGACAAAACCTAGAGACATCCATTCCGTGAGCGCGGAATGCATTCTTCCCTCGACATACCAACCCGTTGGTCCCCCGGCTTCAATGGCTCCATAGAGGTATGTTTCGAAGAATGTTTTTTTGGGAGACATCTTCCCTATGAGAAGAGCGACGCGCCCTCTTCCTTTTTTCCCTTCAAATTTTACGCTGTTTACCCCAGCGAGAAATTGGAGCGCAGCATAGTTTAATGCAAATTCAACTCCTCCTAAAGCTTCTGAAGGGGCGGCAGACCAGCTCTCTCGGTCCGTTTGTCTGAAATATCCGATTCCGGATATTTCGTAATCCGAGTTTTTCAACACACAGAATTTCCCCATGGCGGTTATTCTGTAATTTGAATAACCCAAACCGTCGATTTTGGAAAATTCATGGCGGAATTCCGCGTAGAAACCGGTTTGAGCTGAAGTCGGTACCAAGAGAGTTAAAAAACTCATTATCATCAATATCTTTTTCACTTTTTCACCTCTTTGTTTAATTTTTTAATGTTTCAGAACTGAACATACAATACAAAATTATTGTTTTTCTGTCAAATATAAATCCCCACGGTTATGTGGGGATTGGTTAAATCTCTAGTAGTCAATGAATTTGACACCACAGGTGTCGCATTCATTTTTTTGTTTTCCGGGGGTTGGCGGGGGAGGAAGCTGAGAGGTGAGAATTTTTATTTTTTGTTCCCCATCAATTTTCAACTTTAACGCGGTTGAGTCAACGTCAACTTTGAGATTAATGTTGACGTTAACATCCCTGGGGGGGAGAGGTTTTTCTTGATATGGGGGAGGGGTTTTGTATATAATTTTTGTCTCCGCTTTATTCAGAGACTTTAAAACTACCATTCCCTCCTCGAATTGTTTTTTGTCCCATGTATGAGTTACCTCAATTTTTTCTGGGACGAGGGGAATTGTTGTGGTGGGTTGTGTCTGAGTCGTCGGTTCCGAAATGAAACCAACCCCAGCAAATACTTTATTGTCACTTTTTATTTGCAACAGCATGGCTGTTATTACGGCAATGAAAGCGGCAATGATTAAAATCATGATCCAATTCCCATTGTTTCTCGTAGGTCTTCTTCTTGTAGGCATTTTCTACCTCCTTTAAAATTATAAATGATTTCTGGTAAAAGAATAACAGAAATAGAAGAATGTGTCAAATATTATAATATTTGACATATTTTATGTATTATTATATATTTTGGACAGAATAACTTAATAATTTAAACCATATAAGGAGATGAAAGATGAAAAAACTTTTGATGAGTTGTTTTTTGTTTTTGTTCTTGGTTGTTGTAGCTTATAGCCAGAACAAGACGGGGTATAACCTAGTTGATTCAGCTAACGTAGCCAACGTTAGCGCGTACCAGTCGGTTATATCTAACGTGGGAAACGCTCACGCGTTTACCCAAACCGGAATTTCTACGACCAAAAATGCCATACCGTACACGGCATGGCAGAGAATGTTTGGTCAGGCGTATTCCTTACCCGATTCGGTTATCGTAACCGGATATGGGGATCCGAATTCACAGCTCACAAGGCTGGGAATTCAATTGAGGACTAATGGGGATACCGTGAATTTTTCCGGGACTTCGCTTCAAATTTTACAAGCGAAGGCTCAAGTACAAAGAATTTCATTTTTATTGTATAAAAATTCTTCTCAAACGACATTCAATCAATTGAGGTTTTACGCCTCATTTGAACAAAATGTTGTGGGGAATATGAAATTCTATATCGTAAAAATTGAAATTTATTCCGGAGGAACATACACGGTAATTGACGATGGGTCCGGAACTGGAACGGGATTATTACCTCCACCTTCGGTATTATACTATCCACAAAATGGGGCGGTTGACGTCCCCGTGGATACCGTATTCAGGTGGAGTTCTGTTTCGGGAGCCACTGGTTACAGTTTTAATTTGGATGGAAATATCTCAATTGTTTCCGACACATTCAAAACAGTTACCGGCATGAGTTATGGAGCAGGACATACATGGAGTGTCGCTACGATAAATAGCGCGGGTACAGGAAGTTATTCCAGTATCGCGACATTTACGACTGTAAGCGCTCCTATCGTGGCCCCTTCCAAGCCGGAGCTTGTGTCTCCCCTAAACAACGCAATTGATGTTCCTGTTAGTGAGACTCTTAAATGGAGGTCTTCAACGGGAGCGGTAACCTACAAGTTACTGATCTACACATCTACTGATACGCTGATAAGTCAGGTACTTTCAGATACCGCGTATCTCGCGGGAAGTCTTTCCACTAATACACAATATTGGTGGAACGTGATTGCCCAGAATTCCGTTGCGAATGTTTCAAGTGACACTTGGACGTTCACAACAATTTCTTCCGGGAATCCTCCTCTTCCCACAACCCTAATTGCTCCCATAAATGGAGCGACGGGGGTGACTAATCCGGTAAACTTTTCATGGAACTCATCAACTGGGGCAACAATGTATAGAATCATTGTCACAAAGACAATAGGAAACATTATTGTCGCGGATGAGACAGTTACGAGTACCGCGTTTGTGAAGCAACTTCTTGATACCACTCAGTATGAGTGGAAAGTGAGTTCTGGAAACGCGTACGGGTTCTCGGGTTTCAGCCAGGTTTGGAGCTTTACAACATCTCCTCCAGTCGTTGGATTGCAGGTTCCAGTAGTTGCCTATCCTCAAGATGGAGCAACGGGATTGGATATAAATTTTACAGCAGTTATAACAAGCGTGACCAACGCGACAAGTTATGATTTACAGCTCATAAAAGATACGGTCATGATGACAACCTATTCTTCAACGAGCACTTCGTTTGTGATAAGCGGACTGTCGTACAGTACGCTATACAAACTTAGGGCTCGGGCGAAAAATAGTTCTCAGACTAGTGACTGGGGACCGCTTTCGTCTTTTACGACGAAACCGGCGCAAGTCACGGTTCAGAGACCAACGCTTTTGAGTCCTAAAAACGGATCAACGGGAGTTTCTCCCAACGTCCGTTTCGCGTGGCTGGTTAACGGCCAGCCGGATTCTTTGAGATTTCAATTGTTTGAAGGAGGAAATGTTGTTATCGACTTGAAATTTCCCGCTTCTATTACCTCATACGATTCTCCAATGTTGAAATACTTGACAACGTATTTCTGGAGAATGTTGGGGATAAAGTCGGGAGTCTCGAGTGATTGGACTGACCTCTTTTCTTTTACGACCATGAGTGCTCCCATAATCCTCCAAGCTCCAGCTCTTTTATCTCCCCCCAATAACTCAGTGGTTCATACGCTCAATCCCACGTTATCGTGGGGAAGCGTTCAAGGAGCAGGAGCGTATGTGCTCCAGGTTTCAAATTCATCTAAGTTTGAGACGTTTTTTCAAACGTCTACAAATATAACGAGTTTTGAGTTGCCAAACTCATACACTCATGACGGATTCACGTACTACTGGAGAGTACGGGCCGTAAAGGGGAATGAGATGAGTAATTGGAGTGAAGTCTGGAATTTTCTTATCCTTATTACCACAAATGTGGAGAGGATAGAGGGAATTCCAACCTCATATTCGTTATCCCAGAATTATCCCAATCCCTTTAACCCAAGTACGGTTATAGATTTTAGTGTTCCACGTGAATCTCACGTGATATTAAAAATCTATGATATTACCGGGAGGGAAGTAAAAACGTTGCTTGATGGTGATCTCCCGGTTGGGAGATATAAGGCAACATTCGACGCTTCCCAATTGGCAAGCGGAATGTATATTTATAGAATTATTGCAGAAAATTTTGTTGAAACCAAAAAAATGGTTTTGATGAAATAGAAGGCGATTAAAGCCCCCTCACGTGAGGGGGCTGTTTATTCTTGACATTATTAATATTATATGCTATTATTAAATCAGAAAATTTTACATTTTTAAACTAATTTAAGGAGATTGCCATGAAAGCAACTTTGGTAATAGCGTTCTTTCTTTTTTTAACTCCATTGTTCGCGCAAGAAAACGAGAACATGAAAAGGGTAGGCGATAGCATTCTTACAAAAAGCGATTCTCTTTTAAGGGACATAAAAACAACCATTGAAAAACAATTTGTTTCTATAACTTCTGATGGGGAGATAGATAAGGGTGATATGCTGAAGTTGGAAGAGGGGATTAATTATTTTAAAGGAACAAAGAAAAGATTAGATAAAAGATTACACATATTCTTTCTTAGCACTACCGTTACCCTTGATTCATCATATCAAACCATGGTGAATGTTGTACTTTCGTTATGGAAAAGAAAATAGTGACGGACGATATAATTCCTTGGGATCGTATTGTGATGATAAATATGAAACTATACGGAAAACCGCCGTTTCAATTTTAGGTCACGACGTTAACGTTTCTTGGGGATTAGAAAAAAATGCGAGCTTTGTTTGCTTGTCTATAATTCTTTCTTTAATTGGCGGACTCTTTGTAACTTATTTTATTGATAAAAAAATAGAACCTCTTTCTGAAGGCGCCGGCGTCGCTCTTTTCCTCGTGGTAAGCATCATTTCTTTTTTG
>JAKALF010000031.1 GCA_021813265.1 bacterium
ATGTGGAAGGGTATAAGAAGGAGGTAAAAACATTATTAAAACACTAATATGTATATTCTGTTTGATATTGGGGGAACAAAAACGCGCATTGCCTCAACAAACGACGGTGTTACGTTTTCTCGTCCTCACATTATTCGTACTCCCGACTCATTTGAAGAGTGGTTTCTTTCGTTTCGTAATATCGTCTCCCATATTTCAGGTGAAGAAACCATTGAGGCTATAGCGGGAGGTATTACGGGCATATTTGATAAAGAAAAAAACGTTCTTTTTCATGCTTCACATCTTAATAATTGGTCGGGTAGGGCTATACAAAAAGCATTGGAGCAAACGTTCCATGCAAAGATCTTTCTTGAAAATGATTCGGCTATTGTGGGATTGGGAGAGATGTGGCGTGGCGCCGGAAAAGGTCGTCATATCGCTTCATATATAACCGTCAGTACGGGTATCGGGGGCGCGCGCTTCATTGATGGAGTGATTGACAACAATGAATTCGGTTTTGAACCCGGTCATCAGATTATTAACATGGGAGATAGCGTCGCGTGCTCATCGTGCGGTCACTCCGGATGTCTTGAATCCCTCATTTCAGGATCCGCTATTCATGATCGATTAGGAAAGCATCCTCGAGATATTCATTCCGCTCGATTTTGGAAAGAAGCGGCCCGTATCCTTTCTGTCGGCGTTTACAACACCATACTCCATTGGTCTCCTGATATAGTTGTATTGGGGGGATCCATGATTACGGGCGATCCCGCAATTTCAGTGTTAGACGTACATGAATACCTCAAAACCATGATGAAATATTTCCCCGGTATTCCTGAGATAAAAAAGGCGGAGTTGGGAGATCTCGGAGGACTATATGGCGCCATGGAACTTTTGAAGCAAAAGGGCGCTTTTCATTAACGCGCTTCAAATTGGAGGGTATAGTCGGGAATTCCTTCTATAATACTGGGGATATTAAATATAATTGTTCCCGTACCGTTAAGTTCGTAATAATGAGACCAGCAGTTGTTTTTGACAAAGGTCTGATTGTTTAAGAAAAGATTCTCTTCGTTTGAAACTATATCAGCTGTCGAACTGCCTTCTTTAGATATAGTAAGTCCTTTTTGAGGGTATGTTTCTTCGGGGAGAGCGATCATAAATCGTGCTTTCTTGTTTACGCTTTTAATAAGGTTATTCGAAACATTTGAAAATGATTCACACGTCTTTATCTCATCGCGATATTTTTGGATAATAACGTCACGCTCCATATTTTGAAGGGCATTGCGTTTTGAGAAGAAATAGATATTTCCCGACACGACGACAGCCGCAATGGCTATGATTATAATAACAATGCTTGATTTTCGCATTATCTAAATATTAGAAGAAAGATGACTATCCATCAAAAGGGTTAAGGTTATAAGTTGTTGATTCACAATGGTTATTATATCAGATTTTACATTTAATTTTTCAAGAAATGGTATAGAGTCAACTTTTCTTCGCTTTGTCCTAAAGAAATAAATTCACGACAATCGAAAGGATCGCTGTACACATATTTAATACCATACAAACGAGCAAAACGATCTTTCGCTTCGCAGTTAACGTTCATGAAACTTGCGTATGAGAGGATCTCGTTCGTTATAGTGCTTGTTTTAGTTTCAAGAGGAAAGTTATTTGTCGCGACTCCTATGACGAGACCTTTCCACGGAGGAGCCAAGAATATCGATTCTGAAATTCTTTTAAAGAGAATCAGATCTTCTTCGGTGAGATAACGATTCGCGGGGGGAGCGGGGGATATGCGAAATATTCCACCCCCCCCTTCTATATTCAACGTCATGGTTTTCCACCTTCCCCCTTCCGTGTATGAAAACGAGAGAATAAAAAATAATACTACAAAGATGAGGGACAACACCGTATGGGTAGTGGATTTTTGAAATAGAGCGAATGATTCTTTTAATTTTTTCATGACAAGTTCCATTCCTATCCCTAGAAGTATGATGAGAAGAATAGACGTTATGATAACAACTCTTGGATATTCAATAATGAACACCCCCGTGTTATACGCATATATGACCCAGAATATACATCCGACAAGAACGGGAGCGAAAAGAGGATATATTCTTTTTTGAAGGGTTTCTAATAGACCCAAGAGAATTAAGGGAAGGGTTATAAAAGAAATAGGAAGGATATTCCATGGGGTAAATAATGGGATGCCGACTGTGGTGGTTGTTGCTCTTGATATGAAAGACTGAATAGTTCTTGAGAGCTCGAGGGGATTATATATATGCAGGAGCGCGCCTATAATCGCGCCTGATATAGTAATGACTCCTAGAATACCTATATAAAGTTTTTTACTTTTTCTATATGAAAAAAGGAATGAAGCGATGAGGAAAACAATCATGGGGGGATATAATATGAGGGAAATAAATCCACTAAAGAAGGAGAGATTTTCTTGTCTTTTGATGATAGCGGAAAGAGATATAAGAAAAAAAATAAAACTCACGATATAGGGCAGAAAATACCACATGCCTGGAATGTTCGCTCCATTTGCTATATAAGGAAGGAGAAATAATGGGACAAGAGATGGGATCTTCCCTAATCCGTATGAACGGAGAAAAAGATAGAAGATAAGGGAAAGGATCATTCCAAAAACAAGGGCGAATACAGCATACCCATAAAGCGGATTAAGATTGAAAAGTATAAAAAGTTCGGAAGAAAACGAGAAAAATCCAATAAGCGGATTGCTAAAAGATGGGTACCCGTTCATAAAGGAATCGACAAGGGGAAGGGCGTTATGTTCTATCGCGTAGCGAGAAAGTCCAACACCGACCCACTCATCTGAAAAATAAGGATAGGGGTAGCTATTTTCTGACGCGGTCTCGATAGCCCCGCGGATGGTGTTTACCGGTCCTTTATACGCGTAATGCACGGACCAAAGTTCAAAAAATATTACGAGAAAAGCAAGAATAGTAATCCAGTTTACGTGAGATTGGAAGGGTTTTTTGTGTTTATAAAATAAAAAAACAGATCCCATGCTTATAACAGCATTTACTGAAACAATAAATGAATAGGTGAAAACATGGAGAGCCTGTGTTGTGATACCTAGAAAAATATGGAAAAAGAAGGTGGATGTGAAGACGTATAAAAATCCTTTTACTTTGTCTTCAAAGCAAAATATAAGGATGAACGGGATAAGAAAAAACGTTATTCCTAAAGCGGTTAGCATGGTTTATTTCATTCTAAAGCAAAAATAGTTTCTTTAAAGTATTTACAAAATATATATATTATGTTATAATGCACACAGTATATTAAAATAAAGAGGTAATAAATGAAAAAATGGAAATTCCCCGTGGTCAAATGGATCATTGATATCTATAAGCCCTTTCGTAAACATTTGCTGGTAATGTTTGTATTTGTGATTGGATTGGAAATACTGACATTACTTTCTCCCGTCATATATGGGAAGGTTATTGATTCAATCTTTCTCCGTCATTCACTTGAAACGACGCTTTTATGGGTAGGAATCTCTTTTCTACTTTATTCCATAAATGCGGCGGTTGATAATGTCAGAGATCAGTATACCTTAAAACATTTTGATTTTAAGGTATCGCAACACGTATCAAATCTCGTGTTTCGGAAAAATTTATCTTTTTCCATGGGACAGCACCTATCAACGCACTCGGGAATAAAACAAAGCATTGTGAATCGCGGACAGTCGTCGTTGACATCCATGGCTTTTATATTTTCATTTGAGATTTTTCCGGATTTTTTAAGAATGGTGTTTATTATAGGAGCAATTCTATACACAAGCTTCGTGATTGGAGGAATTGTTCTTACGGGAATAGCAGTGTTTGTTTATATGACCCTTAACATAAACAAACTCATTGTTCCAAAAGCAAAAAAACTTCAAAAACTGTGGAATATCAATGGAAAAATGCAGCAAGAGTTTATGGCCAATATTTCCGTGATTCAATCCCATAGTCAGGAATCAAAGGTGTCTAAAGAATATGATAGGCATATAGGCGGTATCGGAAAATTCGGAAGGATATTATGGAGTTCCTACACGACTGTTACAACTATCAGATCTTTTATTTCTATCATAACTCGCGTAATAATAATGGTTGTTGGCGTGATATATGTTTATCATGGAACGTATCTTCCGGGATATCTAGTCATATTGCTTTCTTGGTCATCGGATATATTTCATGTATTGGGTCAATTCGGCAGAAAACAGCGTCAAATCATTGAAATGTATTCCGCCGTAAAAAAACTCCATACGCTTTATATTCTGGAACCGGAAGTGAAAATCATTGAGAATCCAGTTTGTCCGGGGAAATATTCTGGAAAGATTGAATTCAAAAACGTTTCTTTTTCATATCCAACAAGAAACTCGGAAATACTATTGGACGAATCTGAAAAAGAAAAGAGTGTTTCTGAAAAAAGCGAATTAGCAAAAGAAACATTACGGGGAGTAAGCTTCTTGATAGAAAAGGGGGAAACGGTTGCTTTTGTGGGTCCCTCTGGAGCGGGGAAGACTACGATTGTTAATTTGCTTCTTAGGGCGTTTGATCCGATAAATGGTCAAATCATAATAGATGGGAATGATCTAAGGATTTTAGATCTTCATAATTACCGCGGTAACGTGGGTTATGTCGAGCAGAATGTCTCATTATTTGATAACACACTTGCTTATAACATTTTGTTCGGTCTAAATGGAAAAGCAAGATATGTGACAAAAGATGAATTGGATAGGATCGCCCGCATGTCTTGCGTAGATAAGTTCTATAACAAGCTTGAGAAAGGATTTGATACCATAATCGGGGAACGCGGAATATGGCTTTCGGGTGGAGAAAGACAGCGAGTGGGGATTGCTCGCGCTCTCGCTAAAAACCCGGCGATTATGATCTTTGACGAAGCGACGTCAAATCTCGATTCTCAAAATGAATCCCTCATTAGAGAATCGATCAACGCCGTCTCGGTCGGAAGAACAACTATCATTATCGCACATCGATTTTCAACGATAAAAGATGTGGATAAGATTATTGTTCTAGATCAGGGAAAAATTGTTGGACAAGGAAAACATGACTTCCTTTTGGAATCATGCGAGGAATATGTAAAACTTGTCCAAAAACAACTTTAATATATTAAAATCCGCAAACGTAATTACATTTGCGGATTTTTGTTTTCATATTAACTTTCATTAGGGTATTGAATTTGGTATGTCCTTAATTCTCCTGGCGCCAGTCTTTCTGGTTTGTACGAATAAAACTCTTCTGTCGGACGTCTAAGGATAAGTAGTTCTAGACAACGTAAAAAATTTTGATGTCCACAGATTAAAACGTTTTTATTTGGATAATTCTCTTTTACTTGCTTTAAAAATTGCTCCGCTCTTTTATAAACTTCCAAGACGGATTCTCCTTGTGGAGGTTGCCAAGTTATCCGATTGGTAATGTTATATTTCTCAATATATTGTTTAAACTGCTCGCGGGTGGTATGGGTAAGTTCTCCTAAATCTCTTTCAGTTGTGAGTTCATTACTGATAACAACAGGATTTTTTAAAGTATGGAGATACGGTTCCAGTGTTTCTTTGGTTCTTTTAAGCGGACTTATGATAAAAATATCATAGTAATACTGAGATAAAATTGGAATCAATTCTCGCGCTTTAATCTGACCAGAGCGTGATAATGAAGAATCTGTGCGTGAAGCGTTGATACCCATTTCAGTATCTCCTGTTTGAGTATGTCGTAACAGGAATATATTCATAATTATTAGTATAAGAATTTTTATAACTTTTTGGAATCTAATCCACTGTCCTAATTGGCTGTGTCTCCCGAACAAAATCCGAACTTTTTACCAAACGAATCCTAACGAATGAAGCCGTCGCGCCCTCGCTTGGGCTGACGAATTTTTTGGCGAAAATTGTAAAAAAATCAATCCCGACTGCATGCTGGCAAATCGGGACTGCTACCTCAACAACACCGCTTTCTTCGAATCAATGACTCCGGTCAGAAAGTATTCGAACAGGCCAAGCCATTGTTCAAATCTCAATTCCCCCGGAGTGGCCTTGAGAGGAAAGGAAAGATTTTTCGAAAGCCGCTTCCATTGTTCGTATGTGAACACATGCCTATAAGCGGTTTTTAAATCTTTCTTCCAAGCTTCAAAACCAAACTTCACGAACTTCTGGTAACCACGTTCATTAGCTGAAGCAACGAGTGGTTGCTCTCTTTTTGCGACGTGAAGAAGAACAACATCAACGCTTGGCACTGGCTCGAAATCGGTTCCCCGAAATTCGTGCAGAACCTTAAGCGTGAACCACGGCTTGGCGAGCACCGATACTTCCGTTTCGGTGGGTTTGCCCGTGAATTTGCCTGCCGCTTCCTTTTGCACCACGAGATACGCTTCTTCAGGAGGATTTTCTCCAAAAAGAATCGCTTTCACGACTTCCGCGGTAATATTGAAGGGAATGTTTGAAAATATCTTGTACCCCCCTTCCTTGATTCTGTATCTCAAAAAATCTCCCTCTCGTATCTCCACGTTGTTGCTCTCGCGGAATTTATTCCGAAGGCGTACGGCCAACGTTGTGTCTTTTTCAATTGCTATCACCTTTCCAGCGAGTTCAGCCAGTTCTCGCGTGATGATGCCCTCTCCAGGTCCTATCTCGTAGACCGTATCTCCTTTGTTTATAGAGCTATTCGCCACGATTGAAGCAACAAACTTTCGGTCCCTGAAGAAGTTTTGAGCGAGTCGTATTCTTTTTCTAACCATGTTTGTTTCCTCCATAAAATGGATATTGTGTGATTCTCAACAAACTTATTATAAAATAACTTAAATATTTTTACCAGTCAAACGAAGTGAGAAACAATTTCATAAACATCGCCAGGATTTATATCGTCTCCGTATCGAGCGATCGCCGGACAAATATCGTAATAGTGAAAACAATTTCCGCAATAAGGTTTCGGATCTGGACATTTGTTTATAAAACTATTCTGACAAGGTACGAAATTTGTTTTGTCATATGGCGACCAAATTTCAGA
>JAKALF010000032.1 GCA_021813265.1 bacterium
ATCAATAAGGGCAGAAGAAATCTAGGCGCTAGACTAGCAAAAATATGCTAAAGTCTGGAATATGCCCGCAAAATACACCCGGTTAAGCAAAAAGAGGATACATGAAATATTGAGGTGTTTTTACGCCGATCTGGGAGCCACCCAAGCGGCAAAATTAACCGGCATCAATCGAAACACCGTGAATGACTGGTATTGCACCTTTCGCGAAGCAATCGCCGATTTCCAGGAAGAGCAGGTCAGGAAATCATCCGGATCGTTCGAGATCGACGAATCATACTTCGGCGGTCCTCGGAAGAAGCTTCATGTCGGGGACCGAAGGAAGAGAGGCCGGGGCGCGGAAAACAAAGTGCCGGTCTTCGGCATCAAGAAGAGAAGCGACGGGACGGTATATACCAAGATCATCGAAAACGTTGAAAAATCAACCCTTTTGCCGATCATTAAGAGAATCATCAAACACAAATCCGTCATCTACACGGATGGCTGGACAAGCTATGATGGGCTTGTGTTTGACGGTTACAAACATTACCGGATCAATCATTCAAAACAATACTCAAACCGTCGGGGAACGCATATCAACGGCATTGAGAACTTCTGGGGCTTCGCCAAGCAGAGATTGGCCAAATTCCACGGACTTTCCAGGAAGAACTTCTACTTTCATTTGAAAGAATGCGAATTTCGCTACAACAAAAAACATGATATGATGAAAATATTGAAGAAAGTTATTAACAGTTTGCTAGTCTAATGCCGAAATTTTCAAAAATATGAACCTCCAAGGCACAAGAATTTTAATAACTGGGGTCGGTATAAAGCCCGTTGAGTATGTTTTTACCGACATAACTACCGGCCAACCTTCCCATACCTCGGTTTTAGCTGACGGCAAAGAGTACAAAGCCAATATCGGTGCGGCGACGGCGTTTGAGTGCGCGAAAAACGGTGCTGTAGTCCACCTCGTCGCTCGCACCGAAAGCAAGCTGCAAATTATCAAGAAATGGATTGAGGAAAGTGTATCCGGCGCACAGGTCAAGTATTCTGCCGTTGACCTTGGAGACATTGCCGCTTTGCAAAAGTTAGTCGCTTCCATTCCTGACGATTTACCTTTGTACTGGGTGCAGTCGGTTGGCCTCGGCGCGGGGACAGTGCAAGTGAAAGACGACAATCCGTATTTGCTCATTGACGACTTGTCGGAGGATTTAATCGAAGCCGAACTTTCGGTTTTGAAAAATACCGTCAGCTTGCTACGGCTCTTGCTCTCGCGTTTCCGCAAACAAAAAGAAACGCGCGTGTGCGTCGTGTCGTCAATGAGTGCAATTCGCTCCGTCATCTCCGGTAGCATGCACATGGCCGCAAAGGGTGCGATTAGTCGTTTTGCAAATGCCGCGACTATCGAACTCGACAAAGATAAAATTTTCGTTACAGATATGCGGCCAGGTATTGTTGATACCGGAATGTATGACTCGAAAGTTGTGCAAGAAACAGTTAGCATGATGGGTAAAAATTACGGATACGATTATTCAAAAACAAATATTTTTTGTGCGCCCCCATCGGCCGTTGGCAAGGCGATAGTTTCCGCACTAACTTCGGAGGCGCACATACTTTCAATCAACATGGTCGCTCGTGGGCAATGGCCTCACGAGCAGTCATGATTTTCCGCCAAAGAAAAACTTGAAATTGTTAATTCCTGCGGCGAAGCCGCACCGCCTGCCCGCCATTCCGAGCGCCGCCTCTTTTTTGAATAAATATTTATAAAACCTGTTTTTCAAAGCAGGCTTTTTTTTGATAAAAAATGTATAATAAACATCGTGGAATCTAAAAATTTTGAAAATAAATCACAAAAAGGAAATTTTATTTTCCCGTCTCTGAAGGATGAAAAAGGAGAAATAGAAAGAATCGCAGAACTTTATGCTTCTGAAAATGAGAATGATTTTGTTTTAAAATTTTTAGAAGCATACAAAAAAGCAAAGCTAGTAGATTTAAATGATGACATTTGGAGTAAATTAGAAAATACAGATTCTTTTGATATTCCAGTTGGTGATTTTGATAAAATAGAAGAGCAGATAACTTATACCAATCAAGAAACTGGGGCTACAAGGGATTGGCAAGACATAAAAGAAAAAATGGAGCAAGGAAAGGAACTCGATGCTCCTATGATTTTGAATTATGATAACAATTTCTATTTGATTAGTGGAAACACGAGACTAATGGTTGCTCGTGGTCTTGGAAAAACTCCAAAAGTTTTAATTATAAAAATTAAAAGTGAACAATTTCCAAAAGAAAATCGAGAAACTTTTTTCAAAAGATTAGAAGGAAAACTTTCAAAAGAAGAAATTCAAGATATTGATTTTGCTTACGATATTTCAAAAGAAGCCCATCGTCCCGCAATGCGTGATGAAGGTATGCGTTATTTTGAACACCCTAGAGCTGGTTGTTTAATTATGACTGACGAACTTGGATTATATGATAGAGATTTGCTTATTAGCTTTCTCTTACATGACGTTGGAGAGGATACCCCAATGCTCGGCAATGTTACAAAATCGTATGATGAATTTAGAGAAAAAGCAGAATTTAGATTACAAAAATTATTCGGCGAAAAAGTTGCTGATACCGTAATTCGTCTAACAAAACCTTCTGTTGATAATATTAAATTTCACTCGAAAGAAGAAGTTTATAATTTTTATTTGGAAGAATTACAAAAGAGCGAAGACGCTATCTTAGGTAAAATGGTTGATCGACTTCATAATTTAAGAAGCCTACCTACTGACAAGCCGGAAAAAATTAAACGGCAAGTAGAAGAAACAGAATCAAAATATATTCCATTTTTTGATTCTATTTCCGGAGAAAAAAAGCAATATGCGGAAATTTTGCTGTCAAAAATAAAAGACCAGTTAGTAAAACTTAAAGGATAGAGCTTTGACTATTTTTGCCCCCACCGCCCTTGTTGTTTCGCGGGATGTCCCCATCATTTTAGAATGACAAATAACAAAGATACATGATACAATATCCGTCATGGAACAAGACAATCAACATATAGAGCATCGTCTCACTAAAAAAGAAAAACGAGAACTTAGAAGACAAGAAAAACAGGAGATAAGAGAAAAAACTGAGTCTAAGAGAACTACAAAGAGGGTTTTAACATGGATATCCATTTTTGTTGTTTTAGGGCTCGTTGTTTTTGGAATGGTGAAGATACTTTCTTCAGTTTCTGATAATGGAGGGGGGGTAATGTCCTTTCAGATTGGGGATCAAGATTGGATAGAGGGAAATAGCAACGCGACGACAACTATCGTGGAATATAGCGATTTCCAATGTCCGGCATGCGCCCGATACTACCCGCTTGTGAAACAATTAGTTTCGGATCTAGGTTCTCAAATACGGGTTGTGTATAGAAACTTTCCGCTTCCTCAACACCAGAATGCCGATGTAGCGGCTCGCGCGGCTGGGGCCGCGGGGAAACAGGGGAAACTTTGGGAAATGCACGATAAGCTTTTTGAAAATCAGAACGCGTGGGCGGAAAAGGGAAATGCCGAAGAGATATTCATAGGATACGCGAATGAACTCGGATTAAACGTGAATCAGTTTAAAACAGACATTAATTCTAAAGATATAGAAAAGAAAATTCAGGACGATCTTAAGTCGGGTCTTGGAGCGGGAGTCAACAGCACGCCATCGTTTTTTATAAACGGCGTTAAAATACAGAATCCCAGAAGTTATGATGAATTTAAATCAATCATTGAACAGTCTATTCGATCCGCGCGATAAAAGGGTCGCTGTTTGGTTTCTTACGGTGAGTAGTTTGGGGTTTTTAGACGCCCTGTATCTCGCTATAACCCATTATCTTGGAACTAATCTTAACTGTTTTATTTTAAAGGGTTGTGATGTAGTTACCACGAGTTATTACGCGACACTGTTAGGAGTCCCCGTCGCGTTACTTGGGACCATTTACTATCTTTTCATACTACTTTTGTCGATCGTGGCTCTTGATATAGAGAGCAAAAGAGTTCTATATATTGTTGCCCGAATTGTTCCTTTAGGATTTTTAGCGTCTCTCTGGTTTATATTCGCGCAGGTTTTTCTTATCAAATCGCTTTGTATATATTGTATCTTTTCCGCCATAACATCCACAGCTCTTTTTATCATAGGGTTCATATATCTAAGAAAAAATAATCATTAGGTGTTTGCGAAATATTTTTTCTGCTGTATACTTAGTGTCATATCAGGAGATAAAGCGATAGTCGTAAGCTTTTTGTAAATGGTAAAGAATTATTATGGAACCAAACCAAAATAATGGAGGAGCAATGGATCCGAATACCCAAGTTCCTATGCCTGAAGAAGTGGAGACAGCTCCCCAAACAGAAGCACCCGCTTCTCCTGAAACAGAGTCTCCCGCGGAAGGAGCTCCGAAGCAATAGGATAAATTCATCCTGTTTTTGAAAAATCTCTCTCGTAACCCGATGGAGATTTTGTTTATGCTATAATGAAACATATACCTAAACTATGAAACACTTTATTATCTTCACGCTCTCTCTCGGTCTCGTTTTTTCATGGAATATGGTGAAAGCTCAAGAAACGGATCGAGCAACACGAGTTCCGTCGGTATTTTCAGAAAAGATGGAACGGATGAGAGATAAAACAGAAACTCCTTCGATAACATCGCGGGAGGAGAGGCGTTCCATGATAACTCCGGAGAGAATGTTAAAAGGAGAAGGTCATAAGAAGGATTCAAAAACAAATGGGATTGGAGACGCCATTAAAAACTTTGTAAAAGAACATGAAAACGCGGTTCAGCAGTTTACTCAAGAAAGGAAATATATCTTCGGGAAATTGAAGGAAGAGAAAAAACAGAGTTTTGAGGATATAAAAAAGGAACGGAAGAACGAGATGGAAGCGTTAAAAGAATCATACACGCGCGGAACAACCTCAACGGAATCCATGAGGTCTTTTATTAAAAACAACCCGGGCGTTATTCAGGCGTTTCGGGAAAAAGAAAAAGAACTACGAACCAAGTTTGAACAAAGGAGAGAAGAGGTAAAGCGGGTTATGGAGAAGAAAAAAGAGGAGGTAAAACGATTATTAGAAGAAAAGAAACAGGAATTTGAAAAAAATCTTTTAAAGATAAAAGACGAAAAAAAGGCCGAAATCGCAAAGCGTATTTTTGAACAATTCAATCAAATAAAAGAGAGAAATCTCGAGCATTTTAGGACGGTTTTTACAAATCTCGACTCCATTCTTCAGAAAATAAAGACCCGAGCGGAGAAGGCGAGCGCGTATGGGGTTGATACACATTCGGTTTCGGAACTTGTAACATCGGCCGGAGGGAGTATTAGGAGCGGACGAACTCTTATTGAATCTCTGGCAGGCAAGGTATATTCAGCAACTATATCAGGCGAAGGCGCCTTAAAAACGGATCTTCAGAAAACACGAGATGAGCTCAGAAATGATTTGAGAAATATTCAAAAAAGTTTGAAATCGGCCCATGACGCGGTAAGGAAAGCCGCGGAGAGCCTTTCAAACATTCCCAACGTCAACGAGTTTGAAGTCGAATCAAAAACAGCAAATTAATGTATGGAAGATAATATTCAAACAAATACTCCGGGTCGCAAAGCGATAGGGGTGGCGGTATGGATCGCCATAGGAATCATAATCGCTTTTGGAGCCTATGTGTATAGTAAAAAGAGCGGAGAAAAAAATGTTCTTACGAATCAAAAAACTCCAGTTTCCGAGATTCAGAAACCTCAAACTGGAACGGGAGACACAACCTCCGCCATACAGAACGATCTCAATACTATCGGCACGAGTAGCATAGATGCCGACCTGAAAAGCATAGATAAAGAGTTAAACAGCCTATAAAAAACATGAAGATAACCAGGGCTCAAGGGACGATTCTTTTTATTATACTAATGTCTATCGCGCTTGCGATCGTTATAAATCCCATTCTTCCCGAACGGATCGTTTCTCATTGGGACACACAAGGAAATCCAAACGGAACTATGCCGAAAACATGGGGTCTTTTTCTCATGCCTATTATATCCGTTGTTTTGTTCCTTTTTTTTCTTATCTTCCCCAACATAGATCCGAGATCAAAAAATATTGAGAAATTTAGAGAGTATTTTGATAGATTCATAGTCTCGCTCTTTGTTTTCCTTTTTTATATTTTTACCCTCGTTATATTTTGGAACATAGGATCTCTCGTTCCCATTATTCCCTTTTTTTCGGTAGCGCTCGGACTTTTTTTCTTTTCCGTCGGTTCTCTTTTGGAACACGCGGAACTGAATTGGACCGTCGGTATACGGACACCATGGACGCTAAGCAGCGAATCAGTATGGAAAAAAACTCACGCGTTGGGGGGAAAGCTTTTCAAAATAGCAAGCGCCGTCATTATCGCCTCCATTCTTGTTCCTCAATATAGTTTTATAATTGTTATTTCCGCTATTATTCTTGCGGCATTGGTTTCTCTGGTGTACTCTTATATTCTCTACAGCAAAAGAAGTATGTAACTTAAAAAATACAAACGGAGGTAATTATGAGTGAAAGAACGTACAAGTGGTATGTTGAACCCATGGGTTCATATACCAATCGCAATATCTGGATTGAACTTTTAAAGGAGGAGAACGCTTCTCAAAAAGAGGTAGTTATAGAGGGAAAGATGAGGAAAAGAAACGTTTGGGAATGCGAGTACAATCTCATAACCAAACTTGTAAGGAGCAATTCAGGCTTTGCCTTCAATGTGTACGTGCAGGAAGGCAATGGGGTAATCCGTCCCTGGAAGCTCAAAAAATCAAAAATATAACCGCGAGTGGAATAATTCGCGGTTTTTTTCTACACTAAAGACGTCATATGCAAAAAGATACCGACCGAATTAAAGAAAAACTGGATATTGTTGATTTTTTGCGTTCCTATATAACC
>JAKALF010000002.1 GCA_021813265.1 bacterium
AAAAGGATTATGAAATTATTTTTCTAGATTATGTAGGTTTTTTTGATCTTGGCATATTAAGAAGCAATGTATACCTGATTGACTTTTTGATAAGGACCTTTAATAAATTTATACAATCGTTTCTATTTCTCTTTAAAATTAAAAGAACGTCGAGTTTTTTAAGCCCATCGATGGCTTTGATAGCAAAACTTAAGTAATCTTATGACTATTTTTCAAAAACTTTTTTTACATAAAAAAGGAATTATAAATGTGTTTTTCTTACTTTCCGTCGTTTCGTTGGTTTGGAGACAGGGAAGTATATACACAGGTTCTGTTAAAATATCTGAACTTCTTGTTTTTTTTACCTTAGCTTTTATTTTAAGTTGTATTCTTTTTTCTAAAGAAAACGTTTCTTTTTTGAAAGTACTTGTTAAAAAATATATACCATATTTCTTCCTCATTTTCTTTTTCGCTTTTATTGGAAATATTTTCAGTAGTTTTGAATTTTCTGGAATTGCTTTCTATAAAGTCAATATCATCCTTGATTATCTCAGGATGTTTTTTGTTTTCTTATTCTTTTTTCTAACGTTATATGTGATTATTAAATCACCAGAAATTATAAAGCATATTCTGATAGGTATTGCAATTTCTCCGCTTATTTTTTGGCTCGCTATTTTTCCAAAATTTCAAAGTTTTTTTCTTAATTCCGGAAGGCTTAGAGGGGCCGAGAATGATGCTAATTATTTTGCTACTTGGATTGTGTTGGGAATTATAATATCTTTGTTTTTTGCATTTTTTTATAATAATCAAAAAATTAGATGGCCCTGGATAATTAATTTGTTTTTTGTCTTCCCACTTCTTCTTTGGACTGGTTCCCGTGGAGCGTGGGTATCTGTTTTTTTGTCTATATCTTTACTTTTCTTTCTCTATTTTTTTAAAAGGGAGAATTTTCTTGTTTTTGTAAAAAGATGTTTGTTGGTTATCTCTATTTTCATTTTTTCCGCTTTTTTCACTTTTTATATACTACCCCATGAATCGAGAGTCATGTTATTATACAGAACGGTTTATCCTCTTATAAATAACTCCGCTTTTTCAAGAGAGGTTGAAAATCAAAATTCTTTTCTTAGTTTAAACAGTAAGGAGATGAAATTTGAACCTAAGCTTTTTGCGTTTGGGCAAGATAGACAAGATCTTTGGGTCAGCGCGTTGTATGGTTTTATTACACATCCAACTGGTTATGGTTTTTCATATTCTAACTGGAAGCCTCTGGCCGTATTAATAGGTGATATAAAACAGGGATCTCATAATTTATTTCTTGAAATCGGGCTAACCTTTGGTTGGGGAGGATTAATTGTTTTCCTGTTATTTTACATGTCTATTATTAAAAAATCTTTTGGGTTAATAAGAAAACACAAAGAATTTCCCTATGGAATTGTCCTTTTTGTGCTTCTTTCTAGTCTTTTCATCTCTTCTTTGTTTTTAGATACAATAACTTTACGGTGGATGTGGTTTATTTTTGGAGCGATCGTTTCATACGATTTTGTTTTGAACAAAAACGAAAAACTCAATGTTTAAGATATCAATCATTCTTCCCGTATACAACGGAGAAAAATATATAAAAGATGCTATCCAAAGCGTTTTAAACCAGTCATTTTTAGACTGGGAGCTTTTAGTTATAGACGATGCCTCAACTGATAAAACACGGGAAATTATAGAAGAGTTTTCTCGGAAAGATAAAAGAATTATCTACATAAAAAATGAAGAAAACCTCGGAATCCAAAAAACCTTAAATATCGGATTAAAACACGCTAAGGGCGAATATATCGCGAGAATTGATGATGATGACGCATGGATTGATTCAATTAAATTGGAAAAACAAATAAGGTTTTTAGAAGAAAATAAAGACCATGTTTTAGTAGGGACAGGAGTTATTAACGTGGATGAAAAAAATCATGAGCTATTTAGGTTTTTGAATCCGTTAACGGATATTGAAATAAAAAAGAAATTATTAACCAAAAACTGTTTTATCCATTCCAGCGTTGTTTTTAGGAGAGATATCGCGATGAAATTTGGAGGATACGACGAAACGGAACACACAAAACACGTGGAAGACTATGATCTATGGTTAAAGCTTGGTTCGGTGGGAAAACTAGCAAACCTTCCCCTATATGGAGTAAAATTTATGATGCGTAAATCAAGTCTTAGCGGAAAAAACAAAAAAGAGCAGTTTAGAAAAGATCTTCTTCTCGCGAAACAATATAGAAATATGTATCCAAACTATTATGAGGCCCTTATAAGGGGATACATGAGACTTCTCCTCTATGGCGTTTTTGATCTTTTGCCGATTGCCGCGCTTAAAAATAAGATTCTTAAAATATATAAATCTCGATAAAATAAAACCGCCTATTTAGGCGGTTTCAATTCAAACTCCAAAAGCTTTTCCTTATTAAACACTTTCCCAGATTTGAGGGTTTTTAAATGACGCACGCCCTCAATCGTCGCGAAGTGGCTTATTTGGTACCCCCGAATCATGATGTATAGACAAATAGATCCGATCATTAGGATGCCGAAAATATTCCCCTTTACTAATGTCGCGAGCGAGAACGCGAATCCGGCAAGCATGAGAAAAATCAATATTCCCGAAGTTATCTTAAAGTACGCTATGAATTTTCCCCCGTACCTGTATTTTGTCGTCATGACCAACAACAAGAAGAGGAGTAAAATTAATGCCGCTGTCATGAATATAAACGAAAACATGTTTAATCTCCTTTATAATTGTTAAATTTTCTATCTTCATCATGCTACTTTATTTAATCTTTGTCAAATAAAAAAGCTGCTCCATATCGAGCAGCCTAATTCTTGTTATCTCCAAAAAGAAAGTATTCCCGAGCCAGCTGGTATCCCAGAAGGTCGGTTTTGATAAGCTTTTTGGCCAAAACCTCCATCTTCTTCCAGGTTAAAGAAGACGGTCCTCCTTCGAGCACCATCATGTCTGCTCTTACCCCTTTGGATTTATAATAAATCCCGTACATTCTCGTTCCAGGAAACACTTCCCATTTATAAACCGGTTTCCCGAAATTGCTGTTCCTCAAAAGAAGCTGGATCATGCGTTCCGAAGACTTCTTTCCGGAAATGATTCTAACCATAAACCCGGTTACGAGGATGGTCGCAAAAACCATTGCTATCATGAGAACTTTGTTTTCAATCAAAGGATTTAGCATGCTTCCGATGAAAACAAAGATAGCGGAAAGAATGAAGAAGAGAATCCAGGCGAAGAATCCTTTTTTAAAGATATCAATGAGGAACAATAAAATCTTTGCCTTCCATTTTAGAAGCATTTTAACTCCATATTGTGAATATATCTTACCTTACTAAACCAGAAATTTTAATAAAGTCAAGGAGGGGGTCTTTGAAGAAAAAGAGTAGCCCCACATAGATAACGGATGAAAGAATGATGTTCGGGATAATGTGAAGTCCTAACATATTCATGACGATGACGAGAGCGGCCATGATAACGGTCGCGAGGATCGTCCTTGAAAGGAGTCGGAGGGGGTGAAAGCCGGTAATGGTTTTCATTTTGCGCCAGTTAATCCAATTTACGGCAATCTGAGACACAACAGTCGCGAATGCGGAACCCGCGATGCCATAGGAGGGGATGAGGATAAGATCGAGAACGGTGTTCGCTAAAGCTCCGATGCCCGTTGAAATAATGAATATCTTCTGTTTGTCATAGGCGAAGACGGCGTTTCCGATAACGGTTCCCGGGAAGACGAAGAGAACGGTAACAAGGAGAAGCTGGAAAGAAGGAATCGCGCCTTCGTATCCCTGACCGAAGAGAAGGTCAATAAGAGGTTTCCCGAGCGCTATGCCTCCCACGACCATGGGGATGCCGATTGAGAGAACGATAGCCACGGACTTTTCAATAATGGTTTTCAGTTTTTCAAAGTTTTTTTCATGAGCGAGTTTGCTCATGATGGGGAAGAGAGAGGTCGCGAAGAGAGCGGGAATCATGTAAAGGAGTTGCACGGGACGCTGGGCCGCGGCGTAGAGCCCCAAGTCATAGGCGTTTCTGAAGATTCCGATGATAATCGTGTCAATATTGATCATAAAGCCTCCCAAAAGCCCCCCTATCGCGAAAGGCCAAGCGGACGTCAGAATTGGCTTTATGAGTTTTGAGTTGAAATACAAAAAAAGCCCCCTCAACTGTTTTCTAATAGTCCAAAAGACCATGATAAATCCAAGACCGCTTCCCGCGATATAGGCGTAGGTAAGGGTGGTTGTGGCGGGTTTCGTGAATAGAACCAGAAGACCGAAGAGGGTAATAAAGGTATCGGTCGCCATCGTAAGTCCCGCCTCAAGCTCCATTCTGTTTTGAGCCCGCGTAAAGGAATATCCGAAGCCTCGTAGACTGTCAAAGGCGAGAAGTAGGGCCACCAAGGGGATAAGGGGCCTTGCTTCCAAGACGTTCGTGAAATAGGGAGCGGCAAAGACGGTGATAAGAAGGGTAAGAGCGAGAATGATGAGCTTTATCACGAACGTCGTTGATAGGTAGGGTTTGAAATCTTCTTTTGACCCCCTAGAGGCCTCACGGGTAAGGAGAGAGGAGAGACCGATATCGGAAAAGACCGTAAAGAAGGCCGCAACGCTTAAGGCGTACGAGAAAACCCCATATCCCGATGTTCCGAGGATACGAGCCGCGTAGATGATTAGAATAGCTCTAATTACCTTGCTAACCCCGCTCCCGATCGTAAGCCAGAGGGTGTTTTTGAGAACCGTCTGCTTCATGGAACGGTTTTCAAGCATGAATGATTTGATTTTCCTGAACATAGGTTATTTGGCGGATATGAAGATCCTCCTTAGTGTTTTTAGAATAATGAGAATGTTGAGCGCTATGGAACGATGTTTGATGTAGAAGACGTCATAGGAGAGCTTCTCTTTCGTCTCTTCCACGGATTCATTGGTATAGCGATAGTTGATTTGCGCCCATCCCGTGAGTCCCGGCTTTACGAGGTGTCGGATATTGTAATACGGAATGGAGGTTTTGAATTGTTCCACGAAGTTGGGGCGTTCGGGACGGGGTCCCACGAACGCGATGTCTGATTTTATGATATTGATGAGTTGAGGAATCTCGTCAAGATGCGTGTGGCGCAATACTTTTCCGAGATGCGTAAGGCGGGGATCGTTGGTTTGGGCGTATAAAGGACCGTTTTTTTCCGCGTCCTTTCCCATGGTCCTGAATTTGTAGATGGTAAAGAGTATATCATTTTTTCCGATCCGTTTTTGGCTGTAGATCACGGGGAAACCGGAAGTAACGAGAATAAGGAAGGATACCAAGATCCCTATGGGAGAGAGAATAATAATAAGGAATAACGCGGCAAGAAAATCGAGCGCGCGCTGGGCGATGTCATAGGTGGGAAGCCTGCTTGGGATATTTTCAATGAGCCAGTACTTTTCAACTTCCGAAACCGGCACTTTTTCAAAGACGGTTTCATAGAAATCCAGGAAGTTCATGAATCCCGTGTTGGATGATAGAAGCTGGTACAATACCGGAAAGAGGTTCAAGTCTTTTACGTGTTCCTCTTGGATTACGATAAGTTCGGCTCGTTCTTTTTCTACCGCTTCCGCGATTTCTTCCGCTCCGTCGCTTGGGAGATCTATCCACCTCGCGACCGCGTATCCCGCGTGAGGGTTGTTTTTGAGATAGAAAACCGTCTCACGAAGAAGAGGAGAGCTTCCCACGAAGACGACGCGAATCGCCGTTCCCGTAAACGCTTTCAACATGAAAAATCTGAGCCCGTAGCTCAGACACAAGAACACTCCGGTGAATATAAGAAGGTTGGTTTTCGGCGTGAGTTCAAAAAAGGAGAAGAAGATATAGAAAGCCGCCATCGAAAGAGCCGCGGAGACGATAGTCGCCCCCGCGACTTTCTTTAGAAGATCGGCCGTGTTTCTCAAGGTTTGTTGTCTGTATAGGTCGGTTACGTAGAAGATAAAGAGCCAGATAAGGAAGATGACCGAGAAGGGGACTACGTGTCCTTTCCACGCGTGAGAAAAACCCTCTTGGTATCGGATCACGAGGGTCAGAGCGAGAGACGCGTAAAGCGAGACAATATCGCCAAAGAGTAAAAGCAATTTTTTTGCCTTAGACATTGATATAACCCCATCATACAACGGTTTTTATCATTTTTCCACTACCTTACATAAATTTAGACTTTGAAAAGCTTTAAATGGTATCAATATGATGCCATTTAGAGACGAATTTGATACCATTAAATAAAAGAGAGGAGAAGATATTGAAACTATTACGAGGCTCTCACGCTCTTTCCGCTCGGGCGATTTCAAGCAGATTAGATGTCTCCCTTCCTACGATAAAGCGGGATATAAAAGAACTCGCGACAACGGGTTTTGTTCTATCTACCGGAAAGGGGCGTTTGGCCGGTTATGTTCTTACCAAACTCGGAGAACTCTTTACTTCTCTTGACGCTCACGCGTTTTGTTCTTTGGATCCCGACAAACGTAACGCCGATCAATATGGGTTATAAAAGCATAGCGCGTTCTAAATATTTTCGGTTGTTCCGCTTTCTAGCAACAATCGGAAACTAAGATTAGATTTTGCGGGTTATCTGCGCTCTCGCGTCGTATTTGACAGGCTGTAATACAATTTATTACAATACCTACATGAGAAGTATTGTTACTATATCTCTTTCTAAAGAACTCAATGAAGAAGTTGAGCGGTTTATTAAAGAAGGTCATTACGCTTCAAAAAGCGAATTCTTTCGTCACCTTATACGTTTATGGAAACACGAGAATACCTTCAGAGAAGTCGTTAAAAGTCGGGAGGAAATACAAGATGGGTATGGTAAAAAACTTCGTTCTTTAAAAGATCTGCGTTAAAAAGTTTTTGTAATGGATATTGTTTATTCAACTCATTTTGCGAAGACATACAAAAGACTTCCGAGAAGCGTGAAAATTAGCGCTGAGAAGAAAGAAAAACTATTTAGAGAAAATCCGTTTGATAAAAGACTGAAAACTCATAAGTTGCATGGAAAATTGACCGATCTTTGGTCTTTTTCTGTTGATGAAAGGCATAGAATTATTTTTGAATTTGGAGAGGACGTTATTTATTTTCACCTTATAGGAAACCACGGCGTTTACGATCTTTAAGGTATTTTATTTTTTCCCCACTTGTCCGTTATTCGCGCTCTCGCGTCCATTGACTCCGCTTCCTCTCCGTCTACAATGAAACCATGGATGAAGAGAAAAAAAAACGAGATTATATTCTTCCGGTAAGTATTGTTATCGCCGCTCTCCTTATCTCCCTCTCTCTCTTTTACAGCGTGGGAAAAAAAGAGGAGCACCCCCCTTCTAAAGAAGCAAACCAACTACAGACCCTTCCTGTTATCAAACCAGTAACTCAAGACGACCATATTTTAGGCGATCCTCGCGCGAAGATTGTCGTCGTGGAATACGCGGATCTTGAATGTCCGTTTTGCAAGGCGTTTCATAACACCATGAAAGAACTCCTCTCCCTTTATCAGAGCAAGATGGCTCTCGTGTACCGCCATTACCCCTTGGAAGAAATCCACTCTAAGGCGAGAAACGAAGCCGAGGCTTCGGAATGCGCCGCCTCGCTCGGGGGAGAGACGGCGTTTTGGTCCTTTGTGGATCGGCTGTTTATGATAACGCCATCCAACAATAATCTTGATCCCGCGGAACTTCCGAAGATTGCCCAATATATCGGACTTGATACGGGAGCCTTTAGCTCTTGCTTGAAAAACCGGACGTTTAGGGATAAGGTTCAGCGATATGTGGATGACGGGAACGCCATTGATATGAAAAGCAGGGGAACCCCGTTTTCCATTGTTTTGGTCGATGGGGTTGAAAAACAGAGTATTTCGGGAGCGCTCCCATTTGACACCCTTAAGGCCTATTTTGATACACTAGTTAGGTAATAAAAATATGAATTTGAAACCTCGAGATTGGACAGGCATTATCTTCGGTGTGTGGCTTATCGCTTCGCCCTGGATTTTGGGTTTTTCAGCTCTTAATCTCGCCTTTTGGAATAGCGTTATCATAGGAGTCGGAGTTTTGCTTCTTACGGTTTGGAACAGCGCGACATAACTATGCACGACCTTATCATCATAGGAGGAGGACCCGCGGGTGTCGCGGGGGGAGTCTATGCCGCGAGAAAGAAATTGAAGACTCTTCTTGTTACCGAATCTTTTGGAGGGCAGTCGATCGTCTCGGGACATATCCAAAACTGGATCGGAACCGCGTCCATCTCGGGACTTGATCTCGCGAAAAATCTTGAGAACCATCTTCGCGCGCAGGATGATATTGATATTATGGAGGGAGAACGGGTAAAGAGCGTTTTGAAAAACAGGGGAGGGGGATTTTTCGTGGAGACGGATTCGGGAAAGCGTTACGAATCGCGAACCGTTCTTCTCGCATCGGGAAGCAGAAGAAAAAAACTCGGGGTTTTGGGAGAAAAGGAATTCGATGGAAAGGGAGTCGCGTATTGTTCCATCTGCGACGCTCCGCTTTTTAAGGGTACGGACGTCGCGGTTATCGGAGGAGGCAACGCCGGACTTGAAGCAACGATTGATCTTCTTCCCTACGCGAAACATATTTTTCTTTTACATCACGGACCGCGTCTTAAGGGAGACATGATAACCCAGGAGAAGGTTCTTTCAAACAAAAATGTTCAAGTTCTTTTTAACGCGGAGACCAAGGAGATTCACGGAAAAACAACCGTGACGGGACTTACCTATACCGATACGCGAAGCGGAGAGACGAAGACCCTCTCGGTTCAAGGCGTTTTTGTGGAGATCGGTATTATGCCCAATAGCGAAATCGTTTTGGGACTTCTCAAAACCAACGCGTGGGGCATGGTTCTCACGAACCCGGGAAATCAGCGGACATCTTGTCCCGGCATATGGGCGGCGGGAGACGTAACGGACGCTCCGTATCGGCAAAACAACATATCGGCCGGAGACGCCATCAAAGCCGTTCTCGACATCCATGATTCCCTTCATTTGCGGGGTTAGGGAAACGCTATCCACAGCGCGCGTGTAATTCATAAATCCTTTTTGGTATAATAGAGAACGTATGAGTAAAACAAACAAAGTCTTATTAGTCGTGGTTATTGTTCTTCTCGTAGCCCTTTTAGGTCTTTTGGTCTTTAAATGGTCGAATGGTTCTTCCAAGGTGAAACTTACCGCCGTGTATCTTAGAACGGGAGATCTCTATTTCGGAGAACTTACTTCCTTCCCTTCTTTCGGTTTGAAGCACCCGTATCTTTTCACCGTGAATCAGCAGGATAAGCAGAATCCCGTGAACGTTCAGAAGTTCAGCAATATTTTCTGGGGACCCGAGGATTTTATCCGCATTAATCGCGATGAAGTCGTTTGGACGGCGGATTTGAAGCCTGACAGCAATCTCGTGAAACTCGTTCAAACGAATCCCGATCTTGTTCCTCCCGCTCAGCCGCAGACCGGGCAGGGGAATCCGCAGAATGGACAAGGAACGACTCCAGCCCCGACTCCCGAGGTGAAGAAATAATCCCTATTTGAGTTATGATAAAAACCCGGTACACGAATGTGCCGGGTTTTGCTATGATTAGAGGTGTGAAACATATAACGTATCCGAGAGGCCAAGCGACTCTTTCTTTTATTCTTCTTGTGAGCGGAGTCGTGTTGCAGATAGCGCTCGCGGGATCCGTCGTGACCTATTTTCTCAGTTCTTCAAAATTCAGCGAACGTCTCTCTCTCCGCGCCCTTGCCGCGGCGCAGGCTGGAGTGAGAGACGCGGAGATACGCGTTTCTCGAGACAATAACTACGCGGCGTTGGGAAACATCACGTATTCGTTTGACGTGGGGAGCGACACGGTTTCGGTTACCGTTTCCCGAACGTCCGACAATCCGAATAACGCGTATGTGTACACCGTGACGTCCATAGGGACGGCGTCGCTTCGAAAAAAGAAACTTGTGGGAGTTATCGTCGCGGATCAAACCACGGGACTTCTTCACGTAAAGTCCATTGAAGAACAATCTTTTTAGATTTTCATGAATATTATCAAACCGCCTTTTATAACCAAACTCATATCGATTTTTGAACGCCTAACATCCAAGCCCATCATCGGAGGGCTTGCCCTTAGCGATTCCATGCTTCAGTACGTGATGCTTGGGGGAAAACCCAAGGCTGTTTCCTTAAAGCTTCCTCCGGGAGTCATGAGAGGAGGGAGAATTATAGATTCAAAACAATTTGCCGCCGTATTGAAACAGTTTCATGGAATGATTGGGCTTAATGATCGAGGGGCCTCCATCCCCGTCGTGGTCTCCCTTCCTCCCGGCTCCGTATACACCCAAAGCTTTCAGGTTCCGAACGTAGGCAGACAGAAACTTGATGAATCCGCCATGCTTAACCTCCAGATGATCTCTCCCATCTCCGAGGAGAAAGCGTATATGAGTTATCAAATCGCGGAGGAAATGACCGAGAAATACGATTTATTGGGAGCGGTCGCCGAACGGCAAGTCGTTGACGATATTGATATCGCGCTTCAGGCGGCGAACTTTTCTCCCGTTATTTTTGAGTTTCCCGGTCTCGCGCTCGCCCGGACGGTATCAAAAGCCATGGGACCGGGTATCGAAAAAGAATCTTCCATGGTATTTCAGATATCAAGCGACGGACTGAATTTTTCGATTATCAGGAACGGAGAATTGTATTTTGATTATTTTCGTTCCTGGATTTCCATACAAGGGGAAGAGCGTCAGATTTCTCGAGAATTGTTTCAAACCGTTATCACCCAAGAGATACAGAAAGTTTTGAATTTTTCTTTGAGCAGGTTCCGGGAGACCCTTACCCGCGTCTTTCTCGTGGCTCCCGGATTTGAGAAGGACATACAAACCTTTGTGGAGGGGAAGTTCGGACTTACCATTATCCCGTTTTCCATTCCTTCCTGGTCCCTTACCCCCCATTGGTACGTTGTTTTCGGTTCCGCGCTTCGAGGAGCCATGAATCGCTCCCGGGACGTGTTTCTCACTCTTTCGAGAGTGAGTTCCCGCGAACTGTTTCAAGAAGAGCAAACCATTGACTTTATCGTTCTCTGGAGAAATATTCTCGCGGGAATTCTCGCCGTGTTTCTCGTTCTCTATGGCGGTGTCGCGTATTTTCTCGCGAAGGAGTCCGCGAGCACCAAGGAACAACTTGCTATTTTCACGACCTTAGGACAGCAAAAAGACTTGAAAAATCTCGAGTCTAAAGCGGCAGAATTCAATTCGTTGGTGAAGACGATATCCCGGGTTAGGGAATCAACCGAGCCATGGAGCGTATTTTTTTCGCGTATAGCGTCTCTCGCGAATGAAGGGAGGATAACGATTGACCGTATCGAAACAAGTTCGTTAAACGCGGGCGTCACGCTTTCGGGGAGAGCTCCCGACAACAACACCGTCGTGCAGTTCAGGTCACTTCTTTCTTCCCAGTTAGATTTTTCTGACGCCAATCTCAGCATCTCAAGCATCAGAACCCTTGAAGACGGGTCCACGGGTTTTCAGATATCGTTTAAGTTTAAGGGAGGATCAGAGAAGAAGTAGATCTTCGAGATTTTTAAAGACGGCCATCAATTCCTTTTCTTCTTTTTTCCCTATACGGGAAAGGACGATATCAAGAGCCTTCTTCTTTTGGTTTTGTTTGGTCCGTATGCCTATACGCGCTCTCCAAAAATCTTTTGTTTTGAAATGACTGATGACGGATTCAACGCCTTTGTGTCCCGCGGATCCTCTCCCGAACGAAAGCTTCATTTTTCCAAGAGGAATATCGGCGTCATCGTGAACAAGAAGAACTTGGTTGGGTTTGAGTTTGAAATACAGAAGGGCTTCCTTCAGTCCTTTTCCCGACTGATTCATGAATGTTTCGGGACGCATGAACACGCGCTTTCCTTTTTTTGAGTACGCGAATGTTTTATAGGGGGAAAGATCGGGAGATTTTGTTTTTTCCATGGCATGACAAAGGAACATTCTTCCCATATTGTGAAAGGTATCACGATACTCGTCTCCCGGGTTTCCGAGTCCCGCGATCGCCCGTATGGTTTTGGGGTTGAATATTATATCCATATTGCATATAATAACATAAATTTTTGAGCACACCCCATGAAATCATTTTTTCTTTCTCTTTGGGATACCTTTAAAACCGTTATTATAGCGGTTTTCGTGGTTTTTCTGATTCGCAGCTATGTCGCTCAGCCTTTTCTCGTGAGCGGTTCGAGTATGCAGCCTACCTTTCATGACGGCGATTATTTGTTGGTTGACGAACTTTCATACCGTTTTCGAAATCCCGAACGGGGGGAAGTGATTGTTTTTAAATATCCGGGAGATCACCGCTCCTACTACATCAAGCGTATTATTGGTCTTCCCGGGGAAAAGGTGGAGGTGAAAAACGGACGCGTTATGATCTGGAACGCCAAAGGAGAAAAGGTTTTGAATGAATCCTACATTGCCGACCAGCATTTCACGGGAAGTTATGAAACCACCTTAGGCGACAATCAGTACTTTATGATGGGGGACAACAGAAATTACAGCTATGACTCGCGCATGTGGGGTCCTCTTCTCCGTTCCGATATTTCAGGACTTGTCCGTTTTCGTTTGTGGCCCGTGAACACGGCGGAGGCCTTTTCGCGCCCTCAATATTAAAACCATGCAGAAAAAACAAAAATCAGGAGAGTCTTCCAAGAAAAAAAACGACGCCGTGAAGGTAAGGGGTCTTCGGGACGCGCTTCCTCGCGATGAAGAAATGTGGAAAGTTCTATGGAACGCGGTTCACACAATTTCGGAACTTCATGATTATCACTTTATCGACACTCCTTTTCTTGAACCCGAGCGTTTTGTCGCTCCCGCGTTTCTCAAGATAACCGATGGGCCGTCTCCTCTTTGTTCGATAAAGCTTCCAAGCGGAGAACTGGCGGCGTTCACGCCCTCTCCCGAGATCGGAATCATGCGAAGCTATTCCGATGAACATCTCGGATATTTCGCGTCTCCCCTTAAGGTGTTTCATAGCGGGAGAGTTATTCATTACGAGGAAGGAAAGAGAGAGCTTGAAGAATCCCATGTGTGCGGATTTGATATCGTGGGAGAGAGCAGCGATCCCATTTACGACGCTCAGCTTATTCTAACTGCCCTTGATTTCGTGAAGATTTTAAAATTTAAACGCGTCGTGCTTAAGGTAAGCACGTTGGGGTGCAAAGCGTGCCGCGCCGCGTATCGTGAAAAGGCAAAGACCTATTACGCTTCGAGAAAATCGCGATTATGTCCTTCATGTTCCGAAAAACTTGAAGCGCACGGTCCCCTGGCTCGTTTTTCATGCGATGAAGAGGGGTGTAAAGAGATGCGAGCGGGATCTCCGACCATTCTTGACTACATGTGTCATAGTTGCAATAATCACTTCAAAACCGTCCTTGAAATTCTTGAAGAGAACGATGTCGCTTATGAACCCGATCCCACCCTTACGCGATCTTTCCCCTTTTACAACAGGACGGTTTTTGAAATCAGAGCGGGAGAACGCGTTTTGGGATCAGGCGGGCGTTACGACTATCTCTCGGAGATGATGTTCGGGAAGTCGATTCCCGGAGCGGGGGTGTCGTTTTTGACCGACGCGCTTTTTGAAGAGATACGATCAGAAGGGATATCAACCTCTCTTGGAAGAGAAAAACCTAAAATCTTTTTCATCGCCGTGGGAGAGCAGGCGCGAAGGGGGAGTTTAAAAATCATTAACGATCTTCGCATGCACGGCGTACCCGTTATGGAATCGCTCGGAAAAAAATTCCTGAAAGCGCAGCTCAAGGTTGCCGAAAAATCGGGAGCCAAAGCCGCCCTTATTTTAGGACAGCGGGAAGTTTTTGAGGGAACGGTGATTTTCAGGGATCTCGCTTTGGGAGCTCAAGAAACCTTTCTTTCGAAGTCTGTCGTCGAAGAAATTAAAAAGAGATGTAAATAATATGGAGTGTGTTTTCTGTCGTATAGGGGAGAAGGAAATTCCTTCGGATATCGTCTATGAAGACGATTATGTTCTTGCCGCTTTAGACATCCACCCGATCGCTCCGGGCCACACGATTGTTATTCCCAAAAACCATCTTTCCGTTATCACCGATTTTTCCGATGAAGATATTGGTCCTTTTTTTAGAGACGTAAAGCGGGTTACCATGATTCTTGAAAAAGCCCTTTCTCCTCATGGATTTACGATCGGAATCAATCATGGAGAAAAGGCGGGTCAGGCCATTCCTCACTTCCATCTTCACATCGTTCCCCGATGGGAGGATGACGGAGGGGGATCGATTCATAGCGTGGTTCGTAATGTTCCCCGAGAATCCCTTAGCGACATATTTCAAAAGATACGGGCGGTAAAAGTCGATATACTATAATCATATATGGCAATACAAATAAAAAAACGAGAAGGGGAGACGGTAAGTTCTTTCCTTTACAGGTTTAATAAGCGAATCCAGCAAAGCGGTCTTATTAAAGAAGTCCGCAAGCGCCAGTTTAAGTCTCGAGGAGACAACAAGCGCAAGCTTAAACTCTCCGCTCTATACCGAAAAGATAAGGAGAGGGAACTCGAAAAGGCGAAAAAATACGGATACAAAAACTAACATGTCTCTTCTTGAAGACATATCGAGGGATTGTAAGGAAGCCATGAAATCGCGGGATGGGGTAACGCTTGATACCTTGCGATTTTTGAAATCCGCGTTTCATAACCGAGAGATAGAAAAGAAGGGAAAAGGGGAAGAGGGACCGCTTACGGACTCCGAAGCTCTTGAAGTCATGAAGCGGGAAGTGAAAAAACGGAAGGAAGCTTTTGATATGTATATTTCCGCGGGAAGAAATGATTTGGCGGAAAAAGAGAGGGCGGAGCTTTCCGTCATTGAACGGTATCTTCCTCCCCAGGCTTCCGACGAAGAAATCGAGAAAGCCGTCTCTTCGGCGCTTTCCCGGTTTCCCCAGGCGACAACAAAAGATTTCGGGAGCGTTATGGGTTTAGTCATGAAGGAACTTAAAGGAAACGCGGAAGCTCTTCGGGTAAGCAAGGTCATTAAAGAAAAGCTCGGATCATGAATACCGTGATATCAATCCCTTCCTTGAAGGGATTTTTAAAGACTTCGGAATCTTTAAGAAGAGTTGCCGAATCGGCTCTTCTTTGTTTGAATCAAAAAAACAAGACTCTGGATCTTTATCTCGTAACCGACGCCGAAATGGCTCGGCTCAATTGGGTTTATAGAAAGAAAAAAGGGCCGACCGATGTTTTGAGTTTTGAGTCTCATTCCTTTCTTCGGGGAGACGTTTCAAACTATCTCGGAGAATTGTATCTCGCTCCTCGCGCGGCGGTTCGTAAGAGAAAATCATTATCTCTCCTTACCATCCACGGCGTTCTCCACCTTCTGGGATATACGCACGGGCGCGTACGTGATACGATAGAGATGGAAAAAAAAGAAGATGAAATTTTAGCGTATGTCGAACATCATTACCGGACTTGATATCGGATCGTCATCCATTAAAGGCGTCGTCGCGGGAACCGGAAAGGACGGGAGGCTTTCCATTGTTACCGTTTTTAAACATCCTTCGGCCGGATTTCATAAAGGCGTTTTAATCGATGCCGATGAGGCGGTGAGCGTCTTGCATGATATCGCCCGCGATTTGGAAAAGATTTCAAAAGGAGCCGTGAAAAATGTTTACATAAATGTAAACAGCGAACATATCAAAGCGCGGGCATCGCGCGGTATCGTCGCGGTAGCGCGATCGGATCAGGAAATTCAGGAAGAGGACGTGGATCGCGTGATTCAAGCGTCGCGGGCCGTGAAGCTCCTTCCCAATCACTCCGTGCTTCATAACATAACGAGAGAATATTTTGTTGATGACGTGGGCGATATTTTAGATCCTATTTCCATGACGGGGAGCAGGCTTGAGGTGAGCACTCTTATCATCGAAGGATTTTCTCCCCAAGTCACCTTTCTTACCAAACACGTTGAGCACGCCGGACTTCGCATTGGAGGACTCATCTTTAATCCGCTCGCCTCCGCGCGCGCCGTTCTTTCAAAAAGGCAAAAGGATTTGGGAAGCGTGCTTATTGATTTTGGAGCGGATACGACAACCCTTGTCGTCTATGAAGAAAATAAAGTATCGCATACGAAAAGCATTCCTCTCGGATCGAGTTATATCACGAAAGATATCGCTATTGGGCTCAAAACGTCTTTTGATGTGGCGGAGGAACTTAAGGTTTCATACGGATACGCGCTTTCAAAAGACGTCTCGCGAAAGGATACCGTTAAACTTTCTGAATTTGATCCGGATAGCAAGGACGAAGTTTCAAGAAGATTCCTATCCGAAATTATCGAAGTGAGGCTTGCGGAAATTCTTGATCTTGTGAATAATGAGCTAAAGAGCATTGACTGCGCGGGGAGGCTTCCCGGAGGGGCGGTTATCACGGGAGGGGGGGTAAAGCTTGAAGGAATTGGAGATCTCGTGAAGCAGACGCTCAAACTGCCCGTACAGACTGGCATTTCAAACCTCGGAACCTTTGAAGTCATGAATCCAACCCACCAGTCGCTTCTTGAAGATCCTGAGTTTTCAACAGCCGCGGGTCTCGCGCTTTGGGGTACGGAAGGGAGGGCGCGGATGGAATACAACCCTCAGAATCTTGTTAAAACCATTTTCAAAAATTTGATGCCCTAACATGACCAAGAAAAAACAGAAAAATGTCGAGAGTTTTAAAAAGTCTCGATCCAAGAAGAGCGTCATCAGTCCTCTCGCGAGTGGAGTTACGAAAATAAAAGTTGTGGGTGTCGGAGGCGGGGGAGGCAACGCGGTATCGAGAATGATGAGCGATCCCGAAAGAATCCGAGGCGTCGAGTTCATTGCCGTAAACACGGACGCGCAGGATCTTGATTACGCTCACGCTCATAAGAAAATATATATCGGGAAGGCGCTTACGCATGGATTGGGAGCGGGCATGAATCCCGAGATCGGAAAACAGGCGGCCGAAGAAAATCGTTCGGAGATAGGAGAGATGCTTGATGACGCGGATATTGTTTTCGTGACGGCCGGTTTTGGAGGAGGGACGGGAACCGGAGCGGCTCCCATTATCGCGGAGATCGCTCGGGAGAAAGGAATTCTCACGATTGCCATTATCACCAAACCTTTTTCCTTTGAAGGAGCGCAGCGCATGAATATCGCGCAAGACGGCCTCGCTCGTCTTAGGGAAAAAGTTGACGCGCTTGTGGTAATACCCAACGATCGTATTTTTAATTTGATTGATAAAGAAACTCCCGCGTCAAAAGCCTTTGGATATATTGATGAGGTTCTTAGAAACGGCGTGAAGTCCATCGCGGAACTCATTAACATGCCCGGCATCATTAACGTTGATTTCGCGGACATCGAGGCTACCTTGAAAGACGCGGGAGCGACCATGATCGGTATCGGCATGGGAACGGGACAGGAGCGCAGCACCAAGGCCGCGCTTGACGCCCTCAACTCGCCCCTTCTTGAAATTTCCGTTGACGGCGCGAAGGGCGCGCTTTTCAGCATCGCGGGAGGAAAGGATCTTAGAATGTCGGAGATTAACGATATCGCGAAAACTATTTCGTCTAATTTAGACGCTAACGCTCGCGTTATCTTCGGCGCGTACTATGACCGTTCGCTCAAGGACAAGACCATTAAGGTAACGGTAATCGCGACGGGATTCAATGGCGTGTTTTCAAGCGGAAGAATGAATACTCCATCTCTTTTTATAACCCAAGAGGCCTCGTTAAAGAAAGATACCCTTCCCGATATTCGCGAAAAGCAAGGCGTTCAGGTTTCCGAAACCCAAAAATCCTATCAAGAGAAAGAAAAATCTTCAAAAAAACAGTCAGAGGACAAAGATTCGTGGGATATTCCCGCGTTTTTGAGAAAAAAGAGAAAATAAAATAAGGATTGTAGAGCCCGCTGGACAAAAGGCGGGCATTACTGTTGTTATAGGGTAGTTATCCACTATTTTTTCGTTTGAACTTTTATATGAGGCGGGGGTATAATGGGAATACTTAACCCGCTCCTATAACCTTCATATTTCTTTTTACTCCGGATATAAAAACGCTACGAGATTTTTCTGATCGTCTCGTGGACGCCAGGAATATGAAAAACAAAACGTCGTAGCCCTATACCCTTTGAATCCATGTCGCCCAAACCAGCAACCAAAATAACCAAACAACAGCATAGAAGGAACGTGTCAGAGAAAAAAATTCCTTTGAAGAGAGTTTTTACCAAAGAGGGAACGCATCCTTTTGATGAAGTCACGTGGGTTGAGCGGGATGCCGTTTTGGGAGGATCGGGAAAGAAAGTGTTTGAACAGCAAAACGTTTTATTTCCCGATTTTTGGTCGCAGAACGCCGTCAATATTACCGCGTCAAAATATTTTCGCGGGAAGCCGGGTTCTCCCGAGCGAGAAACTAGCGTAAAACAGATGATTGATCGTGTCGCGAAAAACATTCGTTTGTGGGGAGAGAAGTCTCGGTATTTCGAGAATGAAGCGGAAGCTCGGATTTTTGAAGACGAACTTACCCACATCATCCTTCATCAGAAAGGATCGTTTAACAGTCCGGTATGGTTCAATGTCGGAGTGCGGGAACATCCGCAATGCTCCGCGTGTTTTATTCTCTCGATTGACGATGATATGGAATCTATCTTGGATTGGATCAAGACGGAGGGAAAAATTTTCAAAGGAGGTTCGGGATCTGGAGTCAATCTTTCTCCCCTCCGATCTAAAGAAGAATCCCTTTCGAAGGGAGGACGGTCTTCGGGTCCGGTTTCCTTTATGCGGGGAGCTGATTCCGTAGCGGGCATGATTAAGTCGGGGGGAACGACGAGACGGGCGGCGAAGATGGTCGTGTTGAATATCGATCATCCCGACATGATGGAATTTATCGAGACTAAAGCGAAAGAAGAAGACAAGATTCGTGCCCTTATGGAAGCGGGGTATAACATGTCCGATTTGAACGATGAAGCGTGGAATTCCATCCAATTCCAGAATGCTAATAACTCCATTCGCATTACGGATGACTTTATGCACACCGTTGAACGTGACGGAACTTGGGAGACGAGGTATATAACGACGGGAGCTGTCGCTCATAGTTATAAAGCGCGGGATGTGTTGAATGTTATCGCCCAATCCGCGTGGAAAAGCGGGGATCCGGGAGTTCAATTTGACACGACGATTAATAAATGGCACACCTGTCCCAATTCGGGGCGTATCAACGCCTCTAATCCCTGTTCTGAATACATGCACTTGGACAATTCGGCGTGTAATTTGGCTTCCCTTAACCTCATGAAGTTTTTGAAGGAGGATGGGACATTCAATGTTTCCGAATTTAAGCACGCTGTTGATATTTTTCTTCTCGCTCAGGAGATTATCGTGGGTCATTCAAGCTATCCCACGGAAAAGATCGGCGAGAACGCCAGGAAATTTAGAGAATTGGGTCTTGGGTTTTCAAATCTCGGTTCCCTTCTCATGACCAAGGGTATTCCCTATGATTCCGAAGAGGGGCGGGCGTGGGGAGGAGCCATCTCTTCCCTTATGTCAGGAGAAGCGTATCGTTTTTCCGCTGTTATCGCTTCTCGCGTCAGTCCTTTTGAGGGGTATGAGGTAAATAAGGAGCCGATGCTTAATGTTATTAAAATGCACAGCGCGGCGTCGTATAACGTGAACTCGTTTTTGCTTCGTGATGATATTCTTGGAAAAGAGATGAAACGTGTTTGGGATGACGCGTACGCGCTTGGAACCAAATATGGATATCGCAATTCCCAAGTTACCGTCATCGCTCCCACGGGAACTATTTCCTTTATGATGGATTGCGACACGACGGGTATTGAACCGGATTTTTCTCTTGTAAAAATGAAACAGCTTGTCGGGGGCGGATGGATGAAGATTGTAAACGTCGGGATTGATAAAGCGCTTATAAATCTTGGATACACGGATAGAGAGCGGGAAGAAATTCTTTTATGGATCACGGAACATAACACGATTGAAGGGGCTCCGCGCTTGAAAGAGGAGCATCTCCCTGTGTTTGATTGCGCCGTGCGTCCTCTGGGGGGAACGCGCGCCATCTCGTGGCAGGGGCACGTCCGCATGGTCGCGGCGGTTCAGCCGTTTATCTCCGGCGCTATTTCCAAAACCTTTAACATGACGGGAGAGACAACCGCGGAAGAAATCGCCGATGCCTATATCATGGCGTGGAGACTTGGTATTAAGGCATTCGCGGTATATCGAGACGGATCAAAAGCCGCCCAGCCTCTTAGCACGTCAGCTGAGAAAAAGAAAACCGAGAAGAACAAAGCAGTTCCCGAGATACATCGCAGAAAACCCGAACGAACCAGGAAGTCGGAGACTCATAAATTCGCGATCGCGGGACATGAAGGATACCTTACCTACAGCATGTATGAAGACGGGACGCTTTCCGAGATCTTTATCCGCATGGCAAAACAGGGGAGCACGCTCTCGGGCCTTCTTGATGTTTTTGCCATTTCCATTTCCATGGCACTTCAGTATGGCGTTCCTCTCAAGGAATTGGTGAATAAGTTTATCTATACCCGTTTTGAACCCTCGGGATTCACTGAAAATCCCGATATTAGAATAGCGACGAGTATTGTCGATTATATTTTTCGTTATCTCGCCATTCGTTTCATGTCCCAAGACGATCTTTCGGAGTTTGGGATGGTGAAGCTCATTGAGGGATCGGGAGAGGTTTCTATTCCTCAAATTACGGAGAACCTTGAGGATGAAAAGGTATCCGTTCGCGTTTCCATGAATGTTTCCGAGGAATTTAAGGTTGAAGAGAAGAAATATAATGGAAATCATACGGTTCCCGCCGATACGGTTTGCAAGAAATGCGGGGGCATGATGATTCGCACGGGGTCATGTTCCACGTGCCTTCAGTGCGGAGAATCATCTGGAGGGTGTTCGTGAAAATAAAAACCGCGGAAGACGCGGTTTTTTTGTATATTCTGGGTAAAAATTCCTAATTATATTAAGGGCGTCTGACTTGAATTAACTCAAATGTATTATGATCTTTTTCAAATTTTATTTTAAACGATTCAAAGAAAGTCTCTCGTCCTAGAAGAATATCAACATTTTGACTGTCAACATACCATGCTGGTACCGTTAAAGAAATGTTCATATGTTTAATAGAAAAAGGAAAAACCCCTTCATATACAGGCACTTTATCATTTCCTATTCCTATTATTTCTTTTTTTCTCTCAAGTTTAATTCCTAGTACACTCGCGTATTCTATGTTTAGAGTTGTAGTATCAGCACCAGAGTCAATAACACTAAATACCTCAAAATCATTCCCGTTCTTGTCTTTAAGTATTAGAGGAAGCATTGGACGCCTAACCATTTTCTTTCTTGTGTCAAACAATCCCGCAACGGCTAAAAATTCAAACTTCATGATTTAGAAGTCAGATAAAGGAACGTATCCTAATCGTGGGAGTACTTTTAAGACAACTCTTTTTTTAGTGTTTGATGTTTTTTTTAATATGTCAGGTAGATTGTTTCCTGTAGCAATTATCTTTCTATAATCAGAGGATAAAGCAACCCATTTATTAGCGTGTTTCTTAGAAAGCGACGTTGGTAATTTTACTTTTACAATATCATTTTTCTTCATGTGATTATGATATCATATTTTTTTCATCTGAGCAAACCAATCTGTAAGCTCATAAATTTGGTGCCCCCACCAGGATTCGAACCTGGGACCCACTGCTTAAAAGGCAGGTGCTCTACCAACTGAGCTATAGGGGCAAAGGAAATAACGTTTACCATATTATACTAGAAAGCCTGTAATTTCAATCTTTTGTTATCCGTGCTATACTCGTATCAGCTGAAATTAACAAAGGAGGTTGGCGATGGAAATGTTTTTAGGAACAAATAATTTTCTTAAAACAAAAGAAATTATTTTAAAAAGAAAAGAAAACCAGCCAAGATGGAAGTTAAAAATTGGAAAGATACGGGAACAGAAAGTCGAAAAAGCCCTTTTCAAAATGAAAAGGGATAAAGAAATTATTAATTTCTTGAGTAGTGGAAACTTCAGTTATCCCGATGTTATTGATGGAATAGATTTCTATATTATCTTTATTAATAAGAGGTATAGGGTTATTCCTCTTTCGGTGACGGGTCCTGATTTTGTTGAGGATCACCGGGTCAAACATCCAGAGGTTCCCATTATCGCCGTTAAATTATCCACTCCCTATCAAGAGATACGGGAGAGGATATTAGAGATTATACATAGCCCTTTGTAACCTTTACATGGGGCTATTTATTTTTTATTCTTTTATAGTATTCCCCGGTAGCTCAATGGTAGAGCGTCTCCCTGTTAAGGAGCGGGTTGTAGGTTCGAGTCCTACCCGGGGAGCCAAGAAACTAGATATGAACTCCGCACCAGAACAAGTTCGGTACGGGGCATGCTTTTGAAATCATTTTACCAAATCTGATACACAAATCCAAGAAGCGAAATCTGCAATGATGCGCCCCGCCACTATTTTTTTGGGGATATGGAGGCGGGGCGACGGACTCGCCCGCGCGGAGGGGTCTGGGGAGGAATCCGCGCGGGCTTCGGTTTTCTGTTTTAAAAAAATCGGCGGCTACATTCATAAATACATTATATCCTAATTTGGGATTATTCCGCAATAGGATATATCATAGAAATACATATGAGCAAGTCAGTTTACTCAAAAGACTACAAAGACATCATAGAACGCCTAAAAACGGCTCGTATTGAGGTTGGGCTTAGCCAGCAGGAAGTTGCTGACAAACTTGGTAAACCGCAGTCTTATATTTCAAAAATTGAGTCTGGCGAGAGAAGACTTGATGTCGCAGAAATGAAAAAATTTGCACAGATATATAAAAAGCCTTCCTCATATTTCTTATAATTTATGTTAGTACAAAAATTCGACAAATTTTTACAATCAGTTGATCTTAAATCCTATCGTGATCAGTATAGGCCTATTAAAATTGTAGAAATGGATATGCCTAAAGAGGTTCAGGCTATCAATATGCTCTACAAAGTATACTGGGATGAAAAGAAATTTTTGTCTTTTGAGGATTTTTATAAAGAGTATCTGAATTCGCTGAAAACAGAAATTGAATCCTTTAGACAAAAAACAACAATGTGCAAGGATTGTTTTTACAGAGGGTTACCCGCAAGAATCTATCGCACTTGGGCAAGTATTATTACTCAAATTCATGCTGGTTATGTAGCTGAATCAGTTTTTGGCGAAGGCACAGTTTCAATGTCGGGTGAGCTTGACCATCAAGGAGCAGACTTTCAAGTAAATTACAAAGGAAAGATTTTGAACTATCAAGTCAAGAAGGAATCATTCAGCTCTGAGGTCAGACGCGGTAAGGGTGGGGTTAAAAATAAAATAGATGGTGAGTTTGTTGATATTTTCTATAATGTTCCGGCAAGTAATATTTTTGATAATCCTAAAACAAAAAAGGGTGAATGGAGAAAACCTTATAAAGACTTCATGGAAAATGAAAACCTTGAGAGGTTGAAAAATGGTTTTGTTGTCTTTACTCCTTATGCCTTTGAACAAAAGAAAAAAGAAATAGATAATTCTCTAAAATAATTTAGCGATTGACTTTTTATCGCCCACCATTTTTTCTGCTAGTCTCACATAATCTGGATTGATCTCAAATCCAATATATGATTGACCCAATTCTTTTGCTGCCGCACACTCTGAGCCAGTACCAACAAAAGGCACCAATACAACACCGTCCTTTTTCGGCATAGCAGATTTTATTAATTTTTTAGATAACTCAAATGGTTTTTGTGTTGGGTGCTTCATTATTTCGTGTCCTTCGTGATTTTTTAATTGTCGCGGTTCGCACACAGAGTCGCAAGTTTTACACAAAAACCATCTTTCATTCATTCCGGCTCCACCGGCAAGAGCAGGGATTTTGATAACATCTCTCGGTAATGCCCCTCCGTCGTGAGCTTTATAGATTGTTTCTACGCCACTACTACTAAATCTTCCCAAAGTCCCTTTTCTTACCTTTCCAGCTGCTCCATTCAAAAATCCCTCGGTATATGGTTCTCTAACATCATCTCTGTTAAAAACCGGTTTTTCTTTCCAAGCGCAAATGATTGCCTCGTGGCTTCTCTGCCAAAAATTAAGAGAGGCAACATTTTTATTTGTGTAATGCCAAATAAGCCACCTCTTTTGTATAGGAATTTCAACAGAGAGATAAGCCAAAATTTCACTAAAACCATAAATAAAAATTGTTCCGCTTGGTTTTAGAGTTCTTATGCTTTCATTTATCCAACTCTTACACCACTCCACATATTCCCCAAGTTCTCTTTTGTCTATATTATTTCCAAAATCTTTACCGATATTATAGGGCGGGTCAATTATGACAACATCGCAACTTTCGTCAGGAAGTTTTCTTAATTCTTGAATTGCGTCGCCTAAAATTATTTGATTGAGAGGTAATTTTTTCTCCTTTTTTATTTCTTTGGTAATAGTTATCTCCTCTGCCTGTAATTCTTCTTCGTTTTTAATAACATCAATAACAACTCCTTGAATTTTAATATCCCGATCTTTTCTTATGATAATTGGCTCAAAAGTTTTATTTGCGGGTTGCAATCGGATATATCCCCGCTCTTTATAAAATTTCTTTAGTGTTGCCTCGTGATTATCTATTAGAGCGACAACTCGCTCACCATTTTCTGCAACATCTTGCTGTTTTACTAAAACAACATCTCCGTCTTTTATATTTTCGTCAATCATGCTACTGCCCATTACACGCAGAGCATAAAGATTGCCAGTTCTAGGCAATATATTTTTAGGGACAGCAATAAATTCGTTTTGACGAATTGCCTCTATTGGCTCACCGGCAGCGATAGTTCCTAAAAGCGGAATTTTAACCATTGGTTTTTTAGACGCAACGCTGATAGTACGAGCCTTATTTTCTATATTCCCCAAATAACCACCCTCTTTGAGTTTTGAAATATGAAAATGAACAGTTGAAACAGAGGCGAGCTTAAGTCGCTTTCTGATTTCTTCAAAAGAAGGAGCATAGCCCTTCTTTTGTGAGTAGCTTTCTACGAAGTCTAGAACTTCTTTTTGGCGTTTTGTTAACATATAGACTTGACTTGTTTCCTACACATCAATTATAATAGAACAAAAGTAGAAAATCAAAGTTAAGTTATCCACAGATCAAAATTATGTCAAAAAGAAATAAAAAATATAAAGGACCTAAGCCGCCGAAACGACCAGAAAGTTTTCATAATTTCGTAGATTGCCTTAAATGGCTCAAAAAATCTGTCTATGTTGTCGTAAAAGGTAGAAAAACGGTCATCAATGAAAAGGAAGGTATTAACTGGATTACTCTCGGAACCGGATTTGTAGCCGCACCGAATCGTTTCTTGACGGCAGGTCATGTTATTAATGATCCGGAGAAAGGTGAACTTTTTAAACACCAAGACGGAGATAAATATTATTTATTAAGACATGATGACGATGACCAATGGCACTATAGAATTTTTGAACCAAAATTAGACAAAGAAATTTTTGTCTATCAGGATATAGATTTAGCCGTTATTTATCTTGATGAAGATTTCTATAAGAGTGGCGACAAAATCTATGCGGATAAAAATGATTTCATAAGAATTTCTAAAGATTTTTTACCCATAGGAACCGCGGTTGGTGTTTTGGGTTATCCTCTTAGCAAACTAGAGTTTGAAAATCAGGATATAAACAAACCTCGTATCGGTAATATTTTATTACGAACTGACAAGGGTGTAATAAATTGTAGATACAAAACATCTGAGAAGCATTCGTTATATGAATTTACAATGGCTTTCAACCCCGGAAATAGTGGCGGCCCGATATTTGATATAAAAACCGGACGTGTTGTTTCAATAGTAAAGGGATATAGAACGTCGCAAATCAACACAAGAGAAATTATAATTTCAGATGAGGGTGCAAAACAATTGAAAGTTTACAAAGAAAAAGCTTTTATTGAAGTACTGCACGCAACTTATTCAATGGGATTTGCAACGCCGTCATTTTTAGAAGTTTTGAAACAACACAATATAACCAATTAGTCGCCGATTGTTTTAAAACAGAAAACCGAAGCCCGCGCGGATTCCTCCCCAGACCCCTCCGCGCGGGCGAGTCCGTCGCCCCGCCTCCATATCCCCAAAAAAATAGTGGCGGGGCGCATCATTGCAGATTTCGCTTCTTGGATTTGTGTATCAGATTTGGTAAAATGATTTCAAAAGCATGCCCCGTAGGGAATTTGTTCTCCTTTGGGGTTTGCGAAGGTTTTAATTCGGGAGCCAGATGGGATGATACGAGTTTTTCTTCCAATTCCTTAATTTGGATTTTGAGATTTTGATTGAAAACAGCGCCCGCTTGGACGGCCTCCGCTTCTTCGCCAAAAGGAGGAACCAAAATTGCTGATATGGCAGTTCCGACACCGGCACTACATCTTGTAACGGACGACTTCTCGGTTTTCATCGCTGACGGCGGTATAGGGTAATCTATACGAGTTGGTACAGCATCGCTACTATGAATCATATGTACCAGCTCCAGCAAATACCGTCGGAAACAAAGATTAAGAAGTATCTCCGCCACATCCTCTTCGGGAAGAATCTCTTCTGTCCCGTCTGTGGATCACGAAAGGTCGTTCAGTATGAAACACGCTATCGATGCAGAACGTGCAGGAAGAAATTCTCGCTCTTCTCCCATACGTGGCTCTCGAACATGAAGCTGCCCTATGAGAAGTTCTGGCTACTCCTCTGGTCGTGGACAACCGCGATCCCGATCAAACAGACAAAGACGCTCACCCGTCTCTCGGAAAAGACCGTACGGTACTGGTTTTCAGCATTCAGGGCGCACCTGCCCCGCGAAACCCACGTACTGGAGCGGATTGTGCAGCTCGATGAGGCATATTTCAGGAATGCTGCACTCCTCATGGGAAAGCAGAAAGGGATGAGGAGGCTCGCCTATGACGTGATTTTCCAGCCCTCAGTCGATCGCTATCAGGCAACGCAGTTCCTCTTCCAGAAAGTGAAACCCGGAACGAAACTCTGGACGGATGGTGCGGCAATCTACAGGGGTATCGAGCGCTACTGGCCGCTCAAAGAACACCGGAGAGATCTCCACTGCAAATGGGAGTTCGGGAAGACCTCGGAGATTGAGGGCGTCTTCGGCAACTACCGTACCTTCGTGCGCAGGATGTACCACCATCACTGGTCGGAGAATCTCGAGGAGTATGTGAGGGAATTCTGCTTCAGATTTTCCTCACCGGAATTGTTCGAAAATCCTTTATTCTATCTGCAAAAAACGTTATCGCTTGTACCAACTTGTATTTAATACCCGCGGTATAGCTATTGCTTTTTTATACAAACTGTTGTATTATATATACAGTTTTTTAATCCTAAATAATTAATTTAAAAAAAAATAAGGAGTTGAAAATGAAAATCAATTTCATTTCTGAATTATTACATCCCGAGATGAATCATTTCCTGTGGAGATTGCAATACGCGTTAGAAAATCTTCCCAATAATCCAAAACCATCTTGCGAAGGTTTCTATCTAGCCTATTACAATCCATGGAAAAGCACACTAGTAACTGAAAAGTTCGGATATGTTCCGCAAGATAAAGATTTCAAATATATGCACTTTGCTGGGAAAAAAGTAACGCAGACGTTGCTTTTTGGCGCAAAGAGGTCAAAAGATTTTGAAAACAACGATCTTGAACAATACCCTGGCGCGATTACAATGAACGGCCTTGATTCTGACCTTATATTCTGCGCGGGCGTCTCTGGCCACGATTCCATGGTTGACGAGGCGATTAGCGCTCTCTGGTTAGTTGCGAAACAATTCATGGCTGAAAATTTCCGGTCAGGGATGCTGATAAGCCATTCTAATGATAAGTTCTTTTTTTATTTAAAAGAACGAGCCGAGGAAATGCAGAAAAGGGTCGCCCCCGATAATTCTTGGATCGTACCGATTGCAGAAATTATGATGCATGTTAAGGGTAAAATCGGAGGCGCGCATTAAACATTAAATCCACTTGCGTGGTAGGGGAAATCCTCTGCTTGCGGTGGATTTTCCTTTTTTAAGGTACTCAATACTTATTTATTATCTCTTTTCAACACCCTCTCAAATTCGGAGCCATATTATATGTTTAGCAACGCTACGAAGCGGGTTTCCTAATGATATAAAAGTGTCATACTTACAGAAATACCAAAGAAAACTAAAAACTATTTAGTAAATATGGCTAAAAACCTTTATTAGCGGTCAAAATCAGGTGCTTGACTTCTCTATATTACTAGAGTAATATAGTAAGTGTTGATACTGTATCACTTCAAAAAAGCCAAAAATATGGAAGAAATCCTTAGATACATACAAAACCAACTCATCCAAGCTCCCTTCCGCTTGAGGTCATATGCACAGGATGAGCAAGGTAAAAAGTTTCCCCAGAGAAATATTTACGTGAAAGTCGATAAATACTTCCGCGATTTTTTGTATAACATCAATTCCCAAGACAGGTTGGTTATCATTCCAGGCCTCCGAGGCGTCGGCAAGACTACTATTCTTGCTCAGCTCTTCTTAAATTATTATCAGGAAGTTGGTGATCGGCGAATGCTCTACGTTTCTTTGGATGAAGTTGTGAATGTTTTCGGTTCATCTCTGAAGGACGTTTTAACCGCATATGAAAGAATTATCGGCGAAAGTTTTGAGAAGCTTACCAAACCACTTTTTATTTTTATTGATGAAGCTCAGTACGATTCGAAATGGGCATCAGTATTGAAGTCACTCTATGATCGTTCGAATAAAGTTTTTGTCGCGTGTAGCGGTTCATCGGCTGTTTCCTTGCAGACTAATCCTGACGTGATCCGCCGTTCTATTTTTCAAAAACTTTTTCCAACCAGCTTTTCTGAATTTTTAATGATCCGCGATGGTAAATTTCCACTTAAAGATCTAAAGAAAAATCTTAAAGACGCCCTATTCAGCGCCGAGTCCGCAAAAGATGCTTACGAGAAGCTTAAAAAATACGAGCAAAGCGTGGTAAGTGCGTGGGCTTCAATAGACCGCCACTATGTTGATGAGTATTTGAAGATTGGTACATTACCCTTCGCTATCAAAATGAAAGATGAGGCGCGTGTATATCAGACCATCACCCTACTACTTGATAAGGTGATTAATCAAGATGTTCAAGGTCTTGGCCGTTTTGATACCAAAACCCTCATACACATCAAGAGAATGTTGTTTCTACTTGCGGAATCTGACGTGGTGAGTATTCATAAATTAGCTACCACGCTTGAAACAAGCGTGAATACCGTTTCTAATATTCTTGAAGTATTGGAACAGGCCGAATTACTTATTCGTGTTATGCCTTACGGCTCAAATTCTAAAAAGGTCAGAAAACCATCACGTTATCAGTTCATGTCCAGCGCGATGCGATCGGCTTTTCTTTCAGTTGCCGGAAACGAACAGATTTTTGCCGGTCAGAAAGGCCGACTGATGGAAGATATTGTTGCAATGATTTTGTATCGAGAGTTTGTTGCTAGTAGTCGAGGCGCTTTGAATTATGATAGCTCAAGAGCTGGCGCGGATTTTATTCTCACGATTGCCGGCAAGAACATCATCCCGATTGAAGTAGGTATAGGTGAAAAACTTGGCACACAGGTACGGAGTACGATGAAGAAAGTCGGATCGGCAAAGTATGGCATAGTCATCTGCCGAGATTCACTCACATTACTGGAGGATGCTAATATCGTTAAAGTCCCGTTGGATTACTTCCTGCTTATATAACTATATATCAAAAGAAATCGCTGTTAAAATAATAAAAGCATTATGCTACCAACCAAAGAGGAGGCCCGGGGTCTTTTAGAATCGCGCGTAAAAGACGAATACCAGCGTTTTCATGGCAAAATGGTCGCTCTGGCTATCCAAGGATACGCGAAGATATTTCACGAGGATGATCATCTTTGGTATGTGACCGGTTTGTTGCATGATCTTGATTTTGAAGCGTTTCCGGACGAACACCCAAGAAGAGAGCTGGAGTGGTTTGGAGAGTGGGGATACCCAAGCGATCTTATTCACGCCGTGGAAGCTCACGCCTATGGATACAATGGGTTTAAGGTAGAGCCTAAAACCAAGCTTGCTTTCGCGCTCTTAGCTTGCGACGAGATAAGTGGAATCTTTTACGCGTATAAAAAGATACATCCTATTCCGTACGGATCCATGAAGGCGGCGTCTATTAAAAAACGCCTCGCGGAAAAGGCCTTTGCGGCAAAAATTGATAGGAGTATCATCCAAAAAGGCATCAATGGACTCCCGCTTTCCATGGATGAACATATACGCAATCTCATAACCTTCTTTAGCGCGCTTGATTAATATGTTTCTAAATTTGGGGAAAAGCATTATTGATATTCATGATAGGTTGCGGCTGGGAAAAGACAGAGTTTTTAAACCTCTGGTTGGTGTTTTACCATCAAATATCACACCTAATGATATTACGGCGTTTCGGGCTCTTTTCACGTTATGCTGGATGCCGTTCGCTCTTTTTTATCCCTCCTTATGGCAGGTTTCCCTATATCTTTTCGTCTATTTTCTCGATCTTTTAGATGGCGCGGTGGCGCGTCTTAACAACCGTGTCACCTATCGGGGATCCTATTTCGATCACGTGAGTGATAAATTTAACAATATTGCCGTGTTACTCGTTCTCTATGGCGTTACGGGTTATGGGTTTGATGGTTTCCTTTTTTTCATTATATGGGACATGGTTTCGGCGTTTTTCGTGGTTTGGGAAGTTTGGTCGAAAAACAAAATTCTTTTGTATGTGAGACCCCCGCTTGAGGTTCTGGTTAAAACAGCCCTTTGGCTTTTTCTTGTCGTCGTGTTTTTGCGAGTTTCTTAAGTTCGCGAAAAGTCGTGTTTTTTGATAGTATAGTAGGAGAATATGCGTATAAACATTCATTTCAACACGAAGAATTTGAGCGTTAATCGTGTCATACGATTCCTGGTTATTTCCGACCTCTTTTTTTGGGGAGGATGGGGACTTATCAACCCCATCTTCGCTCTATTCGTCGTTCAAAAGATTTCCGGAACATCCGCCTTTACGGTTGGAGCGGCGTTCGCGCTGTACTGGATC
>JAKALF010000033.1 GCA_021813265.1 bacterium
ATCGCCTTCTTCTAATGGCCGAGGGAAAAGAAAATCGTAATAGAAGCCGTTTTCTATGGTGGGACCGATCGCGAGTTTCGCTTTTGGAAATCGTTCCAATACCGCGGCCGCGAGTAGGTGGGCAAGGGAGTGTCTGATCTCGTCTAAATGGTTATGGTTCATGATTTGATTATAGAAGTTTTTCGGCTACAATTACAACTCTCTTATATCATCGCAGATGAATTTGGGATCATGGTTTTTCCATGAAAAATAGCCGCTTGCAAGAATCGCTTGATGTTCTCTCCAGAGGCTTTCATGTTTTGAGACGTTTTCTGAAAACACAAGCATCTCCGTTGTCGCGTGAAGATCTTCGAGGGTTACGAAAAGCATGGGTTGTCCCTTTTTGGTGATGATTTTTTGGATTCCGGAGATAATGCCCGCTATCCTTACCTTAGGCCCTCGGTCTCCGTTTTTAGGGAGTTTTATAGCGTCTTCTATACTTTTTGCTTTTCCTTGTATTTTTGGAGCATGTTCTTGCATGGGGTGTTCGGTGACATAAAGTCCCAGAAGTTCTTTTTCCCATGAGAGGAGAGTTTGTTTGGGAGTTGGGTCGCAGGGTTTGAGACGGATACTCGTAAAGGTAGCCGTATTGCCGAAGAGACTTCCTTGATTTGATTCTCTCCGTTTTTTTGAATCTTGGTTGAATTTCACGATGTCGTCAATATTTTCAAGCGCTTGTCCTCGTTCAATGCCCAGTGAGTCAAAGGCTCCTGATTTGATAAGGGATTCAAGGGATTTTTTATTCAAATCTCTATGATGAATACGATGGAGAAAATCTGATAAATCTTCATAGGGTCCTCCTCGAGCCCGTTCTTCAATAATTTCGTGAGCAATGTTAACTCCCAAGTTTTTTATAGAAAGCAAACCAAATCGGATGGAATTTCCATCGGGCGTAAAGACCTCGGAACTCAGATTAATGTCTGGGGGAAGAACATGAATCCCTAAATGTTTTGCTTCGCTTACGAGAAAATTGATGCGTTCAACGTCCGTTCCCGAGACGTTAAGAAGGCTCGCGTTGAATTCAATGGGGTAGTGAGCTTTAAGGTACGCGGTTTCATAACTGATCATGGCATAGCATACGGCATGGGATCGGTTGAAACCATACCGCGCGAAGGGAGGAAAAAGCTCCCAAATGGCTTTCGCGGTACGAGGATCAATTCCATGGTTTATCATCCCTTCCACGAGCTTTATATGCTGTTCTTCAAGGAGGTCTTTGATTTTCTTTCCGATGGCTTTTCTCAAAGTATCAGCTTCCGCGAGGGTGTATCCCGCGAGGTCTCGCGCGATGCGCATCATCTGTTCTTGATAGATGCCTACGCCATAGGTGCTTTTAAGAATTGGTTCAAGTTTGGGATGGAGATAGGTAACGCGTTCTTTCCCATGTTTTCGGGCGATATAATTGGGGATAAGTTCCATGGGTCCAGGACGATAGAGAGCAACCATCGCTACAATGTCCTCAAGTTCGGAAGGTTTGAGTTCCTTAAGATATCGTCTCATGCCGGAAGATTCAAGTTGAAAGACTCCTGTAGCCTCTCCTTTCTGAAGAAGTTCAAAGGTTTTTTTGTCGTCTAAGGGAATGGAGTCAATGTTAATATCGATATCATGTAATTCTTTTACAAGTCGTATGGTTTGTTCGATAATGGTAAGGTTTTTAAGTCCCAAAAAATCCATCTTGAGAATTCCCAAAGATTCAACGCTATGCATCTCAAATTGGGTGATGACTGTGTCTTCTCCCTGGGGAGCTTTCTGAAGCGGCATGTATTCAGTGAGGGGCTTGGGAGAGATCACGGTTCCGCAAGCGTGAACGGAGGCGTGACGCACGACACCTTCAAGTTTTAAAGCTGAATCTAAAAGCCTCTTCGCTTCTTTATCGGTTTCATAGAGAGTTTTAAGTTCCTCGACGTCTCTCATACATTGAATGAGCCACCCCTCTTTCATGCCTTGAGTTGGATTGAAGGGTATGAGTTTTGCGATTTTATCGCAGAATCCGTATGAAAATCCCAAGGCCCTTCCCGTATCGCGAATAGCTGCCCGCGCCGCCATGGTTCCAAAGGTTATAATTTGAGCCACGTGATCGTTTCCGTACTTTTCGCGCACATAGGCGAGTACTTCGTCTCGTCGCGTATCGGTGAAATCAATATCGATATCAGGGACTTGAATGCGATCAGGATTCAAGAATCGTTCAAAAAGGAGATCGTATCGCAGAGGGTCGATATTGGTAATGCCTAAAATATATGAAACAATGCTTCCCGCGGCCGACCCTCGTCCGGGTCCCACAACGATTCCGTGAAGCTTTGCCCAGTTAATAAAGTCTTGGACGATGAGAAAGTAATCCGCAAACCCTGTTTTTTCGATGACGCCAAGTTCCATTTCTATTCGCGTCTTTACGGTCTCATCTATGTTTTTGTATCGGTCATGAGTTCGTTCTTCGATAAGTTTTTTGAGGTATTTAAAGGAGGATGTTTCTCCTTCCGGAAGGGGATATTTGGGAAGGTGGACTTTCCCGAGTTCTATTTCGAGATCGCATTTTTCCGCGACCTTTTTTGTGTTCTCTATCGCTTCAGGGATATCCTTGAGAAGTTCCGCCATTTTTTCTCCCGAAGGAAGAGAAATGTCATAATTTTTGAGCGTCATTCTATCGGGGTCATCAAGTCTTCCTCCGGTTTGCACGGCAAGGAGAATTTCATGCGCTGTTTTATCCTCTTCTTTCATATAATGAGCGTCTTGGGTTCCAACAATGGGAACATTATATTTTTGAGAAAGTTTTTTGAGATCTTCAAGGGTTTCTTTCGTGTGAGGTTGGGTTTCGAGATAGAAGTCCTCATGGAATACGGAGATGTACCACTCAACTAGTTTTTCCGCTTCTTCAATGCGTTTTGATTTGAGAAGTTTCTGAAGCTCTCCAGAAAAACATCCCGAAAGACAGATAATTCCTTCACTATGGTTTTTCAAAAGTTCTTTATCCATGCGGGGTTTGTAATAGAAGCCTTCAAGATAGGAGGTGGTTACAAGTTGGATCAGATTTTTCCATCCCATTATATTTTTTGCGAGAAGAGTAAGATGAAATCGCTCATCATCGACTTTCGGACGTTTATTCTGAATTCCATGGGGAGCGATGTACGCTTCAATGCCGATAATGGGTTTGATGCCGGCTTTTTTCGCTTTTTTATAGAATTCTATAGCGCCATAGAGATTACCGTGATCGGTTAAGGCGATGGAGTCCATACCGAGTTCTTTCGCTCGACGTATGATGTCATCAATTTTTGCCAACCCATCAAGAAGGGAGTAGTGAGAGTGTACGTGGAGATGGGTGAAGGTAGGCATGGAAGATTTTTGTTCAGGATTATTGTAGAAAAGTTTGGGATGGAATTCAAATGAAGATTTGTATTTGACTTTTTAATAAAACATTTGTATATTAAAATAGCACGTTTAAAACGATTTGCTCAATTTTTCCAAAGGTATATAGGAAACATTTAGTGAATCAAAAAAGGAGAAGAATTATGTCTAGACACAGTAAATCAGAAACAGTCGCTGGGGCACACTTATCAGCCAAATTTATTTCAACGTATGTTGAAAAAGCGCTTGCGGTTGGAGCGACACATGAAGATATTCATGTGGGTTTATCCAATCCGGAATTAATTGAGCAGTACGTAAAACTTACCATTGGTAGACTGAAACTCATTGAATCAAAGATTCCCGTTAGATCTCTCGGGTTTAATCAAAAATCTTTTTATAAAAAAAATAATCGATTTCATTTTTTGGAGGGAGATTATGATATTTTTAAAGAGGCACCAGAAGAAATTCCCGAGTTTAATTGTGTTCTTGATAAATATGGGGTTGTCGGTTCCATGACATATTACCAAATATTTAAGAAAATAAAAAAAACCGATCCGTTTACAGTTTCAGAAACTTTGTCTCTTATAAAATTCTTTGTAGAAAACGAAAGCTCGTCGCTTAATGACTATAATGAGTTTCTGACGGTATTATCAAACAAAACCCGTGTTAAGGTTACACTCACTTTTTTAAAAGAGATATTAATGATTGGTAGTTGGAAATTTCCAGAAGAAAAAGAAAAATTAGCTGGAATGGACAACAAAGATTATCTTTTTGTTCCAGTTTAATTTAACCCCCCATTATGGGGGGATTTTATTAAGGTAGGTTTTAACATATTATGAATTTGATATATGAATAAAAAAGAACTCACAACTTTTCTTCTGAAAGCGCGGACGAAGACATATATGGGGAATGGAGGAAAAGTAAAAGCCACGTTGAAAGATTCTTATCAATTGGAACACGGACAAGGGAAATGGCTCTACCGAGATGTTTATTGGAGCGGCAACGGAATATTTATGGGACTTGAGGTTATTTATTATAAAAATATAGCTGTCTGGAGTATGTCATATTATGGAAACTTCAAAAAAATGAAAGAGGACGAAATTGATTCTATTTTACGGTCCGCTCTTCTGAAAAATTGGAAAACCGTCCGTATATGGAAGAAAGTGGAATGGAAAAAAGGAAACTACAGATATGTTTGCAAACCCGGTTTTAAGGGATCTATTAATAATATGGCTGGATCAGAACAGATTTTTAAAAATAAAGATATTGTGTATTTCTTCTTTTATGCCGGCGGTTTACTGAAAGTTCTATAGATCAAAGATGGTGAAATCACACGATTTTTGACATATCATTCTAGGCTCCATGTTGGCGCCTTTATATTTTCTTTCATACAATATATACATGAGCTATATCGTGGGAGTCGATGAGGTTGGAAGGGGGCCCTTGGCGGGTCCCGTGACGGTTTGCGCGGTTTTCATAAAGAGAGGAATAAAGCTTAAAACTCCAAATAGAAAATTAAAACTAAAAGATTCCAAACAACTAACCGAAAACCAGAGAAATGAATGGATGAAATGGGTAAGGGAAATGAAAAAAACAGGGAAGATTAGATATATAATTTCACACGTGTCTCCCAAGGTTATTGATAAAATAAACATATCTCGCGCCGCGAACCTTGCGGTAGAGAGATCTCTCGTTCGCCTATATACCCAAAATCCCAAGATAAAGCACGCGAAGATATTTTTAGACGGGGGACTATTTCCGAAAAAGGAAATCATGGAATCCATGGGATTTAAGACAAAGACCGTGATACACGGAGATACCCTTATTCCCATTATTTCTCTCGCTTCGGTCATAGCTAAAGTCACGCGGGACAGGAAAATGAGAAAATTGGCGATAACATATCCCGAGTACCATTTTAAGGATAATGTGGGGTATGGAACGAAGGCTCATATACGGGCCTTGAAGAAACATGGATATACGGATATACACCGATTGACGTTTATAGGCAAATTCGTTAAGATGAACATGTAATTTATATAAAACCATATGGGAAGATTAAGCCATCATTCAAAGTCAAAAGTTGGAAGGCGAAGATCGCAGCTTACGTTAAAGAAACCATCACTTTCCGTTTGCCCTCAATGTAAGGGACCAACGTTTCCTCACCGGGCTTGCCCGCAATGCGGAGCGTATGTGAAGGTTTCAAAGAAAAAAGCGGTGAATAAAGCCTCAAAAGACAAGGCCTGAAGATAAGGCTTTGTTTTTTTATTCCTATGGCAACGAGACACCTCATACGAACCATCGTTCTTCAGTCCCTCTATGAATGGGATTTCTATAAGCACAAACGCGATCTTGCTAAGATCGTGGAGCGCAATGTCGGAGAATTTGGACCGGGTATTGATGAGCCTGATTTTGTTTGGCGCACGGTAAAAGGAGTGGTGGAGCATTTAAAAGAAATTGACGCCATAATCGAGAGAGCGGCTCCCGAATGGCCCGTTGACCAGATCGCGATTATCGATCGCAATGTGCTACGCATCGGTCTTTATGAGCTTCTCTACGCGGATCGGAACGAGGTTCCTCCTAAGGTCGCCATCAATGAAGCCATTGAGATCGCTAAGGGATATGGAGGTATCAATTCACCCAAGTTTGTAAATGGTGTCCTAGGAACGATATATAGAGAACAAGATTTTTCTGAAGAAGAAGCCCAAGAAAAGAAACCTAAAAAAACCAAAGAAACATAATATGGCAAACCTTGAAGACTTGGAATCAAATCTTGGCACGCAATTTCGTAATCGTTCCGTACTCAAAGAAGCTCTTACCCACCGCTCTTACCTGAATGAAAACCCTTCATGGCCGTTTCCTCACAACGAGAGGCTTGAATATTTGGGAGACGCGGTTTTAGAGCTCATCGTAACGGAATATTTATACGAAACCTTTCGGGAATATAACGAAGGAAAGCTTACAAGTCTTAGATCCGCCCTCGTTAATTATCAAATGCTTTCGGTTATCGCGCGGGATATTGATCTTGAAAAATATCTCTATCTTTCTAAAGGAGAGGCGAAAGACGTGGGAAAGGCGAGAGAAGTTATTCTCGCGAACGCCATTGAAGCGTTATTTGGAGCGTTATATCTTGATCAGGGATATGGTGTTTCAAAACGTGTTATTACAACTATCGTTCTTTCGCGTCTTGATGAGGTAGTGGCTAAAGGACTCGATCGTGATCCTAAAAGTTTTTTACAAGAACGAGCCCAGGAACTTTTCAAGATAACTCCCATGTACAAAGTGTTGAAAGAAGAGGGACCCGATCATCAGAAGCAATTTTTTGTCGGCGTTTACTTCAACGAAAATCTAGCTGGGGAAGGATCGGGAACATCAAAACAGGAGGCCGAATTGAAGGCCGCGGAAGACGCTCTCTTGAGATTGGAGAAAAAAGAAAATGCATAATTTTCTTAAAAAACTGGAGCTTCAGGGATTCAAGTAGAT
>JAKALF010000034.1 GCA_021813265.1 bacterium
TCCGTATCGAGCGATCGCCGGACAAATATCGTAATAGTGAAAACAATTTCCGCAATAAGGTTTCGGATCTGGACATTTGTTTATAAAACTATTCTGACAAGGTACGAAATTTGTTTTGTCATATGGTGAGCAATTTTCAGACTTAGTGCTTACATATAATCCGACGGTCGGAATGTTTATAGCCGCTGCGAGATGAAGTAATCCTGTATCATTAGATACAAAACAAAGTAATTCGCCGATTTGTAGAGCTACATTTTGGAGAGATTGTCCATGAATAATTTTACATTTCTCTTTACCAGCCGCTTCTAAAATGCGTTCCGCTTCCTTTTTCTCATCTTCTGATAGGCCAGGAAAAAGAATGGTATTCTGATTTGAATTTTTAATAACAATACTGGCAAGCTCTATCCATTTAGCAGTTGGCCATTGTTTATTAGCTTGGCTTGTCGCCATGCCAAAACCGATATTCTTATGCCGATCTTTGTTTTTACAAATCGACTCTAACCATTTGGAATTATAATCTGAAACATCAATATCATGTTCTCTAAATAAGGCCAGAATATCGTCGGTTAAATTTTGATGAATCGTTCGCTGTTCAATAATGTCAAAATTTAAATCCCAAAAATCGAGATCCGTCTTTTTCTTTGACGCATTTTCTTTGAACTTATAGTAACCGATGTCATATCGTGGCCCTTCATTGCGCAGATTTACAATGAGCTCAATCTCCTTTTCTTTTATAAATGATTCTATTGCCTCCCAATTTTCTTCCCTAAACCGACGCCATGCCGCTGAACTAAAACCTTTCAAATTTTTTAACTCAACTTGCTTAATAAACCACAGATCAGATAGGAGCGGGTTTTCGGTGTGATAATAATTTATTGATGGATATGATTTTTCAAAACATTGAAGAATAGGAGCTATGACAATCCCGTTTCCAATTCCGCAAAAATTTACGAACCAAACATTTTGATATTTAAACATTATACCGTTATTAAATGCTAAAATAGTATTTGCAATACGCGTCTGTTGATTTCTTAAAAGAAACTTCTTGTTTAATGAACTCACGAGGTTTATAGTCGTCCAATCTCGTCCAAAATTCTTCAAAAATTTTCGGGAACTCCGAAATCATTTTAAATTTCTTGCCGCAATCAGGAGAAAATAATGGAACCGAAGTCGCCGGTATCGGATTTTCTGAATAGGCGGGCCATACCGGATCTGTCCACCAGCCGTGATCCCACGCAACAATCGGAATATTTGAGGCAAGAGCTTCTTGATAAGCCATTCCCTGCGTCTCGTGCTCGCAAAGAAAAACCATTGCTTTGCTCTTGCTCAATAAGTCTTTGTACATGTCATGAGTAATATCCCCATATTGGAGAACAAAATACGATAAACCTCTTTCATTAAGGTAATTTTTAACTGGCTCTAAAAACAACGGGATTGTTTTCTTTCTTTCCCATCTGATTTTGTCATAAACAAGCACATCAATGGATTTTTTGTGCTTTTTTGTATCAATCCACTCGTCCGTTGAAATTCCGGCATGCCAAATAACGCATTTGTCGCCATATACTTGAGAAAAAACATCTTTTAACCACCCACAAGTCAGCAGGTAATATTTAAACTTTGCATTTTGCATAAGATTCGGATTTTGTGAGGGATGGTCGTACATGCTCGGTCCAAGAATTGCTGGATTTGGCAGGTTCCATTTCGGAATACAAACTGGCGTGCCGACTATTCCCACTGGATATGAAGGGTTTGCCAGCGCGAGATTGTAATTATTCTCGTGAACTATATAGCCATTTTCTTTCAAAGCACGAACCAAAAGCGTGTACCATGAATAAAAACCGGAGATGGTTCGCTTGGAATATGTTTCCACGTAGTCCCACTTATGCTTTTCATAAAAAAGCAAAATATCTTTTCCTTTTTCAAGATTGTTCATAGGTTTTCTTTGTCTCTGGGATGAACAAGCGCTTCGCTTGAATCGGTAAATTTTACTCGTTGCAATGTATGATGTGGTGTTTCTTTGTAAAAAGGCATTTTATCCCAATCAATAACCGATAAAGCTGATTTAATATCTTGGGGTAAATTAAAAGGCAATTCACGAAGATGAGGAACAACATCGGAAAACTCCAGCCGCTCCGGTAAAAAATAAATTGAATAATTTGGAAATTTACTCCGGCAATGATATTTCAAATGGAAATGGTATGGTTCATGAAAACACCTCGTGGCAGATGTCGCTACCAATATCGGATGGCTTCCGTCGTTAAACAGTGGCGCAAATCTTTTTCCGGGTTTAACTATCCGGGTATGTGGGTCAATCATTTTTACTCCATTTATAACTGTTTCCCAAAAATGCAAATAACGTTTCTCGTCATATAAATGCCATGTTGAAAACGCAATGCTGTCAGCGTCAGAATCGTTAAGGAGATCGATAATTTTTGGTTTAATAAGGGAGGATAACATTTCGTCGGCATCAATAATTACCATAGCGTCAACGTTAAGTTCTTGAAATGCGCGACTTAGTATATAATTTCTGTTTTCTAATTCTCCTTTTCTGAAAGCGACATCGTTTGCAGAAGACCGTTCAAATTTAATCGGCACGCTGGAGTATTGTTGAGCAGTTTCCAAACTTCTATCGGTCGAGTGGTCGTCAAAAATAAAAATGCCATCAATCCATTGCAAAGATTTAACACAGGCACCGATGAACGGTGCCATGTTGTGTACCATTATGCACGCACCTATCTTTAATTGATTATTATTTCTCATATTTCTTTAGCGTAAGTTCAATTTTTTTAATAGGTATAACATTTTCTAAATAACCCCGAAGAATGATGAGCCGTTGTGTATCTTTTGCGTACATACGAGTTCTTTCAAACGAAAGAAAACGTTATCTGCCCAAACCGAAATATGTGCCTCGGAACCATAACCATCCACGGCATTTTGCAGATAACGATGAGGAAACTCAACGATTATCCATCGACTTCGGTATATCAGAAAATTCAACAAATCTATACTCTCCGATTTTCTCAGATGTTCGAAAATATTGCCTGCCATAACAATATCAAAACGCGAGTCGAAATATTTAGGTCGGATCAGATTGATAATCGGTTTTGATTTACGTGTTATTTTTTGTTTCATTTTCATATTATTATATATAAACTATTTAATAAGATCATTTAATGTAATTTTCAACGCTTTCGCGATATTTTTGACCGTCTCAATGCGAGGGTCTGGCGTTGATCCAGTTTCTATTTTCGCAATCGTATGCAAAGTAACGCCCGCCATTTGGATAACTTATCCTTGTTGGCTGCCGGACCTGGATTCGAACCAAGATACCATGCTCCAGAGGCATGTGTCCTACCATTAGACGATCCGGCAATACCTAACTATTATTACCTTAAAATATCAAATAAATCAATGTTTAATTTTGTTTATGTTTGACCGATTAATTAAAAAGCGTTATTATATTTCCAGTAAATTTAAGGAGAAAAACAATGAATTTTGAAATTGAAAGATCTTTTTTGATTTCTGTTGATAGATTTTATAACCAACAAAATCAATTAAAGAAGTTCAGAGAAGAATTTGGGAGTCGTTTTGTGTTTTTTAATAAATACATTACCGATGAAAATTTTTCTAAAGCCGCCGTTGTTCCCATGGCAACGGAAGAATGGATGGTTGAAATAGTCTTGATTAAAAATGAAATGACAACGAACCAATGCGTGGACTTCCTTTTGAAAACAAGGAATGCGCGTTTCATGGGTCCCCAAGCGTTTTCTTACGTTTTTGAAAAGAAAAGGGAACTACTTCCTAAAGGAAAGATAGTAGCTATTCATTCGGAAGAGTATCTTTTGAAAGAAGGAGGGGAGTATTTGATTCCCTATATGAATATAAATAATTCATATAACATTTTTAATCTGAGATTTCTTTCTCTTCCCATCGAGGAGGGAGAGCGGGTGATTTATTTCAGATAAAAGCCGTTGTTTATGACGGCTTTTTAATATGTTATGATAATTACATGAAAAGATATTTTTGGCCTCTTATTGTCATAGTTCTTTTGCTTTCCCTAGTCCTTATCATCCTTGGTTTTTCAACGACCGCGATAAAAAACCCTATTCCCAAGGTTTCCTTGAGTGACATATCTTCAAATCTTAACCCTCCAAACTTTATAGCTATAGGAAACATAACTTCAGATGGAATAAGGGGGTGGAAACTGATATATGAAGAATCGGGAAAATCCAACCTTACAAAACTCCTTGTTTTCAATACCTCAAGCGTTTGCAAAATCGCTAACAGCTCTTTTGATTGTTCATCGTATACCTTTAAAGACGGAGCGCGTGCGCGCGTCGAAGGATATAATGAAAATAACGGGGAGCTTATAAACGTATATAGCCTTACTATTCAGCCATAGTATCTAAGACTTACATTAAAATTTAGCTGGAATTATACATACTGAGGTTTTTTCCCTTCCTTTTGAATTTTTTTTATGGAAAGAAACCCCGAGAGAGATAGGGTAACCTCAAGAAGTTTCACGCGTTTTTCATTTCGTAGAGTCCAAATTCCCGGTTCGTGACCCAACGCTCTCACCTTTCTTGAAATCTCTAAAGCAAGGTTCGCGTTCTCTCTTTGAGCTTTTTCAATATCTTCATGCAAGACAAAACCGTCAGATGTTTTGAATTTCTGCGTATAGGTTGCTTCAGTTTCATTTTGGGAAGTTAGGTTTTTTAGATCATCCGGGTTTTTAAGCAATCTTTCAAAAAGTTCGGCTCCATAAAGGGCGAGTTTGTTTTCAAGAGATCGGTACGTGTCTCGCTCTTCTATCTCAATTTTTTTTGAAGAAAGAATGGGTCCGTGATCAACTTTCTCGTCAACCTTAAAAAGCGTTGCTCCCGTTTCATGGTCGCCGTTAAGTATAGCTGTTTGTATAGGGGTTGCTCCGCGATAACGGGGGAGGAGAGAAGGATGAATTCCAAACGTTCCCAATCTTGGAATTTCTAGAACTGATTTTGAAACGATTTTCGCGTATGCCGCGATAACGGCTATCTGAGGATCCATTTCTTTCAATTGATCCTTTATTTCCTCGAGCCTCTCAGGTTGAAAAATAGGAATAGCGTTTTCTTGAGCTATGTTTTTTACAGGTGGAGAGGTGAGATTTTTTTTTCTTCCGATGGGCCTATCGGGATTACAAACAACGGCAAGGGGTTTATTTTGAGACGCGATAAGGCGCTCTAAGACAATACACGCGAATTCGTATGAACCGAAGAAAATATATCTCATGATTCTATAACATGTGTTTCTTTTGCTTTGTCTATAAAAAGCTTCCCGTCAAGATGGTCTACTTCATGTTGAAAGACGCGGGCGAGAAGTCCCCACGCTTTTATCTTGATTTTCTTTCCTCGCTTGTCTTGTCCTCCTAGAATAAGGCGATACGCCCGTTCCACGAGACCATAAGTATCGGGAACGCTAAGACACCCTTCTTCAACCGTTTCAACCTCATCTTTTGAAACTTTAGTTATTTCAGGATTAAAGATCGCGTAGAATTTTTGCTTCCCTTGCGTATCGGGAACCTGGGCAACAAAAAAACGATAGGGAATGCCAACCTGATTGGCTGAAAGTCCTATTCCGTTCGCTTTTTTCATGATTTCCCGCATTTTTTTAACCGTTTCTTCTATTGTTTTTTTCTCAAATTTTGAGAAATCAAAAGGAACCGTTCTCGTACGGAGAAATTGCTCTTCCTTTTTATGCTTTATGAGAAGTATGATTTTGGGCTTCATGGTCGTTTAAAGAAAGAACTTTCATGAAATAGGCGCCTTTGTTTTTTATGTTTTTCTTCTCCGAGATGTCTTTTGCGAGACTCAATAATCGCGTTTCATCATGACTTTTGGCGAGTTTCATGTAAAGAGACTTGTGATCTTCGTCGCTTAATATATAGGAGAGCATAAGTCCAACGCTTTGATGTTTACTATATACGCGGTTCTTCTTTGAACGTTCGCGTATAGTTTTGATATATTCCGGATCTATAGCCATGATGGAAATTCAATGATATGATTATACCCATGCACTCAAAAATTTCTAAAATAACCGCGGGTATTGTTGTTCTTATTATCATCGCGGGAGCCTCTTTCTATGGGGGAGTCCGATACGGGGCTCAATTTAAAGCTATCAAAATCACGGACAGTCGGCAACTGATTAACGCCGATTTTAACCTGTTTTGGGACGCCGTTAGCACATTAAAAGAAAAATACGTGAATCCTCAGGAGATAAACGATCAAAATCTCGTTTACGGAGCTATTAACGGGGCATTGGGCTCGCTTGACGATCCATATACCACGTTTTTTAATCCCAAT
>JAKALF010000003.1 GCA_021813265.1 bacterium
GCTTTTAAGTTTTTCAAAATTTTCTTTATCAATCTCATGATTTGAGCATTTTATAAGAAGCCCAACCGATGGATCGTTTGGAAAAGCTTCTTTAAAAGCGCGTATGACTCCGAGAGGGTTTTTTCTCTCAAAGACGCTATAGAAATCAAACATGAAGAGAAATAGAAAGGTGTCAGGAGGAAGATTAAAGCGATCGCGTCCATAAGGATGCTTGGGTATTCGGATAGCGTGAGGAATCACCGAGATGGGAATGGTTTTATGTCGAGCCCGTATCGCGTCCTTAACAAACGAGCTGATAGCCCAGATTTCGTTTACCTGTTTTAAAAGAGGAACCCATGATTCGGGAAGGTTTGAAAGTTCCCATCCCCAATACGCTATGACGTAGCGATTTTGAGATACCTCTTTTCTAAGGCGGTTTGTTTCTTCTTCAAACATATCCCCGTTTATGGAAACAATAGTGATGGGGTAGGGATTTTTGTCAGTGAATCTTTTTGAGAATTCTCGCTCGTTTCTTCTATGGGGCGCTCGGTCGCTGTTTATAACCGCGTAAGGTATTCCGGTTTCTCGTATCGATCGAACAAGCGTACGCGCCGCCTCCCCGACTCCGCTTTCAGAATCAAGAAAGCCGAGGACGGTAACGCCGAAGGGAGAAGGTTTGACACTTTTCTTTTTCAGGATCCCTGTTCCCAATATTTTTTCCCCGCGGAAGAGATAAGTTTTCGCAGTATGAATACGGGAAAGAAAAAACTTCGGAACGCTATATAACCGTTTTTTTATGCCCCCTATCCACGCGCGGACGGGCGTGAGATCCTGAGCGGCGAGAGAGAAGACAATTTCATCTCCCCTTTTTCTATTCTTTTGAATGAACGCGCGTTCCTTTAAGGTATCGGGAAGGTGAAGCATATTCCAAAAGAGGGCGAGAAAAGGTATGGAAATGAGGGTCATTCTTTTTAAAAAGGAAAGCCCGTGTTTTCCCTCTTCAAAATATCCGACAATGGAAAACCAATACCCAAGCATGATATGCCGAATCTGTTCCGGAAGATTCTTGTTCTCGTAGTTTTTAAGCGCCGCGCGGAGAGCGTTTCGCTTGCAGAGATAGAGTTTTTTATACGGCATATGGCGATAGCTCGCGCTGTGTTTGTGATAGATGATGGCGTCTTTTTCAAAAAGAATGGAGTAGCCAAAGATAACGGCGCGCCAGCTCCAATCAAGATCTTCAAAATATGATCCGAAACGTTCGTCTAAGAAACCGACGCGAGAAAAAACGGAACTTCGTATAAGGCACGCTCCGAAACACGCGCTCAAAACGGGGCCGCTTTTTTGTTTCCCGTGTTCCTTAGAAATTCCGAAATTGATGTCGTACCCGTCTCCGTTCCAGTCCAAGGTTCCTCCCTCGCTGTTTATAATCTCGGGATGGTCGTAAAAAAACATATGAGAGGTTACGGCCGCGATATCCTGATTTTCTTTCGCGCGACGCGCGAGAATTTCAAGCCATTGGGTATCAGCCTTCGTGTCGTTATTAAGGAGAGCGATAAAGGTAGGGTGGTACGATTGGAGAGCATACCGAATTCCCTTGTTTACAGTCTTCGCGAAACCCTGATTGATGTTTGAAGAAACGATATCAACTTCGGGGAAATGTTTCGTAAGGTATGAAACGCTCCCGTCCGTTGACGCGTCGTCTACGACTATAACTTTAGCGCCCGCGTATGTCTGTCGCTTCAACGAAGAAAGACATTCATGGAGAAGGGGAATGCCATTGTGATGGGGGATAATGACGACGGTTTCGTATGTCATATCAAAGCTTGATATAATGTTGGATCACTTCCTCGGTTTTTCCGAAATCTATTAACCTCCCTTCATGAAGAAGCATGCTTCGCGAACAATGGCGGTTTAGAAGGTCAAGGTCGTGGCTCGCGAGTACGATGGTCTTTCCTTTATTCTTGTACGCTTCAAGAACTGAAAGACTCTGAGGAACAAAATCTTTGTCTCCCGTGGAGAAAAGTTCATCAAGAAGAAAAATATCGGAATCGGTTTGGATCATAAGAGCGAAGGCGAGACGACTGACCATTCCGCTTGAGAAGTGTTTGAGTTTGGTGTCCCGGAAACGTTCGACTCCCGCGAAAGCGAATATGGTTTTTTCTCGTTCCGTTATCCGTTCTCTGGGTATGCCTAAAAGCGCCCCGTAAAGATAGATATTTTCTCGGGCCGTGAGTTCGTGGTGAAACCCCACGCCCAAACTGAAAAAAGGAGCGACGCTTCCTTTAAGAGAATATGTTCCTTCGGATGGGGAGATGATGCCGCTCAAAATTTTAAGAAGCGTTGTTTTTCCGCTCCCGTTTTTTCCCATGACTCCGACCGCCTCCCCGCTCTCTACCCTAAACGTTATGTCCTGAAGAGCGAAGAAGGGTTCATACGTTACGGTATGTTTCAAGTAACCGATGGCTGTTTCGACAGCCGTCATCTTTTTTTCGTGCGGGATAATGTAGCGTTTTGATATATGAGAAGTCTCTATCATAATTCTTCCGTGAGTGTTTTTCCGAATCTTTTGAATATTACGCATCCAAGAAGGAGGATTAGAGAAACAATACCGAGCGTGATGAATATCTGTTTGGGATCGGGAAACGCGTGATATAAAATAGTGGTTCTCGCGTCCATAATGACGCGGGACAGGGGATTTAGCAGATACCATTTTATATAGGACGCGGGGACAAGGGATTCGCTGTAAACAATAGGTGTCATCCAAAAAAGCATTTGAAGGAATATATCCCATAGATGGCCGAAATCTTTGAAGCGGGCGGAAAGAGGGATGGTGACGAGGAGAGTTCCTAACACGAGGATGGTTGTAAGGGCGACATAAAACCAAAAAAGAAAAAAGCTTGCCGTAGGATAAAATCCGAAAGCGAAAAGGATGAGAAAAAGAACGATGAGAGTTATCATAAAGGTGAGGAACGATTGTAACAGCGAACTTATGACGATAATCAAGGGGGAGATATTGATATTTTTCAAAATATGAGCTTTGGAAACTATATTTTGCATCCCGTCTTTTGTCGCGTCCGAGAAGAAATTCCAAAAGACGATGCCGATAAGGAGAAACCAGACGTAGTGTTCCACGTTGACCTTAAAAAACGAATAAAAGACGAGATAAAGGATACCGAGCATAAAAACCGGACGAAGAAAGCTCCAAAGAAGACCGAGAAACGATCCGTAATATTTGAGTTTAAAATCGCTCCACGCGAGCTCTCGTATCATATTCGCGTTTTTTCTGAGAAGGTTCATGGTTTTTTATGTTCAGTCGCCAAAGGAGATGGTTTTCTTTCTCTCAAACTTCGCAGTTTGATCTGGATTACGTTTATAAGCGCGACGAGATAATCAAAGAAGGTAAGAGTTGAGTGATGGGGTACGTCTCTCCACGTGACGGGAATTTCGTAGACCGAAAGTCCCATGGATTTCGCGAGAACCAAAACCTCGTCATCGAATACCCAACGGTTTGTCCGGATCTTCGGAAAAATCTTTTCCGCCGCTTCTTTGCTGAAACATTTGAATCCGCAATTAATATCCGAGATTCCTCCGAAAAAAAGTATTTTAAAAACAAGGTTTCCTCCGCGGCGCAGAATTCTTCGGTAGAAAATTTGAGGGCGAACGACGCTCGATCCTTCTCTATATCGGCTGCCTATATATATGTCACGCGGGGTTTGGGAAAGGAGGGGTTTTATCTTATTCGTAAATTCATCAAAGGATGTCGAATTATCGGCGTCCATAAAAAGTCTCCAAGTTCCCTTTGCCGAAAGCATCCCCGTTTTTACGGCAACTCCCTTCCCTTTGTTTTCCGGATATGAGAGTAAGGCCACGAAAGGGTTATTGCTTTCAAACATTTTTATGATGTTCTCGGTTCTATCCGTGGAGCCGTCGTTTACGATAATGACTTCATATGAAAAATCGACGGCTTTAAGCTTTTTCAGAAGTTCCGAAAGCATCGTGGGGATTCTTTTTTCCTCGTTAAAAGCCGGTATGATAACCGAGAGAAAGGGGTTCATGATTCCTATGATATAATATGACCTATGAGATGGAAAGCGACCGTTTACGAATGGATCTTGTTTGCTTTCGTGATGGGAATAAGCGCCGCGAAACTCGCGGGGCTTTTTGTCTATAAAAACCTCCTCCTTCCCGGATGGGACACGGTTCCCCATTTTTATCTTTTCAGGAAATTCTTGAGTCTTTTAGGAAGCGCAGAGATAAACGGATACGATATCGCGCAGCTTGGAGGAACGTCCCTTTTTCATTTTTATGGCCCTCTTCCTTTTTTCTTGGGAGCCATGATCAAGTATATCGGGGGATCGGGAATGACGGATTTCTTCGCGTGGCGCGTTCTCCTCTTTCTTGTTGTTATTTCCTTTATACCCGCGTTCTGGTTTTTCACGCGGACGTTTGTAGGGAAGCGTATGGGCTGGCTTTCTCTCGCGCTCTCGCTTCTCTATATATTCTATCCTCCCGTTTTCCAGGGCTTTGGCATTGGCGCCTCGGCAGTCCTTTCGGGAGGTCTTTTTACCTCCTCGCTTGGGATCGTCTTTTCGCTTCTTTTTTTCTCATGCCTTCAAACATTCAAGGAGACGGGGAAAAAACGTTGGAGTATTCTTTCCGTTCTTTCTTTTTCCGCGATTATCCTTTCAAGTCCCATGGTGGCGGTCTTTTCTCTTTTGTTGTGGATCATCTACGCCTATTCGACGAGAGAAGAACGATCATGGATTGCGGTACAAGCCCTTATGATGGCATGGAGTTTCCTCGTCTCCCTCTTTTTTATCACCCCCATTCTTCTCTTCCATGCGTATCAGAGCGCCCATCCGCAGACCTTTTTGGGAGCCTCAGGACTCATTACGGGTCTTTTGACTCCCTTTATCACGGTTTTTAGGCAAGCGTCTCTTGATCTTCCGCTTGTCTCCCTCTTTCTCGCGACCCTTATCATCTCCGTATTTTTTGTGTTCGGTATTTTTAACATAGCGAAAGAAAAGAAATATCGTATCGTATGGAGATTGTTCTCTAGTATTGTGATTCTTCAGATTATGAGTCCCGTCCTCGGAAGTATTTTCCCAATCATCAGTGTTCATTATTACCGTTCTTCCCCCTTTATCCTTCTTTTCTATTTCGCGATCGCCATGATCGGAACGCGTGAGGCTTTTAAAAGGGGGCGTATGGGAAAAATTGGAAGAAAGGGGATAGTCGCGCTTTTAGGGATATTCGTTGTCTCAAGCGGCGTGTGGGTTCTGGGTCTCCGCCTTGACCGAAAAACAACCTTTTATCTCCCGACTATCGATCCCTTGCAAAACGCGTCGATCGCTCCGTATCACCTTAACCCCGAAAACTATCCCGACTACGGTTTAGCTCGCGAGGTTATACAAAAAGTCAAAGAGGAACATCCCCAAAGAGTTTTTGTTGAAGGAGATGAATATCAGATATATCGCCTGGGAAGTCCGAGCTACATAGCGACAGGATTGAATTTGGAGGGGGTAAGTACGATAAATGGACTCTTGAATGAATCGTCTCATCAGTCGGACTTTTTCGTTCCCCTCACGCATGGAATATCCCATGGCTTGCTTTGGGGATATGGGAATGATTCTCTGATTTATAACTTTGATCTCATAACGCAATTTAAGGAAAATACGGATCGTCTCCGCCTCTTCGGCGTTGATTATATAGTCGCGCATTCCGTTGACGCGATTGAACGCTTGAATTTGCTTTTGGGAAAGGGCGTTGAAGAAGTCGCTCGAATAGGGAAAGAAGAACGCGCCGTTCCGCCCGGTTTTCAATACGCGCTTTTAGGGTATCGCGTGTACAAATTCACCGATCCGGTTCCACTCGTGTACGCTCCGAAAGTTCCCGTAGGTCTCTTTATCGACCCATCGCTTGGAAATGACGGAAGATTCAAAGATCTCTCCCTCAGACTTTTCGAGAACAAACAGTTGTATAACGCGCGCGTCGCGTTTTCAAAGACCGAGACGCTTTCTTCATCGGAACTCTCCGCCTTCGATTATTTCCTTCTTTCCCCTAAGGTTTCAAAAAACAAGGTATTTGTGAAAACGCTGGAGAGTCTAGAAAAGCCCGTTATAACCTACAACGGTTTTGACGGGCACCTCCAATCATTTCTCCTTTCCATAAACGTTCCAAAAGGGAGAGTATCCTACGCTTCAATACGCGAGATGAATGGGAATGCCATAACCTTTGAGGAAAACGAGAATTCTCCGACTCCTTGGGTTATAAATCTGGGGATGTTTCCCGATTGGAAATCGGACAGAACGGTTTTTGAGGTAACCCCGGGAGCCATGCTTCTCGTCTCAAAGAGTCCCGAGACTATAACTCTTCGGTTTACGAAATCTCTTCCCGAAAAAATCTCTAACGTCATCTCCGTTTTTGCCCTCCTTCTCCTTCCGGGGTTCGCTCTATATATCAAAAAGAAATGGTTTCCCGTTAGAGGTCGTGGGTAACTATTTTCTTGTACAGTACCGCAAAAGATTAGATGACATTGCTGACACTCCGGAATTCAGAGGAATTGACAAAGATATGATAAAATGCTATAGTTATCATAGATAATCTTTAATAATTTAGGAGGCCGCAATGAATGGAATTCTTCAAGCTCTTCCGATTTTTTTACTTTTTCTCGCGTTTGGCTATACGGGAAAACTGGTTAAAACTGCGAAATTCGATCTGTGGTGGTCTACCACGCTTATCGCCATCTTGTACCCATTTTTCTACTTTTTGGACGATAAGTATCACAGCGTATGGTACCTCGTTCCGACTGGTTTTCTGTTCTCATACTGGTTTGGGACGTTTGTTCGGATTTCCAATGAAAAAGAAGATATGCGAAAAGAACATTACTGGTCTTTCGCATTTGTGATCTTCTTAATGATATTTGCAGCGGGAGTGGCTGGGATGATCAGTATCCGTTTTTGGTCGTTTCCCGAATCTCTGCCGCTTCGTGACCCCACCATACTGTACAACTTCGCATTGTACGAGGATTTCTTCTTGATAGGTTACTACGGAATATTATTTTACTTCTCACGTACTGCATGGGTGAAATTTCTACTTCTTATCTTTACTTTAATTGGATTATTAATTTCACTTTCTAGGTTGTTGTCGCTATAGACAAGACCGCCGTTATCGGCGGTCTTCTTTTTCCCGATACACATACGCCCTTAATTGAAATAGTGCCGTAGGAATATGTTTTCTGATCCTAAACGTGGTAAAATAAAAAACATGACGATACAGGAATTCATCAAAGAACGCCCCTATCTTGTCTGGTACACGAAAAACTATGACAGACTCTCTGAGGGTTCTATTGTGGAAGCCACCCTAAACTACGGGGATTTTGATGACGTGAAAAAACTGATTGAGATTTTAGGAATACAGCGCGTGGCCGCGATTTTCCGCGATCAGACGGATCCGCGTAGGACACGGGTGAATTATCGTCCGGAAATCATACATTATTTCAATCTCTATTTTGATGCGCATGCATAGAAAAATTTTAACCCCCAATCAAGAAGCGCTCCTACCACTCATAAAGAAGTTTTCTTCAACGTTTGGTTTAGTTGGTGGAACAGCTGTGGCGTTGCATCTCGGACATCGACGTTCGATTGATTTTGATCTTTTTACGAACGAACATATTAACCTTCGAACTATTCAATCAACTATACGCAAGGGCGGAGAAATTCAGAAGATACTTACAAAAGGAGAGGGAGAACTTACGCTTTTGATAAATAATGTGAAATGTACTTTTTTCGAATATCCTTTTCCTATTCCTTTTTCGGAGAAATTCGAGGATATCATACAACTTCCAAACCTTCTCACTCTTGCGGCGATGAAAGCCTACGCGTTGGGACGACGGGCAAAGTGGAAAGATTACGTTGATTTGTATTTCATCGCCACGCGCTATAACGGACTTCAAAAGATTGTGGAACGGGGGAAGAAACTATTCCAAGGAGAATTCAATGAGAAGATATTTCGGGTTCAACTGGCGTATTTCGAAGACATTGATTATGGAGAGGCGGTGGAGTTTATGGACGGATACGCGGTTTCTGATGAGAAAATTCGGGACACACTTCAAAAGTTCAGTTTAGATAAACTCTAAATATAATATGAAACGGCGATATCGCAATGTATGTAAGATCGAGGAAACGATGTCTTGGTTGGATTGAAAAAATACCCAAGGAAAAACATTGAAAGAGGTAAAGGAAAACCTCAAAGAAGCCCCAATGTCATTGAAACAGACAAAGTTAATTCATAGACTAAGTTCTGATGTGTTAAAAGATACATAATCTTCCTTCCCCTCTCTTTCCGCGGTATACTTCCTTATGGTATGAACAATCGTATTTCCGTCATCCTTCCGTGTCAGAATGAACGGGAAACCATTTCCTCTTGCGTTGATGAAATACGCGATGTGGCGGAGAAAAATCATCTTGAGATTGAGATAATCGTCTCCGATTCTTCGTCTGATGGATCGGATAGGATAGCGAAAGAGATGGGAGTAATTGTTTTAAAACACGATACCGACGGATATGGATTCGCGATTCGCGAGGGAGTAAAGCGCGCTACGGGAGATATTATCATATACGCTGACGCGGACGGCACGTATAATTTTTCGGACATTCCGAATCTTTTGGAAAATCTTGAGGAAAATATAGTGATAGGGAGCAGGTTAAGAGGGAATATTGATCAGGGAGCGATGCCGCCTCTTCACAGGTTTTTTGGCACTCCTTTATTAAACAATCTTCTTCGTATATTTTTTGGCATAAAGATTGGAGACAGCCAATCGGGGTTTCGAGCCATGAGCCGCCGAGTCTTTGACGCGTTGGATCTCAAGACGGACGGCATGGAATTCGCTACCGAAATGATCATCAAAGCGAGAGAGCGTCACATTCCCTTTCGGGAAGTTCCCATATCGTATCGTAAAAGAAAAGGAGTTTCTAAACTCCGAAGATATCGAGATGGTTTCGCCCATCTCAAATATATCGTTCTAAAGATTCCTTTCACTTTATATCGTTCAGTGGGTTTCGTATTTTTTCTCCTTGGGGTTATGGGACTTGGAGTGGGGTCTATGATTGGAGGGATTTTTGATTCCGCGACCGTGAAAATATTCTTTCCCGTCATCGGAACAGAGCTGTTTTTCTTGGGACTCTTCGCGAAAACATATCTCATGACCCGTTTTGGGGAAGAGGATGGGGTTATAACGAAATGGTATAGCTGGTTTCGTCTTCCCTTCGCGCTTTTCTTGGGCGCTCTTTTTCTTCTCTACGCGGTTATAACCCGTATTCTTGTCCCGGGATTTCCTTTTGATAGAGAACTAGTATCTGTTTTTCTCGGTTTTCAGATTATCATTAACTCTCTCGTCCTTTCCTTTCTCTCCATACGGCACACGACATGAAAAAGAACGTTATACTCCTCGTGAATAAGTTTTGTCCGTCGCACCCCAAAGCGGGAGGGGCGGAGAAGAACCTCCTTGAGATTTTTTCACGGATAGGGAAAAACCATACCGTGGTTCTCGTGTCCGCGATGTTTCCCGGGGCAAAACGGGAAGAAGTATATAGTAATATTCATATACAAAGAATAGGTTTTAAGAATTCGGAAAATATCATAGGGATACATATTTTCATTCCTTTTCTCCTCCGTTCGTTGGTCAAGAAATACAAACCCGATATATTCATTGAAGATGAAAGCGTGTTGCCGTTTTTTTCTCCCCTCATCGTTCCTAAGCAAAAAAAACTCATCATCATCCACGGATTGAACGGAAAACATTTTTTTGAATCTTCGCGATTTCCGTTATCCTTGGGAGCCTACATGATGGAAAAACTGTTTTTTCCGGTGTACAGAAAAGAAACAGTGGTGGTTGTAAGCGAATGGATGAGGAAAACATTGCTTGCGAAAGGTTTCAGTCGCGTAGTGAAGATATTGAATGGAGTGGACGAGTCGTTTTTCGAGGTAAACAAGGAATACGCCCGAATCCCCACCGTCCTTTTTCTAGGCCGTCTTGAGGGGAGAAAGGGAGTTGATTATCTTTTGAAGACGTACGGGTACGTGAAGAAAGCCGTACCTGAAGTGAGATACATGATCGCGGGAAGGCGTTTCGCGTTCAATGAACCCGGGTGGCTCAAAACCGTTATTGAAGAAAGCCAAAAACAATATGGAAACCATGAGATTGAATTTAAGGGACACGTTTCCGAAGAAGAGAAGCGGAAACTTTTGGAAACCTCGTGGATATGCGTCGTTCCTTCAAGAACGGAAGGATATGGAATCGTTCCTCTTGAGGCAAGCGCCACGGGAACCTATTGTGTCGGAAATGCCGTGGAGGGGCTTTCGGAGTCCGTGGTATGTAACGAGACGGGAATCCTGGTAGATTGCGGGAATATGAAAGTCTTAGGGGATGCCATTGTTACCTCCCTGGATCTTCAAAGACTCAAATCTTCCGAATCTAAATGCAGAGCGTGGGCAAGGAAACATTCGTGGGATAGGGCGGCGGGGGAAACAGAAAAATTGATATCTGATATAATATCTATATGAGTTCAAAATATATAAGGACGATAGTCGCGCTTCTCGTTATAATAGCCGTGATCGTGGTTTTAGGGTTTTTCTTCCGTTCACGGAAACAGGAGGTTTCTCCTTCAAGCTCTCCCCAATTTGGAGGAGGCGAGGCTAGCACGACGGAGATCCTCACGAACCTTCAAAAAAACAAGTATGTTCCGGATATTCCCATAAACGCGAAACCGACGAAACCCAAAGAATCCTCTCCCGCCGCTCCCAATTCCAAGGTAAATCTCGGACTCTTTGAAATCCAAGGAACGAAAGACGGATTTAATCCATCATCCATTATCGTTACGAGCGGAGATCTCGTGCAAATGAAATTCACGGCCGTTGACGGAGACTATGATTTTTCCATGCCGTACTTCGGACTCTACCAATTCGCGAAAAAAGGAGAGACTAAAAATATCTCGTTCCAGACAACGGGAGAGGGAACCCTTCTCTTTGAATGCAAAGATCACTGTCCTTCTAAAGGGAAGATAGAGGGACAATTTGTCGTAATGCCTACATCACGATGACAAAACGGTATACCATAAACAACGCCTTCTATTGGACGAAGATAACCGCTCCCGTAAAAGGGGAGATACGGGAAGTCGCGAAAGAATTGCGTCTTCATCCTTTGATCGCGCGTGAACTCTTGGAACCATCGAATAGAAGCGCGGTTGAGCGATATGATCACCACCTCTTTTTGGTCTACCATCTCCCTATCTGGAACGACGCCGAGAAAACTTCACGGAAAGGGGAAATTGATATCGTGATTACGAATGATACGATCGTAACCGTAACGTATGAAGAATTGGAACCCATTGAACGTTTTGAGCGGGGGCTTTCTAAAAAAAGCGAGGAAGAAATTCAATCGACCGCCCATCTCCTATATCACATCATTCACGAGATTAACGAGTTTTCTCTCCATGAGTTGAGGCACATTGAGCATAAGGTGGATGAGATAGGGAGGAGGCTTTTTAAGGAGGAGGATAAAAAACTCATGGAAGATGTTTCATACGTGAAACGGGATCTTTTGAATTTCACGATTATCGCCGCTCCTCAAAAAACCATTCTTGAATCCTTGGTAAACGCGGGACCAGAGTTTTGGGGGCATGAGTATCGGGTCTACTTCAGCGGCCTTCACGGGGATTTTTTACGTCTCCATTTTCTCCTTGAGAACTTGAGGGCTACGGTTGAATCATACAGCGAGACGGTTTCCCAGATTTTTAATTTCAAGGCCGCCCAGGTTATGAGGAGAATAACCATTTTGGGATTCCTGACTTTTCCCCTTATTCTCTACGCGACGATAGCGTTGGAACCTACGGTCGCGAGAACCTTTATCCGCACCCCTTCTGATTTTTGGGAGATTTTCGGCATCATCTCGGGCGTAATCATCGTCCTTTCCGTTATTTTGAGAAAGAAAAATGTTCTGTAGGAAGGAAATGTGGTAGAATAAGGGGGAATATATCATCCTTATGAATCTCTGTTCTTTCGTTAAAACCCATACCCGATACCTGATAGCGGGTGTCGCGTTCTCTCTTTTCTTCGCGTCTTCTGTGTTTGCTTTTAATCCTCCGACTACGGCTCCCGGAAGCGGAGGAGGATTGTTATACGTCGATTCAAACGGAAATCTGGGTATAAACGTGCAGACGGTTGTGGGAGGAACGACAGCGGCGACTCCTCCTGGCGGTTCCTACAGCAGTGTCTTTATGATTGCCGCTTCCTCAACGCCTCCGGGATTCGCGCTCCGAAACATCGCGAGCGGTTTGGGAGGAGACACGACGGGTTTTTCTCTTTCTCCCGCGACCTATGTGTGGAAACTTACGCCCTGGGGAGGGATGGTGTTTTTTGACGCGAATCCGACTCCGGTTGGGGATCCGAACCGTCTCGTTATCTTTCCGAACGGCAGGGTCCTTATCGGAGGCTTCGGCGGTTCGTATGTTCAGCCGAACACCGCGCTTCAGGTAAAGGGAGATGTTACGGCAAGCACTTTCTCGGGGAACGTTTCCGCGGCAAATGTTTCGTCAGGGGCGTTTGGAAGTCTGCAGGGCAATGGAAATTTCGCCTTTCCCGCCTCGCTCGCGGTGGGTACTTCAACGACAGCGGGACTTCCCACGGGGGTATTAAGCATGGCTACGAGTTTAGGTAACACGTGGGGGATGTATCTGAGGTCGCATATAGGAACGGCTGTGAGCAAGTGGGAAGTCGCTGGATCTGAAACCAATCACGCGGTTACGTTTGGCGCTGTTTCAAATAACAACCTATCTCTCATTACGGCTGGTCTGACGAGGATGACTATTCAAAATGACGGTAATGTTGGCATTGGGACGGCAGGGCCAACTGCATTGTTAGATGTTCAAGGCAGTATAAGTGGACAGTCTGCTATCAAAATTAAGAATACAAATACTGGTGGATATTCTGGAACGGATATTTACAATGAAGGTGGTGTTCTCGGTGCGAGTATTTGGTTGGCTGGTTCTACGACTGGAGTTAATCCAAATGCCTTGACCATAGCTTCCCGAATTAGCGGGCAACCAATATATCTTGTGGCGGGAGGATATGATCCAGCAGTTTCTGGAGGAGTAACAATAAAAGCGGGCAACGTCGGTATCGGGACGACCACTCCCGGACAAAAGCTTTCGGTAGTAGGAGTTGTTGAATCCACTACAGGGGGATTTAAATTTCCCGATGGAACTATACAAACAACCGCGGGAGGGGGAAGTTCGGTTGGATGGAGCAGAACAGGAACTAATGTATATCTTTCAACCAGTACGGATAGCGTGGGAATAGGGACGGCGAGTCCGGGAAGTAAGTTAACAGTAGCAGGAGCGGGGCAATTTACTGGATTTGCTAACCCCTCATCAGGATTGGGAGTAGAGATTGGGCACGATGGGGTAGAGGGGGTACTTCAATCTTACAATCGCACTACTCCGGGATGGTCACCGCTTTGGATCAATGGATCAAATGTTATATTACAAAACTCGAGCGGCGGCAACGTCGGCATCGGGACGACGGGACCGGGGGTGAAGCTTGATGTAAATAATGGTGGTGGGTCGGATACGGTGGTAGCTAGAGTCACAAGAGATTATGCAAACGCGACTACTGGATCAAGAGGAGGAGAAATAGATTTTATTCCTGCCACAACTGGTTCGGCAACTCCAGGTTCAAAGATTACCACCAATTACTGGGGAGCAGCTTCTGAGGGACGTTTATCTTTCTATGCCTACAATCAAGCGAATCAATTAGTCCTTCATGAAGGCGGCAACGTCGGCATTGGGACAGCGATTCCGGGGTATAAATTAGATGTGAGTGGTACCGGAAACTTCACCCAACCCGTCATCGTGGGAACCCCTGTTGCATCCAACCATGCAGCGACAAAAAGCTATGTTGATTCTGCGGTAGCGGGAGGATCGGGATCAACGGTTGGCTACTGGACTCTTTCAGGAAGTAATCTTTATACAAGCAACACGAGTTATAACGTTGGTATTGGAACGACAAATCCTTCTACAAAATTGGATGTCAGTGGCTACTTACGTGCTGGGAATCGTGGCACAAATATCAATTCTGTAATCATTGATGCGGCAGCCGGACTATTCCCTGTAGGAGCATCAGCTGAATGGGCTACCCCTTTTATTTATCGGAGCATGCGTAATCCAGATGTTGGTAGTGGGGCATTTCCTTGGAATAATTTTGGAGAACTAATTTTGCAAGGGACATCATATGGGGATTCATATAACAGGGGGATTAGTTTTGTTACCACACCCAACGATCTAACGACACCAGCAATAAGGATGAGAGTAGATCCCAGTGGTAATGTTGGTATTGGGACGACGGGGCCGAACTACAAGCTGGATATTCAAGGGGCCTCGGGCCTTCGGCTCGGAAATGGCGCTTATGATGCGAATGTAGTTTTTGGCAATACTCCAGCTTGGCAGAGCGGCATACGGGTATACGATAACGGTCAGGCCGAAATGAGGATTTGGACTAATCAGCCGACCGGCGAGATAGTCCTTACGAATGGTTACAGCGGTGATCAATCAGCTACTCTTCCTACAGACGGTCTGTGGGTGAAAAATAATAATGTAGGCATCGGAAATTTTTCTGTCACCGCGCCGGGATACAAATTAGATATTCAAGGAGCCGGAAACTTTACCCAGCCCGTCATCGTGGGTACCCCAACCGCGTCTAATCATGCCGCAACCAAATCATATGTTGATTCGGCTATTACCACGTCAGGATATTTACCCCTTTCGGGAGGAACCATGACAGGCAATATTAATATGAACAATAACAACATACTCGGCGTAGCCAAACTCACGGTAGGAATCATAGACCCTTTATATGAAATAGGAGGAAACAAGTATTCAACCTATGGGTCCGATGTGATAGGGATCAAGGTTGAATACTTTGGAAAAATGAGGATAACTCAAGAATACAAAACAAAAGAATATCGAAGAATCCTTGATTTAGGTAATCAGGAAGAAGGAAGCGATCTTTGGGTATTCTGGCAGACCATTAACGAAGGAAAGAACATGGAAGATATCGTGGTAAGCGCGACACCGGAAGGATCGGACGCGAGGGTTTGGTATGATCTCAATCCCAAGAAAAAACAAATATACTTCTATAGCTCCAAACCCGTTACTCTCTCATATCACCTCGTCGCTCCAAGACATGATTCAAATATATGGAAAACTAAAACGGATACCGAAGAGAAAGGAATCATATTGAGAGTGAAGAAATAAACAAGAAAGGATTTTAGCTATCAAATAGGTGAACTTCTAGTTTCTTTACCGATTCAAATTATTGCTTGGCTCAGTTGTGTTCCAGTGGCGGCAGAAAAATTGATTTGTGAAAGATTCGAACAGAGCAAAAGCTAAAAAAGATTTCGTGGATTATTTAGTGAATAAATTAATCCTGCCTAAAACCAAGCAATATGAAATATGTTATAATAACTAAGAATCTAAAGGTCAATATATAAGAATGGATATACATGCAAAATAAAAAAACCCTAGGTTGGATAGTCGGCGGAGTAGCGGTCGCCGTGGTTGTCGTGTATTTGGCTGTGACCGGAAATGTAAAGTTCAGCAATCCGGGAACCGGAGGATACGAGGGGAAGCAGACGGATAAAGGTCTTGTGGCGGCTCCGGGTTCGAGCCCCGTCGCGACAAGCGGACAGGTGGTGACTCCGGAAGGAAAACCCGTGAAACTGGACGTTTCACCCATGTCTCCCGAGGCTCCTCAACAATCCGCCCCCATTAAAGAAACCCAAATTCCTAAAAGCGCCCTTAAAATAACAGTATCAAGTCAAGGATTCAATCCCAATACCTTTACCGTGAAAGCGGGAGCTCCCGTCGCTCTCTCGATTACATCGGGAGACGATCAAACGCATGTCTTTAAGTTTGAAGACCCTTCGCTTTCAGCCGTGGCGGTTGGCGTGGGGCCTCGCGAAACCCGTCTTATTCCCTTCAATGCTCCGGGAAAAGGGGAATACATCTTTTATTGCGACGTTCCGGGACATAAAGGAAGAGGGGAGGTGGGAAAGATGGTCGTGCAATAACAAAAATTCCCCCTTAAGCGGGGGTTTTTTATTTAACGTTTTTAGAATATTGTGGTATCATAAGATCATGAATCATTGGTCTGTTGATATAAAAGAATTAAAAAAAGACAAACGGGCGTTTGCAATATGGAAACTCGAACAACGCATCAATTTTGGCATTGGCCCCGAGAAAATCTCGCGGCGGGAGCTCAAAACATATTGGAAGGAAATCGACATTGATCCTAAAAAGCGCGCGTTCCTGTCTTTATTGATTCAATGACGGAAAACACGCGCGCGTCAATTCTCTCTCGGGATCAACAAAAACTCCTCGCGCTCATAGGCGCGGATACCTATATCACGAAACATTTTTACCTTACGGGTGGAACGGCTCTTGCGGAGTTTTATCTGCGTCATCGGTATTCCGAGGATCTTGATTTTTTTTCCGAACATGAGGTTGATCCACAAAGCATTTCCGTGTTCTTTAAAAAGATACAATTATCTGTTGGAATCCGGAGCGTCAAATATGAACAAAGTCTTAATAGAAACCTCTTCTTCCTCTTACTAAAAAACAAACAAACCATCAAAACGGAATTTACGTATTTTCCGTTTTCACGGATTGAGAAAAAACTGAAAATCGGAACGCTGGGAGTGGATAGTCTGCTTGATATCGCGGTCAACAAGCTATTTACCATCTATCAACGTCCCCGTTCGCGCGATTTCATTGATTTGTTCTGTATTCTGGAGCGAGAAAAGACGATAAGTCTTGAGATACTCATCAAGAAAGCGCGGATAAAATTTGATCACCATATCGATCCAATACAACTCGGTGCGCAATACCTGCGCGCGCGAGAATTAAAAGATTATCCGAGAATGATAAAGGCGCTTCCAAGTTCCGTCTGGCAAACGTTTTTTATTGAAGAAGCGAGAAAACTCGTTCCAAAAATTCTAACGTAACAGGAACGCTATTGACATTATAAATAAATATATGCTATAATAATCACAGCATATTTAATAGCTTTTCCGAGCAAACTGCCGGAATATACACCATAATTGGTGGGCTACAACTCACATGCCCGAATGCAAGGGCTGAAAAGGAGTTTTTATGTCACGCAATAAATCCATCGCTGTACTCGTAGATGGCATCTACAATGCTATTACAATAGAAACACCTCGAAATTACTTCATAGGAAGAGGGAAACGGAGTCTTTTGGGGACGGAAACAGCACTCAGTGAGGTTTCAACAAAAGAAGGTATAAAGAATATTGTCGAGCCGCCGTTTCAAGATTTATATAGAAATGCGCGCGCGCAATCGCTAGTCGACTGGTCTTTGAAAGCGATAGCGCACATCCTCATACATGATCTTTTTCAAAAGCAAAAGGATATTCGGGGGAAAATTGAGGATATGGTTGTAAAAGGAAAAGAAGGTTCTCTTCCCCGAAACCTTCTGCGCGATTTGCTCCGAGAGGAAAAAAAGTGCGCGGAAACAATCGAGCAGCGCAAAAAAGACTTTGATCAATTGATGTCGGCTGCCAAAGAATGCGGTTTTGAAGTTTTTGAAAGAGATGAAAATCGCTTTCACCTATACCTCGCGCTTGAGGTTTCCTTTTGGGAAATTGCTCGCGATTTTAAATTTAATTTAATTTTTCCTCCAGCCTAATACACCATTAAAGAAAGGGTTTCCTGATATCAGGAAACCCTTTTCGTGTTTTATCCGACATAAAACTTGCTATACTTATTACATGCCTCGTCACAAAAAGACGATCAATCTCGGGATTCTCTCTTCCTTCCTCATGATCCTCCTTTTTTTCTTGGTTGTCTGGGGAATCGGATGGGTTCGTAAGGTAATAGACGAAAGATTGCGTCAAAACCTTACGGTTGAATTTCAGAATAACGCGAAGGGATTAAGTATTCCTCGATACACGGGAAAGGAAAATCCCATTCCGGAACCTCCTAAAATGGAGGAACCGACATCAACGCCTAAAGAGACGATCGGGAGGGGCGGGGGGATAAACACGGCGGGACTCACGTACGCGAGCTTTTCCGATCTCTTCTCGGGCGTGGGGTGGCTCAATCAGGAGAAAACCACGATGTATCGGGACAACGTGGTAACGGCCTTTATCTTCCCTCCCAAATATGAGTGGAAAGAAACAAATCCCTCTCCCGATGTCGCGACTAAGCTTCGATCCCTTACGAATCAGAGCGCGACGATTGGGAACGATACCCTTTCCGTGAAGGGAAGATCTCTTTCTTTTAACAGTTCAGATATCGCTCTTCCCGAAGAGGTGAGGAATCTTGATATAGAGAATATTTCCGTCTCGGCGCTTCAAACGAAATGGCTTCTCGGTGTTGTCGTGAAAAAAAACGGTGGATATGAAGGATACATCTATGGTTATAACGGAAAAACGTTTTCAAAAGTACAAGCGGTTTTTTCGAATCAAAATCTTTTTACCTCCAGCTATAGCGGAGCGTTTGGTTTTGGGGGGACGGATACCGACTGGATCGCGATCTATGGGGCGTATAGGGGGATAGGGATACACGTGAAAAACGGAAACGTGGAAGATATCTCTCGTCTGTTGAGTTACCGCCTCATGAACAACGGCTTTGTCCCCATGATCCTAAGAGTAGACGGATCCCATCCCACCTGGTTTGTATGGAGTCTTACTCCCGGCAATCCAAAACTCGTGAAGCTTTTTCAAAACAACACGGATGAGATTCGGGGAGCGGTTGATTTCACTCCCCAAACTCTTCTTGATATGAGGAGAGCGAATTTTGTAGTAAAGGGAGAAAGTCTTTTGGGATATGTGGGATCGGAAAACAGCATGAAGTATATGGAATTAAAAGACGAGGGGTTTGATAAAAGCGTTTCTCGTTCGATTTATTCCGTCAATCTGAACAACTATCCGGCCGAGATACACGCTTTCCGCGTCTATGAAGAAGACCTCTCGCGGGAAGGAGGGGACGTAAAAATATATCTTTCAAACGATGGAGACACATGGGTTCCGGCTTCTCTCAAGGAAACCATCGGGTTTCCGAATCCATCGGGGAGACGCCTCTATTGGAAGGCGGACGTTGTTCCCGATTCCGACCCCCGTACCTCTCCCTTCTTTGATTTTCTTGGGATAGAGTATTATGTAAAGTTTCTGTAGTATAGCCATTCAAGCGCGTACTGAGTTTCAATAAATCATCCCTTCTTCTTTATTTCTTTTCGATAAACGTAAGCACATGCGAGAAATACGTCTCAAAATCTCCAATGTTCTCGCGTAGGTTTCTCAAAAAGAGGTCAAAATCAAGTTTTTCGTATTGGTGCACAAGTATATTTCGCACCCCCGTGATAGGAGAAATTTTTCTCGCGAAATCCTGGGGAAGAATTCCAAGATCCCCCATACTGATGAACGTAGATTGAAGGTCGTCTACCGGTTTTGCGTTCAGAACTCTGATAAAATAATTATTCACTTCAAGCATTTTCTCAACCGCGAGATGGAAGACTCGTTCAAGAGCGTATCTCGTTTCCGTGCTCATGCCGGAAGCGTTTTTCTCTTCTTTGAGATATATTTTCATGTCTTCCAGATAGCCGTCAGCCATTTTTATTTTCTGCCGAACAAGTTCTTTATCTATCGTGGACATATTTCTTATGTAAAAATTGCCTGGTATATTCCCGCAAAGGCTTTGTTTCAATATAGCTTTTCATCGCGTAATTAGCCATCGAATAATATAATTCTTTGTCTGCTATATACAAAGAATTATGCTCGTCAAAAATCAATTTTTTGAGCAAGGGTCCGGCGGTCAGCAAGTCAACGGTGTCAATCCTGTTTTTTCCCAAAATACTTTGAAACTCGGAATTCAGTTTCGCGTGTTCTTTAAAACTCAATTTCCTTTTGGTAGCGAACGCGAGGTCAATATCGCTTTCATCGTGGGTTTTTCCAGAAACCTGTGAACCAAAAAGCAGAAGCAAGGTTACCCCGAATGTTTCGCAGATTTTGCCTATTTCTTCTTTTTGTTTGTCGGATATATTAAGCATATTGTCATTATACTCTCCGAACTTCAAAAATCCAATGGAGTATAGGTTTTGTAATGATATGGTATAATTCGTATATGGAAAACAGAGAAAGAAAAAACCTTGTCGTGGGAATAAGTATCGGAATTTTTGTCGTGATCCTTTTAGTTCTTGGATTGCGGACCGGGTGGTTTATGGGAAAAAAGGCCGATACCGGGGCAAATCAGAAACGCGTGCTAGGAGACGATCCGTTTCGCCCTGAAAACAAGAATGCGTTGCAAACCATAGAAGGAGGCACGAGAGAAAAAATAGCGAATGACGTGAAGACGCCGGACGTGAACGCGACGGGTACGCCGAAAAACGTCGCGACGCCGACCAATGTGGTAGAGACGGGAAATATCGCTTTCCGCCAGTTTACCATTCAAGGAAACGGGGGAGCGTTTGTTCCTTCAACAATCGTGGTAAATGAAGGGGATGTCGTGGATCTTACGCTCCAAGCCGTAGACGGGGATTACAGCGTCTTTTTCTCCGATTTCGGCGTTTATGGAATCGCGAAAAAAGGAGAAACGAAGAAAATTCAGTTTCAGGCTCCCTCATACGGGAAGTACACATTCGTCTGCAACGATGTTTGCAAGTCCGTGATATCGGGAACTCTTATCGTAAACAAAAAGTAGATAAAAATCTTGTTGGTTTTTCCCCGTCCCTGTTTTTATGCTTAAAATGATTTTTTCGCGGGTGAGTCGTATATGGAAGCGGCTTTTTGTTTTATCCCCGGCTCCTCAAGACACGAAGAAACAAGTAACATCATCCGAAAGGGAAGAAGAAAAGGAAGTAAAAAAAACGGAAGAGATATCGGTCGAACGAGTTGCCGAAGCGTGTCCCTATTGCTCCTCAAAGCAGTTCGTGAAACGGGGCACGCGGAAGAAGAAACGGGAGAGCGTCCAGCTCTATCTTTGCCGTTCTTGTCGTAAAACTTTCACCGCGCGATTCGTGAAAGGTCGTCAGTATCCTCTCCATACCGTGATAGACGCCCTAAACTATTACCACCTCGGCTATTCGTTTACGGAGACCGCGTCCATCATGCGGGTAAAGCACGCCGTGGATGTTCCCGCGCCCACGGTTTCGGCTTGGGTTGAGGAATTTAAAGACTGGTGTCCGTATCACCGCATGCGAGAGTACGCGCTTAAGACGTTTCGGCCTAAGGAAGCGGTAGAGGTTACCTCGATGGCGCACCGACAGATCTACCGTTTCCGCTATCACCGCGCGAAACTCTCTCTCCTTCTCGAAGACTACAAACATCGGAATTTCGGACGGATTCGCGACTATCTTGAATCCGTCTCGGCCGAGACGCCCCATCAGTATTTCCAAGACGGAGATCGTATTTCGGAAACCAAGGAACGCTTCAGTTACGAGGGCGTCTATCTTCGCGCGAAAGAAAACTACGCGACCAAAATCGCGCGGTTCGTGCTCCAGGCCGTAAATGAAAACAAGTTTCGGCACGAAGCCCTCCAACGTTTCATGATCGCGACGGACTCCGTGACGGTCGCGACCGAGGTTCCGGTGTATATCACGGGGGAAGACATAGAGCATCTTTCAAAGGTTTTGGGATTTACGATCGCGGGATTCGAGGAATGGAAAAAGTCAAAGAAACGGATTTTGATCACAGGACATATTGATTTTCTCCAAGTACGGAACGGACAGATTCATATTTTGGATTACAAGCCTCACGCGGAAAAAGAGCGTCCGATTGAACAGCTCACCTGGTACGCTTTGGCTCTTTCTCGACTTACGGGAGTTCGCCTCTATGAGTTCGTCTGCGCGTGGTTTGATGATACGCATTACTTCGAATTCTATCCCCTCCATGTAGTGATGAAGAAGACGAAGCGGGGCGGGAAAGCTCGGAAAAAGAAGTGGGACGCGGAGCTTAAGGTTGGCATGGCTCGTTCGCTCACGGACGTTACCGCCCTTCCCGGGAAGCGCCGACCTTCCATTGTGGAGAAAATTTGAGGGATATTCTGAACTTTACGCGAAATCTTTCGCGGCGATCAAATTATTCATTTTCCTCGGTGCTGGTTCCTTGTGTTTCTACATTGCTTCCTTCTTGTTTCGCGTTAATCTCTGATTTTTCTTGTTTTTCTTTCAGTTCTTCTATCTCGGGAGCTTCCGCGGGTTCAGGCGCTTCTTCGGCTTCAACTTGTTCTTCCTGCTTCTGTTCTTCTTGATCTTGCTGATTTTGTTCGATTTCGTCTTTCTCGCGGTCTTCTTTATTCATTTCTCGCTCTATCTTTTCTTTTTCGGTTCGCAAATCTTTCTTGATTTCACTGTTTTTTTCTTTCAACGTATCCGCTTGATCTCGCGTATCGTTGAGTTGTCGCGTTAGTTCAGCGACTTTCGCGGTGTCGCCTGCCGCTCGCGCGTCTTTTAGTAATTTGTCTTTTATCTCTTTACGCTCCGCGAGCAGTCTCTCTCTCGCTTCCAAAAATGTCTGGGCAAGAAGCTTTTCGCGAGCGTCAAATTCATCATCAAGATTTTTGGCGAGAGTCGCTACGTCCTTGCCGGATGCTTTTTCTTGATTAACGATTTCCGCGGCGTAGGCTACGTTGGACAATAAAAGAGCCTTCGCTTTTTCTATTCCTTTCGTTTGCGGTTGTTTTCTATTCGCCATAACGTTAATTTCCGCGATACGCTCGCCCGCGAATTCAATCTGCAATTTCGCTTTCGCTTCGGGGTTGAAGGTAAAGAACTGTCGCAAGTTCTCGCCGAGGCGATCGAGGAAATAGAACGGACTCGCGGGAGTAAGACCTGCGGAAGGGAGAGTGGTTTGTGGAGTCTCCGCGAACGCGGAGTTGAGAGAAAGCAAGCTTATTACCAGTATCGTTGTTGTTATAAGTGATTTTTTCATAATTTCACCTCTAGGAAGTTCTGGGCGATCATGTATTGACGAATCTCTATACCGAAATTATAGCATAACACCGAAATTTAAAAAGAAAATGGCATGAATGTTTTCTGATATGAAAAATCAAAAGTTTACGGATTAGGGAAGTATGGTATACTTACCCCATGAAACGCGACACAAGGAAAAAAAAGATGACCCTTGAAACATTGGCGGGAATGATAGAAAAAGGCTTTGAAGAAACCGCGACGAAAAGAGAATTGAATGATGGATTGAACGGGATAAGGATGGAAATGAATGATAGATTCAACAAAGTTGACGATGACATCCGTTATATCCATGGCAGTCTTGACGTGATACGCCGAGAGATTGAGGAAATCAAAACCCAGCTTAACCACGTGGTGTATCGGGATGAACTAGAGGAAGTAAAAGCGAGAATTCTAACTCTTGAGAAAAAGCTCGCGAGAATAAGGAAATAATATCCTAGTGTTAAATCGACCGAAGCGTTAGACTTTGAATTTACTCACGAAGTAAATCCGCGTGAATTTTTATTTACCAATTTGATCACGTTTAACCCTAACGTTTTTTATATCTCGTTGTTCGGCCAAGCCCTATACGCTCTACCTTCTTGAGTTGGATGAGTTTATCAACCGCTTGATTGACCGTGCGGCGGGCGACGCCCGTGACTTTCGCGATCTCACCGGGAGCGGCTTCATGTTGCTCTAGATATTTCCATACCGCGAGCTGTTTGGGAGACAGAAGCTTTTCGATATTTTCTTTGGAAAGCAGATTAACAGCCATTTGTATCTGTCGCAAGAGGATGGTAAAAAAGAAATCCAGCCATGGCAGAACATCCTCTTTCTCAGTCTTGAATGTCTTCTGGCTTCGACGCAAAGCGATATAGTAATCCGGTTTGTTGTCTTCCACCAACTTTTCATGCGATACATAGGGTACATATACATACCCCTCTTTGAGCAAGAGAAGATTGGTAAGTACGCGAGACAAGCGTCCGTTGCCATCTTGGAATGGATGGATGTTCAAAAACTCAACAAGAAAATTTCCCATAACAATGAGCGGATGATATTTTTTCTCCATGAGGGCTTGTTGCGTCCATTCGACCGCCTCCCGTGTTTCTTTGGGAGTGAGCCACGCTGGCGTCGTGTCAAAAAGCACGGCAACCGATTCTCCGACTTCATTTACCATATAGACTTTATTTTCCTGCTTTTTATATTCACCACGATGTAATTCATCCTTCTTTACATATTTGAGCAATTCCCGATGGAGATGCTTAATGGAGCTTTCTGAAAAGCTAACCGTTTTCCACGAATCAAACATATTCTCCAAAAGCTCATAGTAACCTTTAATCTCTTGTTTGTCCCTATCCGTGAACTTCTGAATGCCAATACCATGCATCATTTTCTCGATATCCTCATCAGAAAGTTTGGCTCCCTCAATGCGAGTAGAAGCGCCCGTGGAGGTAATCAAGGTAGACCGCTTTAGACGACCTAAAACCTGAGGGGAAAGTTTGGCTCCAGCTATCCATTGGCCTTTAAGCTCGTCAATTTGGCGGAGTTTGCTATAGACTTCTAAGGGGAGGATTTCGAGCCTTATATCCAACCTGTTTTTTTGAGTAATTTGTTCGTCCATATTGAGATAACCTTGCATTTCAAGTATAGAAGATTATGTAAGATAAATCAATGTTACGTACAGTTACCCATATGGGTAACTGTACGTACTGTTGCGCTTAGATGATTTTTTCTCTACACTATAATTGATTAATAAGAGGTTTACGATGACACAAATACCAAAACAATTCCATACACTCTTTTGGGATGTGAATATCGTATCATTCGATCCACTCGAACATCCACGTTACACTATCGGACGCGTGTTGGAACTCGGCGATAAAGAAGCAATCAGTTGGATGAAAGAAAATTTTTCCGAATCCCAGATAGAGGAAGTCCTGAAAGCTGAGACAAGGCTCTCTCCTAAATCCGCTAACTTTTGGGCAATCATTTTCGGCATTCCTTTTCACGAAGTTGCCGCACTCAAACACAAATGAGGAGAGTAAAATGAATACCTCAATATGGCATCAAGAAATCCTTCCTTCAGATTCACACAAGGTCTTACGTGAGCTTATTCGCGCGCTTCCGCTTTCTGAATTTTATCTCGCAGGAGGTACTGGTTTAGCACTTCTGTATGGTCATCGTCTCTCACGTGACTTCGATTTTTTCAGTGATCGGTTGTTCGATGAGGACTCATTGATACAACGCATGCAAGGGCTGCGCGATCTCACTATCGTTGCGAAGAGCGAACACACGATTCATATTACGTTAAAGGATTTAAAAGTAAGTTTCCTTGGCTATTCCTATCCGTTACTTTATCCCACGAAGCAATATCAACCGGAAGAAGTTCTCTCTCACTCCCTATAACAACGTACATATACTGAAATCACTCGCGTACTTTGCCGATGCGGAGTCAGATCCTATGCCGGATATGCTCACCCATCTTTCGTGGGATACGGTGAAACAATTTTTTGTCTCGGAAGTTCCTAAGCTATTGTAAATCTTATACGGGACGACAGCGTTAAATAATCCGATTTTCTTAAAATAGAACAGTGAAAGGTTCAAAATAAGCTTATTTTAAAGCCCATTTTCCGCTATTGACATTACTACTGGAATAGAATACCATAGTAGGTGAAGATTATGCGGAATACGTTCCAGTAGTAAAAATATGGCTAACCCAGAAGTAAAAAATTATGTAGCCCGCCAGCTTACCGAGCAGGCTAAAATACTGCGGCTTTCCGCGTATGATCGAGATAGCAAAGCATACTTGAAGCGATATTTTTATTATCGCTTAGATCAGTACGCGCGAAACTTTTTGGAAGCGGGCGGAGAACCCCGATGGCTTATGATTCCAGGATTGCGCGGTGTAGGCAAAACGACTGTCCTCGCCCAGTTATTTTTTGCGTATCAAAATAGATTTAATGGGCGTGTTTTATATGTTTCTTTGGACGACATAGTGAATAAACTGGGTAGCAATCTTTTTGCTGTTTTGGACGCATACGAAGAATTACTGGGTGAAAGTTTTTCCTCACTGAAAGATAATGTTTTGCTTTTGGTTGATGAGGTTCATTTTGATCCCAAATGGCAAGTTGCGTTGAAATCGCTGTATGATAAATCGCGTCGGGTTTTCATCGTTTCTACTGGCTCATCGGCTATCGCTATAAACCGCACGGCGGACGTGGCAAGGCGATCGCTCGTGGAAAAAATGTACCCTCTGAAATTTACCGAATACGTCATGCTTGACAACACGGTTGCTAAACGAAAAGAAATCCGTTTCCCCTCCAAACTTGGCGAACAGATAGCGCAAGCCCTTTTTGAAAGCAATGACGCGGATGAGGCGTATCAAAGATTAAAACTATTGGAAACTCAAATCCGCGGTTATTGGCAAAAAATTGATATTCATTCCCTTGGTCGCTATATCAAATACTACTCCTTGCCGTCTGTTCTTTTGTATAACGATGACGCGGCGATTTACACGATTATGAATAGCGTGGTGGACAGAATTGTGGAAAAGGATCTACCAACTATGCAATCTTTTTCTACCGCGGTATTAGCCAAAGTACCAGCGTTACTTTTTCTCGTCGCGTCTTCCGGAACTCGAAGTCTGTCCGCGTTTGCGAAAGATTTGAAAGATATCGATGAAAAAACGCTTGCCGCTGTGTTTCGGGTACTTGAAGAAGCTGAATTGCTTTTACGTATATATCCTTTTTCGCTTTCCGCGCCTCGACGCGTGCGCAAACCTTCCAAATACCTATTTTTTGCGTCAAGTATTCGAGCGGCGCTCATTCATTTAACGGATTCGCGGGCTATAGACACACAGCATAAAGGAAAGCTATTGGAAGACAGTGTCGGGATGTATCTCTATAGATATTTTGCTGGAGTTATTGGGGCATCGCTTGGATACGATGATATGCAAGGAGGCGCCGACTTTATCATTGAGGCTCGGGGTAAAAGAATCGTGGTGGAAACTGGCTGGAACAAGCGAGATGGAAATCAAGCGATTCAAACCATGAAAAACACCAAAGCAACCTACGGATTGCTTGTTACCAATTCTTCCGCGTTGGAAAACAAGGATAGTGTTTTGACCGTTCCTTTTGAAGTTTTCTTCCTGTTGTAGTTAGGCGCTAGGGTTCAGACTGTGGAAAATGATATGGTACTATAAAAGATATGAAACGGGATCATGCCTATAGACCCGAAAGGGTATCATGGTCTTGCTCCGCTCCTTACGGGCGTGCGTGCCTATGGGGAAACGCTTGGTGAGGTCAAGAAAAATCTAAAAGAAGCTATTCCATGTCGAAAAAGCATTCTTGATGAAAAAATTCAGTTGAAGAATTCATTGGTTTTCTATACAAACGACATCTAAGCAATAGTATATGGATCAAAAACGCTCATACCGATTCTATCCCAAAAAGCCTATGCGGAGTTTTCGGGATCTTGAAGTGTACGCGAAAACGCTTGAATGCGGGGTCGTGATTGCTTCATCCGTGCGTCCCGCTATTCCCGACTTCCCCGAACTTACGGGTATGGTGAATTGCGCTCTTTCTATTCCTCTTTGGATCAGTGAAGCGCACTCTCTGCGCTTCGCTGATAAAAAGAAGAGTATCCTTCTTCTTGAGTGGGCCATGGCGGGATGCAACAAAATGGTGGTGTATCTTGAGGAGGCTCTGGGAATCTATGGACGCGTCCCTTCGGATACAGAAAAGCCGAAAGAAAAAAAGGGGAAGCTTGATCCTTCTCTCGTGGATGATCTCGTAAAGAAATACCTGGATGTTCGGGGAAAGATCTTCCGTCTTGAGAAATCATGGCAGAAATGGGACAGCGAACACGCGTGAATATGGTATACTAAAAGAGATTAAGGGTTCATATCACGAATAGAGGGGATAAGGGAGAAAATCGGGGAAATTCGTGATATAAAGATAGGGAAAACTCGTGAGATATTTATCTATGCTTAACAACACATACATGAAGACCCTCCGTTATATAGCTTTGATAGGAATACCGGTTGCCGCGTTTCTCGCGGTTCCCTCCGCTTACGCTCTCCCCACGCTTGGAAACGATCTTACGGGAAACAATACCTACTATATCTATAACCTGAAAGGTCTTTCGATTGGAACGGTGGCAACATCGTCAACGGCAATTAAGCTTGGTACCGGAGGAAGTATTATTTTCCCCGATGGATCAACCCAGACAACGGCATTTTTGGGAAGCACGCAGACCTTAAGCGCGGCATATATCACACCCGCTGTTTTTGGTTCTTCGGCAAATAAAGGGAACTATGAATTTCAACATTACAATTCCACGGGGAATGTAATGTATATAGATGCGGTTAATGATAGGGTCGGCATCGGGACGACGGCGCCGGGAGCAGTGCTTGATGTTTTTGGTTCGGACGCATTTGACCAAGTGCGTATTCGTACTGCGGCTGGAATAACTACGGCATTAGGTTTTTATGAAGGAAGCACCATTAAGGCACGAATGGGTGTTTCAAATGCAGGCGGGATATTTACCAACGCTCTTACAGATTCTTTTTCAATTCGTTCTGAAAACGCTTTACATCTCGGCGGAGGTGGAGATATTTTGGCTATGACTATTGCAAACACCGGCAACGTCGGCATCGGGACGACGGGGCCGAATGCAAAG
>JAKALF010000035.1 GCA_021813265.1 bacterium
TAACCGCCCTCTTTTCCGTTTAGCCATTTTGCAACACGAGCAACAGTGGTAGAGCTTAATCCGGTTTCGTTTTCGATTACCGAATATGGAACTTTGTCGGTCAGCATTTCGGCGGCTTTTAGTCTTTTAGCAAACTCCTCAATTTCTTTTTTGGTCATTAAATCACGCAAAAATCGCCTGGCCTCGTCATCTGTTTTGAGAGCCAAGATTGCTTGGATTAACCTCTTATTTTCCTTGCTTTTCCAGTCCATACCCCCACTTTAGCAAACTAAAGCAATTGAGTCAAGAGGCAAAGCGAAGACGCGGCGGAAGGAAGGATGTGGTAAGGCTTTCCTCGTCCACGGATTTTTGGTAAAGTAAGTTTGAAATGCTTAATTCAAATACCACGTTTATAGCCATATACGCGGGAGCCGGAGGTGATGACGCTAAAGATTGGGCACAGATGCTTCTTTTTATGTACATAAAATATGCGGAAAAACGAAACTGGAAAGCTGAAAAAGTGAGTGATAATACCATTGAAGTAAAGGGAGAGGGATCGTATATCAGATTAAAATCAGAGTCTGGCGTTCATCGTCTTATTCGCATATCTCCTTTTGACGCGAAAAAACTTCGTCACACCTCATTTGCCCTTGTTGAAGTTCTTCCTGAAATTGTGGAGGCTAAACATATTTCCATTCCTGAAAAAGATCTTAAGATTGATTTTTTTCGTTCAGGGGGGCCGGGAGGGCAAAATGTTAACAAGGTTGAAACCGCCGTGCGTGTTGTTCATATTCCCACGGGTATTGTCGTGTCGGCCCAAGCGGAACGTTCCCAAGCCGCAAATAGAGAAAAGGCCATGAGACTTTTAAAGGCGAAACTCGTTTCCCTTATGGAAGAGCGTCACGAAAAAGAAATAGCTAATCTAAAAACTAACGTGAAGCCGGAATGGGGTCATGAAATCAGATCATATGTTTTGCATCCTTACAAACAGGTAAAAGATAACCGTACGGGGAAGAAGATGAGTAATGTTGAGGGGGTTTTAAAGGGAGATTTAGATCTTTTGTGCATATAATTGAGTATGGCGCTTTTTTTTGATACACTATATACATAGGCTTCCTTGAGAACAAGAGAGGCTTTTATACTGATTCATATGATTATTTTTCAAAACGTTTCCAAAGTTTATAACCATAATCTTGTAGCCCTTGATAAGGTAAGCTTTAAAGTCCAACCCGGAGAGTTTGTTTCGGTAGTGGGAAAATCCGGAGCGGGCAAATCTACCGTTGTCCGTCTTTTAATTGGAGAAGAAAAGCCGACAAAGGGTCAGATTTTTTTTGGTTCGTATGAGGTAAATAAACTTAAGTCCGATGAACTTCCTGAATTTAGACGTCATGTGGGCGTCATTTTCCAAGATTTTAGACTTCTCGCGAAGAAAACAGTTTTTGAAAATGTCGCGTTTGCCCTTGAAGTCGCGGGAAGACCTCAAAAGGAGATCAATGAGTTTGTTCCCCAGGTTTTGGAAATGGTAGGATTGAAAGAAAAGACGAATAATTTTCCGACCGAACTTTCAGGAGGGGAGCGTCAGCGCGTCGCGATCGCTCGTGCTATGATAAATAGACCCGATCTTATTATCGCCGATGAACCTACGGGGAATCTTGATCCTTTGAATACCTGGGAAGTCATAAAGATTTTGACGAAAATCAATGAATTGGGAAGCACGGTTATATTAGCGACCCATGACAAAGAAGTTATTAATACCTTGGGCCAACGCGTTGTCACCCTTGAAAACGGGCAAGTCATTCGGGATGAAGCTAATGGAAGATTTTTAATAGGATAATATATGGTTACGCTTTCACGAATTATAAAATACGGAATTCAAGCTTTTTTGAGAAATGGTTGGCTTTCGGTCTCTACAGTCAGTATTATGATTCTTGCCGCCCTGGTTTTTGAAGGACTTATTATTTTCAATGTTGTGGGGAAGAGCGCTATTCAATCTATTCAGGATAAAATTGACATAAGCGTGTATTTTAAAAGCAATGTAGCGGAAGATTCCATTTTAAGCATAAAACGCTCTTTAGAAAACTTGAGTGAAGTAAAAAGCGTTGATTATATATCCCGTGAGCAAGCTCTCGATGATTTTAAAGCTCGGCACCAAAGTGAAGACGCTATTACCCAAGCCTTAAATGAACTTAATTCAAATCCGCTTCTCGCGTCGCTTAATATCAAAGCAAAAGATCCCCATGAATATAAAACGATCGCCAATTATCTTCAAAATCAGAATTTGAAAGACCAGATTGAAAAGGTGACGTACGCTCAAAATCAGGTTGTTATTGAGCGTCTCATAGCGCTTATTGATACTCTTAAAAATACCGGCATCACGCTCACGGTATTCCTTTCTTTCCTTGCTGTTATGGTTACCTTCAATACCATACGTCTCGCTATTTTTTCAAACAGCGACCAAATTGGAATTATGCGTCTTGTGGGGGCGTCCAACAAGTTTATCCAAGGACCCTATGTTGTTGAAGGCGTGTTATACGGTATCATTTCCGCCATCATCAGTTTTATTATTTTAATTCCCATTATTAATTTTCTTTCCCCATATATCAATAACTTTATTCCCGAAATCAATCTTTCGTCGTATTTTAGCGCTTCAATATGGCAACTTCTCTTTTATCAACTCGCGTTTTGCGTGGGGGTTGGTATTATTTCAAGCTCCATCGCCATCAGAAGATATTTGAGAACATAAGTATGGTTGACGTTTTAAAAAAACATTTTCAGTTTGATAGGTTTTTGCCGTTACAACAAGAAGCTATCTCTGACGTCCTTCAAAAAAAGGACGTTTTGGTTTTGCTCCCTACGGGAGGAGGAAAGTCTCTTTGTTACCAACTTCCCGCGCTCATGTTTCCGGGAATAACTATTGTTGTTTCGCCTCTTATTTCTCTCATGAAAGATCAAGTAGCCGGTCTTTCCGAAAATGGCATTCCCGCGGCATATTTAAATAGCAGCCAAGGCGTCGGGGAAACCCGGGAAATAAAGAAAAAGGTTTTATATGGAGAGATAAAACTTTTGTATGTCGCGCCCGAACGTCTTCTTCATGAGGGATTTTCCGAGTTTCTGGAGCGTCTTAATGTTTCTCTTATTGCCATTGACGAGGCTCATTGTATTTCGGAATGGGGTCATGATTTTCGTCCTGAATATCGGAAATTGAACATGCTTCGTACGATGTTTCCGAAAGCTCCGATGGTTGCCCTTACCGCGACAGCAACCCGGAAAGTAAAAGAAGACATCATATGTCAGTTGGGTTTTAAAAATCCCGGTGTGTACGTTGGAAGCTTTAATCGTAAAAATCTTTCCTATTACGTCTATCCCAAACAGGAGGCTTATCCTCAAATCGTGAATTATATAGAAGATCATCCGAAACAATCGGGTATCATTTATTGCCATAGCCGAGCTGCGGTTGATAGAATGGCCGATCATTTGCTTGCGGATGGCATTGAAGCTCTTCCATATCATGCGGGCATGTCTCAAAAAGAACGGACTAATAATCAAGAACGTTTTATGAACGGAGAATCCCAGATTATCGTGGCAACGATAGCATTCGGTATGGGGATTGATAAATCGGATATCCGTTTCGTCATTCACTACGATCTTCCTAAAAACATTGAAGGGTATTATCAAGAAACGGGACGAGCGGGGAGAGACGGACTTCCCGCGGATTGCGTTCTCTTTTTTAGCTATGCTGATAAAATAAAACATGAATTTTTCATTACGAAAAAGAGACACACCCATCAACGAATTATTGCTCAGACGCAATTAGATACTATGGTTACCTTTTGTACGGCAAATGTTTGCAGACGTAAGATGCTTTTGCAATACTTCGGAGAAAAATTGGAATATATTCCGTGTGACGGATGTGATGTGTGTGATAGAAGTCTTTAGGAATTCATATAACATAAAATCCCCGATAGTTCGGGGATTTTATGTTTTTAAAAGCTACATCTGGGGTTGTGCCGTCTTGTCGGGCGCGCAGTTCTTGCAATTATCCTTATGAGTGAAAATCTCAAAAAGAGCTGATAGTCCAACCAGGATATAAATAACTTGAGAAACAACGGCATCCTGTCCGCCAAAAAGTTGGCTAATGTCCCAGTTAAAAAGAGCCAAGACAAGCCAGTTGAGGCCACCAATCACGAGGAGAATAAAGGTGACCATATGGAGATTTTTCATGACGTTTTAATATTGTTAAAGCGACCTTTATAAGTATTATATCATATCAAGTATTAATGAAAACCGTCATAGATATGGTATAATTTTTAATATGAACGAAAAAAAACGCATCAATATTCCCTCAGCGCACGCTAATATACAACCCCTAAGCGGGAAGGAAATAAAGGAGGAGGCCGATCGTCGAGTTTCTCTTATAACCCAAGAATTTTCAAGAGGACTTTCGTTTACGGAACAATATCAAAAATCAGTCACGTTTTTTGGTTCAGCTAGATTTTCTGAAGATAACCCTCATTACAAAAAGGCCCATAGTATTGCCTATAAAATTTCAAAGCTCGGATTTGCTGTTGTTACAGGAGGAGGTCCGGGGATCATGGAAGCCGCCAACCGAGGAGCGAGAGAAGCCGGTGGAAGATCTCTCGCGTTTGGTATAGAACTTCCCGAAGAACAGATTATCAACCCTTATGTGGACGATTTTGTAAGTTTCCACTATTTTTTCAGCAGAAAGGTTTGCCTTTCATATTCAGCGGAAGCCTACCTGTATTTTCCCGGAGGATTCGGAACGTTGGATGAATTTTTTGAAATCGTGACGTTGTCTCAAACTCACAAAATACCCCGTATTCCCATTATGCTCGTGGGTAGTGATTATTGGAAACCCTTGGATTCATTTCTTAGGGACATGCTTTATGAGCGCCATAGTACCGTGAGTAAAAGCGATTTTGACCTCTATACCATTACGGATGATGAAGAAACTATCCTTAAGATGATAAAAAACGCCCCTATGAGAAGAGAATAGTATTCCATGAAATTTCTTTACGAAAATAGTTTTATTGAAGGACATGATATGGCGCAGTTTGATGAATCTATTAAACAAGTTTCAAAGAAAATGCGAGATGCCCTCGATTCAAGGGCGTATGAGGTTCCAGAAAGTTTTGTGTATATACCGGACGACGAGGATCTTCTCAAAAAAATAAAAACGTTACGACACGATCTTATCTCCCCTTATCTCAAATATCTTGTCGTTATAGGTATTGGAGGATCCAGCTTGGGAACAAAGGCGGTATACCACGCCTTAAAAAGAGGTCGCGCGTATCCCATCATGCTCTTTGCCGAAACATGCGATTCTGATGAGATAAAAGACATATCAGATGCGTTAGACGGACTTTCCGCTAGGGATGAATTTTTAATTTGCGTGGTAAGTAAATCGGGAAAAACTACCGAAACGCTCGCTAACGCGAGTTTTATCATTTCTCATATTAGTCGTTTTAAGGATTATAAAAAAAGAATAGTTTGTATAACCGAAAAACATTCTCCTCTTTGGGAACTCGCTTCTCAAAGCGATCTTTTGTGCGTGGAAATTCCTAACGTTCTAACAGGAAGGTACTCCATTTTTTCCGCCGTGGGACTTTTACCGCTTTCCTTTTTGTTTGACAGTTTAAAATTTTGTAGAGGAGCTCGGGATATGAGAACGGCGTGCCTTTCTCAGGATATCTTTAAAAATCCATCTGCTCTTTTTGCTATAATCCAATTTCTTTCCATGAAAGCGGGAAAGGATGTTTTTGATATGTTCCTCTTTTCTCCTTATTTAGAAAACCTTGGAAAGTGGTATCGTCATCTTCTGGCTGAGAGTATAGGGAAAAACAAATTTCTTAACGTCATTCCAACGGTCTCTATCGGACCCCCCGATCTTCACTCGACTCTTGAGCGTTATCTTGGCGGGCCTAATAACGTTATTACAGCGTTTGTTTCTTTGGATGCTTATTCTCATCTTACGATCCCTGAG
>JAKALF010000036.1 GCA_021813265.1 bacterium
ATTGGCTCCCGTAACTTCTCCTTGAACGGAAACTTTTCGGGAGTTAAGAAACGTATTAACATAATCTAAAAACTCACTGACGGAAAATACAGCTTCTTTGAGAAATTCATCAAATGAAAGTTGTTTGCTCATAGAGATAGTTTAAGTGTAGCATAGAAGTATATCTATGATTATTGACGATGTAACCATAATCGTGAAAGCGGGGAACGGCGGCAAGGGAGCCGTCGCGTTTAATAAAAATCTCATGTCTCTAGGACCCGCGGGGGGAAGTCGAGGAAGGGGAGGGAGTATTTTTGCCATAGGAGTTTCCGATCTTTCCGCCTTAAAACAATTTCGTTTTAAAAAAGAAATACAAGCAAAACACGGAGCTCCCGGGAAGGGTCAGTTTTCCGATGGACCTGATAGCCCAGATATTATTCTTAAAATTCCCGTAGGTACGATTATTCATAATCTTGACACTCATGAAGACAAGGAAATGTTAAATATTGGAGAAACTGTTCTCATCGCGAAGGGAGGTATCGGAGGAAAGGGAAACTTTCATTTTAGATCATCTCGAAACACAACCCCCAAACAAGCCCAAGGGGGATTACCGGGAGAAGAACATACTGTTCGTTTTGAATTGAAACTTATCGCTGATGTCGGACTTATCGGTCTTCCTAATGCCGGAAAATCAAGCCTTTTAAATGCCTTAACCAATGCAAAGGTAAAAACAGCTAATTACGCTTTTACGACTTTAGAACCAAACTTAGGGGCGCATTATGACCTCATACTCGCCGACATTCCAGGCCTCATTGAAGGAGCATCGTGGGGAAAAGGACTGGGGTTAAAATTTTTGAGGCATATTGAACGCACAAAAATTCTCTTTCATCTTATCTCTTCAGAATCAAATGACGTGAAAAGAGATTACGCCATTATTAGAAATGAATTAAAAGCGTGGAACAAAAATCTTTTAGAAAAACGGGAATTTATTATTTTTACCAAAACAGATCTCGTTACCCCAAAAGAGAAAGGAGAAAAAATAGCGCGTCTTAAAACGCTAAACCCCAACGTGGTCAGTGTTTCATTGGAAGACGCGGATTCCCTTGAGGAAGTCAGAAAAATATTACGCGCTATTCAAAAAGAGAAATCATGGTGACAGGTTTTTGGAAAGAATTAAAAAAACCCATTATGGCCTTGGCTCCCATGGCGGATGTGACTGATTCCGTGTTCAGAAAAATCATCGCGAAATACGGCAAGCCCGACGTTATGTGGACTGAGTTTGTTTCATGTGACGGCCTTTGTTCAAAGGGAAGGGATAATCTTCTTATGGATTTAAAATTTGATAAATCGGAGCGTCCCATAGTGGCGCAATTTTTTGGTTCCACCCCAAAACATTTTTACGAATGCGCCTGCCTTGCTCGGGAACTGGGATTTAACGGAATCGATATCAATATGGGATGTCCTCAGAAAAACGTGGTGATGCAGGGAGCGGGGATAGGTCTTATACGAACCCCTGATCTTGCTCAAGAAGTTGTCTCGGAAACAAAACGAGGAGCCGGAGGTCTTCCTGTTTCGATAAAAACACGGATTGGGGATACTAAAAACACCGTTTCAGAATGGTTACCTCGTCTTTTGGAGACGGAACCAGCGGCTATAACTATCCACGCCCGCACGAGAAAAGAGATGTCTAAAGTCCCCGCGCGCTGGGATGTCATCGCCGAGGCCGTAAGCATAGCTAAAACGCATGATCTCTCACGATCCAAAACTCTTATTATAGGGAACGGAGACGTGGAAACTCTAGAAGAAGCGGAAGAGCGCGTACGGGAAACCGGGGTTGACGGAGTGATGATAGGAAGAGGAATATTCGGAAATCCCTGGCTTTTTAATAGAGAGGTGAAAGAGATTTCCGTTATGGAACGATTGCGGGTTATGATTGAACACACGGAGCTTTTTGAGAAGACTTTCTATGATAAGAAAGGGGAAAGATGGCTAAAAAACTTTGATATCATGAAGAAACATTATAAAGCGTACATTCACGGATTTGATGGAGCGAAAGAATTGCGTATGGTTTGTATGAAGGCAAAAAATACTAAGGAAGTGAAAGATATTATAACGACTATGCTATAATAGTTTTCATGGATATATTATTTTTTGCACAGATAGTGTTTTTTGTTGGAGGAGCGATCTTTTTTATCATTCTCGCTCTTATGATATTCATGGTCGGATACTATACAGCATCGATCGCCCGCCATATCGGGCATATATCGGAGAACATAGATAAAGCGTCGGGAGAGATAACAGAACACATTGAAATGGTTATTGAAAAACTCCACGCCATGCCTTTCTTTTCCTCCTTTATGAGAAAATGGACGCAAGGGAAAAAGAATGGAAGAAAGAAGGTAAACATAAAATAAAAGAGAGGCACCCATTCGGGTGCTTTTTAAAAATTGACTTTTAAAAACATTATGGTATCTTTCTATATGGAAAAACAAGGAGGAAATTTGAAAATTTTTTTGGTTGATGACGACAATCTTTCCCTTAAAATTCTGTCTCCCATGTTAAAAAAGGAAGGATTTGAAGTGGAATCTGAAAACGACCCGTCAGAAGCGATAAAAAAAATACGGGAGAAAGATTTTGATCTTGTGGTTACGGATATCTGTATGCCACGGATTGACGGATTTCAGATTTTTAGGGAGGTAAAAAAGAAAAACAGCCGTATTCCTGTGATAGGGATATCATCATCTTTTACAAGAACGGACGATGTTTCTTTAGCGGATTTTCATGCTGTTTTTCTCAAGCCTCTCGATAGGGAAAAGTTTATCAAAATAATTAAAAAAGCGGCTGCATAGCCGCTTTGTTTTTTTACTTACTCAGTTCTTTTTCTATCACGTTTACAAATACCTGTATAGGCTGCGCTCCCGATATGTATTGTTTCCCTATGACAAAAGCGGGAGTTCCCGCGCGAGGATCTATTTTCGCGATTTCAGTCTCATCGGCATTCATCTTATTCTGATATTCTTGTTTCTTTTCGTCCATAAGGGTTGAGATTTTTTGAGCGTCCAATCCGGGAATCGTTTTAATGAGATTTATAATATCTTTTTTATTTCCCCACCCCGTGTTTTCGCCGTCTTGTTTGTTAAACATCGCGGTTTGCCATTCGAAATAGTGTTTAGGGGCGGTTTCCCAGACAGCACGTTTTGCAAGACCCGCTGTGATTGAATCAGAACCAAGAAATTGTAAATCTTTGAAGACGATTTTTAATTTTCCGGTTTTCACGTATTTTTCAACGAGTGCCGGGAGAGTATTTTCTTCAAATCGTTTGCAAAAAGGACATTGAAAATCAAACCAATACGCCATGACAACGGGAGCGTTTTTTTCTCCGATATATGCTTCTCCATCGGTATTGATATTTTTTATATCAGCCGAAATAGTGGTTGGGGCGGCGTCATTACTTGGAGTTTTGGGAGAATTTGTTTGAGAACGCTCGGCATAGTAGACGACCGAACCGGCTATGATGAGACCGGCGATGAGAATAGAAACGGGGACGATATAATTATTTTTTTCCATAACGCGTATATTATACCCCAGCGAGCTGTATAGCGCCATAGAGGACCAGCATTCCCAAAATGGTCATAAGAGTTGTCCAATATGTCGGATGAGAATGATGGCTTTCCGGAAGGAGGTCGCTTGCTCCCATATACAGGAAAAATCCGCAAAATAGGGCGAGGAGAATTCCAAGAGAAGGTCCGGAGAGGGAAAATAGAAACGTCATACTTATCCCTAAAACGGGAGCTATGGCGTCAACCCAAAGCCAGCGAAGCGCCTGTTCTTGTTTTCCTTTATTTTTTAAAATCATCGTTACCGTATTAATTCCATCCGAGAAATCGTGCGCGAGCACGGCTACCGCGACAATTATTCCGACGGTAAAAGAGACATGAAACGCGAATCCCATTGCCATACCATCAAGAAGACTATGGAATGAAAGGCTTCCCGCCCCCAATATTCCTCTTTTGTTTTTACACGTTTCACAATCAACGCCATGTTCATGATGGGAGTGAAGGAAAATGGTTCTATCGAGAACCATATAAGCCATAAATCCTAACGCTATGATAGTCGTGATAAAGGGAATAGGGAAATAATGTTCCGTGAGTTTAAGAGCTTCGGGAAGCAAATCAAAAAAGGAGACCCCTATAATAGCTCCCGCGCTGAATCCTAAAATCAAGTGGAGTTTGTCTTTAATTTTAAGCGCGAAAAGACCCCCCAGAAGAGTTGAAAGAAACGCCGCTATGCCAACCAAAAAAATCATGGGGTATTAGAAAAAATGGGAAATAAAAATAATCATTCCGACGAGAAACGAGCCGAAAGAGACGATAAAAACGAATCCCGCGGAGATATCTTTTATTTTTCCAACCGCCGTGTCATGTTCCGGATGAAGTTTATTTAACGTATTCTCTATAGCAGTATTTATCATTTCACTTCCAAGAACGGATACTATAGCGAGGATTATCATCGCGACTTCCATGGCGGAAAAGTCGGAAATGATCATAAAGATGATAAGTAAAATAGCTATAGCGAGCTGAATCTGAAAATTACGTTCTTCTCTTGAAACAATGGTTATTCCGCGAAACGCGTGTTTTAAACTTCTCAAAAATTTTTTCATTTAGACTATTATACGGCACTTAGGGATTTTTATCTATTGACAGATTTTTGATTTATAGTGTATGGTATAAACTAGTAATTAGGAGAAAAAATATGAATTTGCTAGAAGTTTTTGGGTTGGTTCTGGGAGTTTTTATATTTTTTAAATATAAATCTCTCGGATTCTTTTTTATTCTTATTTCATTAGGATCTGTTATTTCAAATATCATAGGTCCTTATGAAAATTCATTTAGTTTCGGATTGAAACTTCTCGCCCTTTTTATCGTGATAATTACATGCTTTATTTTGGGAATAAAGCATGACACGAAGGGGAAGGGAATCCGAATTAAGGGATTTATGGATTAACCGCGAATATACATTCGCGGTATTTTTTATTTCTTTTGAAACAAGGTTCCCGGTTTCCACGGAGTTCCAAGACGCGGAAGAAGCCATCGATCTATTCCATACCATCCCGAGATTCTCCATGCGAGGATCAAGAATAGTTCGAGAAAAAAAAGAACGGGATTTATACTCAACGCTCCCGCAAGAAGAAAATTCATATTAAGAAATGATCCGAAGAACGCGGCTATTCCCGTGAAAACGCCCAAGATAAGCGCCGCTCCTATCGCTATTTCTCCAAAGGTAACGAGATAAGAAAAGAGCGAGACATGGGGGAGAACGATGTTTTCTAAAAACATCGCGTACCATCCTTGAACGTCAGGATGAAGGCCGCCCGTTTTTTGAAGCGCTCCCAAAACAAACCCTCTGAGAGCTTTACCGGAATCGGAACCAATCCACGCGGCGTTTTGAAATTTTGAGATACCCGCCTCTATCCATTGGTATCCCACATACAAGCGAATCAGAAGCCAGAGAAAAGCGATACGGGTATCCGAAAAAAGAAAACGAGCAAGCTTTGGTTCGGGGATGTAGATATTTTCCATATTGTAATTATACACTATTTGAACGCCATGTCTTTACGCCGTATAATAGACATACAGAATGATTGAACTGTTGAATCTCACAAAACAATATGGAAATGAGCAGGTGGTTTCCGATCTTTCTTTTTCCATATCCAAAGGGAGTGTTTTTGGTTTTTTAGGTCAGAATGGAGCGGGAAAGACAACGACCATGAAAATGGCCGTCGGTCTTCTTATCCCGACATCCGGAAAGGTTTTGATAGAGGAAGCATCACCCTTAGAAGAAAAAACTAGGGAGCGTATAGGGTTCATGCCCGAGTCTCCCTATTTTTATGACCGTCTTAGGGGAATAGAATTTCTTCGTTTTTGCGGAGAACTTTTCGGGATTGATAAGGAAGAAA
>JAKALF010000004.1 GCA_021813265.1 bacterium
GATCTAAATGTCCCTTGGGGATATCATTGACAAGAGCGTTCACGAAACCTTTGCCCGCTCCATTAATACCTCACTAACCCTGATTCTTGTTTTGGTCGCTCTCCTTATATTCGGCCCCCCATCCTTGTTCTTCTTCATTTTGACGATTCTCGTGGGAACCGTTTTCGGAACGTATTCCTCCATATTTATAGCGAGTCCTCTTTTATATCTCGCGGGCAGGTCGGTGGATAAGTAAAAAGTTGACTGTTTTTAAGTCCTGTGCTATCATGACTTCCAGACTATATGATTAATATCGATCAATTTATAGAAAAACTTTTCGCGGATTTTACACCCAAACAAAAGAAGGTGATTTTTGGGCGTTTTGGCATTAAAAACGGAAAGCGGATAACACTCCAAGAAATTGGCAATGAATTGAATATTACCCGCGAGCGCGTTCGTCAAATTGAGGAACACGCCATGAAGAAGTTAAGCAAGACGGTTGAGGAAGGGATTCAAGATTTCTTGAATACGGTAACCCAGTATCTTTCCGAATGCGGAGGTGTTCGAAAACACGATGAATTCATGGAAGATCTGAAGCAGAAATTCTTTTCCAATTCCAATGTTAAAAATCTTGAACAGAAACTCACGTTTCTTTTTCATACGGCAAAACAACCTTTGTATCATAAAGAAAATGACGCGACGCATGATTTTTGGTATGTTGATGAAGCCGCGAAAAAGAATTTCATGGATTTTGTCAAAAAAGTTACGCAGTTTTTCAAAACGACGAAGCGTGAAAAGATTTTAAATGAAAAAGCGCATCTCAAAGAATTTCCCGATTTCGCTTCCTATCATTTTCTCTCTATCCCGAAACATTTCGGGAAAAACGTGTTCGGAGATTTTGGGTTGAAAAGTTGGCCCGAAATTGAACCTAAGACGATTCGCGACAAAGCGTACCTCACGCTTAAAAAACACGGCAAGCCCCTTCATTTTCAAGATATCGCGAGATATATTTCTCAATACGGAATTGATAAACGTCCCGCGCATATTCAAACCGTGCATAACGAACTCATCAAAGACGGGAGGTTTGTTCTCGTGGGGCGTGGCATGTATGGTCTTAGCGAACAGGGATTTGAGCCTGGGACGGTAAAAGAAGTCATTGTCCGTCTTTTGAAAAAGCACGGGCCTCTTCAGGCTGACAGGGTTGTTTCTCTCGTAAATCAACAGAGGTTTTTGAAACACAATACCATTCTCTTGAGTCTTCAAAACCGCCGTCATTTCAAAAAACTCGATGATGGAAGGTACCACGTCAAGGAGGCATAAGCGGAGCTTTTGTATTTGCGCTATAATAGGGATGTGCGTTTTTGAGTCGCCACCATTCCCGTATGCTTAAGGATTTTCTTAATCACATAGTCGTTTTCGTGGAAGAGTTTTTTAAAAAGGAAGAATCCTGGTTTTTTTTATTTTTCATCGCCACGGCAATTGTTATTCCTATTTTTGCCGTGAACGATCTTTGGGCCGCCATCCTTTCTTTCATGTCTCTTACCTGGTGGTTTTGGATTTGTTCCCCTCTTTTTTTTCTTCTTCGAGCCGTGATCTTACATGTTCGCCAGGAACGATTTAAGCGAGGGATATCAACCGTGCTTTTTGAACTTCACATACCGCGGGAGATGGAGAAGAGCCCAAAATCCATGGAACAGATTCTCTCTACGCTCCAATCATTGAGAAGCGCTCCTCGATCAGTGGGTGATAGATATATTAAAGGCAAAGTCCCTCTCTGGTTTTCGTTTGAGCTCGTGAGTTTTGGGGGAAAGATGCGTTTCTTCGCGCGAACGCCCGAGGAGAGCAAAAACGTTCTTGAGGCGGCATTTTTTTCATACTATACCGATGTTGAATTAGTCGAGGTGAACGACTATATGGACGCGCTTCCCAAGAGTTTCGGAGAGCTTTACGATCAAGGAGGTGAGTTATGGGGAACGGAATATATTCTCGCCCGCGAGGCCGCGTATCCCATCAAAACGTATACTCATTTTGAAAATGACAGCGAGGCAAAACAAATCGACCCCATCTCCAACATGCTTGAGATTTTAGGGAAGGTTCGGCAGGGAGAAATTGTGGGAATTCATATTCTCGCGCAACCCGCGGATTCCAAGTGGGCTGACGAATGGGAAGATTTTGTTGCCGAACTCAGGACTCCCAAGGTTGTTGATGTGGGAAAGGGGGAGGACAAAAAATCCGTTCCCGTTCATTCTCCCGGGAAAGAAGAATCTTTGAAAGAGGTTGAGAAAAATCTTTCAAAGCCCGCCTTTGAGAGTATTATCAGAGTTTTCTATTCTTCTCCCCGAACCATGTTTGCCGATGGATACGTGAAGAGCGGAATTTCGGGCGCGTTTAACCAATACAGCTCTCCCGCGTTTAACAGTTTCAAATCGAATTCTGACGCGGGAACCGGAATCAGCGGGTTCAAATTTTTTATGAAGGGCAAAAGAACGAATTATCGCAAAGAACTTTTCTTCCATAACTTGAGAAACAGAACGCTTCCTCCCGAAAGCTGGGTTGGAAAACTCCTTTCTTCATATCTTTTGGCTTTTAATTTCGCTTCCAAGAAGTTTATTATCAATATCGAATCCCTCGCTACCTTATTTCATCCTCCCGCCTCGCTTGTTCTCACGGCTCCCCACATGAAGCGGGTTGAAAGCAGAAAAACGGGACCCCAGTCCGGACTCGATATTTTCGGAGAAGAGAAGGAAATTGAAAAGTTCACATAATCCCATGGATATTATTCGCGCCATAGAGACCCTTCCTTGGAAAAACCTATTAGAGGAGGCTCGGGCTATTTTTATTTTTCTTGACGTTGTATTTTTTATCCTTCTTTGTTTTTTCGTGTATCGCGCGCTTTCCATGAGGCCCAAGTTTAAAACTTCAAGAAGTTATTTTGACAAACGCGTGGCTTTGAAGGAAGACAAAGAACTCAAGAAACGATGGAAGGATATTATGGAAAAATCGGTCCTCCATCCTCCTCAATCCTATTCTCTCGCCATTATCGAAGCCGATACGTTTATAGACACCCTTCTCTCTCGCATGGGACTCGAGGGAGATACCATGAAAGAGAAGCTTGATCAGCTTGATCCTCAGGAAATCACGACACTCAATACCGTATGGCGCGTCCATCGCATACGAAACATGCTCGTTCATACTCCGGGGTTCACGCTCAAAGAATCCCAAGCGCGGGAAGTTCTTTTGGGATATGAATCTTTTTTGAAAGAGCTTGAGATTATATAGCCGATTTATGATATGATTAGGTTCATATGAGCGTTTTACAAAAGAAACTTTTTCTTCAAGAAGGAGAATCCGTGGATGATATTTCTAAACGCATAGCCGCGGAAAAATCAAAACGCCTTATTCTCAGAATCCCCGAGGATTCTTTTATTTTTTCTTCCGAGGATTTTGGAGAGATAAAAAGAGTCGCTGAAAAGAAAAACAAAGAACTTGCCGTTGAATCCAAAGATGCTCTGGTTCTAAAGCGCGCCGAAGAAGCGGGTATTTCCGTTATAAACGTATCTCTTAGTTCTCACAAGCGTCCTTTTATGGATATTACTCCTAAAAGAGAAATCCGATTGGAGGAAAAAGAAAAAACCTTTCCCGACTTTTTTTCTTACGTGCGCGAGAAACATCATCCCGCGGTTCAGGGCACTCCCAAAGAAGAAAGCCGTATTGATGAAACGGAAGAAACTCGGGAAGATTTTAGATTTGAGCGCTCTTATGAACGCAAAAAGGGAAGCAAGCGGTTTTTTCTTTTTTTAGGAATCATCGTGCTTGTTTTTTTGGGAGTCGCCGCGGGACTCTATTACGCTCTTCCCAAAGCGACGATCGTGATATCTCTTAAAAAGATACCCGTTGATTTTAATGAAACCATAGCCGTTTCAAGCAAGATATCGGAAGTGACGAGTACAAAAACCGGACTTGCTATTCCCGGAGAGCTTTTCACGGCTCATAGGAACCTTGAAATTCCTTTCACGTCAACGAGTACGGAGCGCGTTGAAACAAAGGCGACGGGGAATCTTCTAGTGTATAACGCGTATAGTTCGGCTCCCCAAAAAATTGTCGCCACGACAAGGTTTGTTTCTCCTGATGGAAAGGTGTTTAGACTTGATAAGGCGACAACGATTCCCGGAGGCAAGGTCGTGAACAAGCGTCTTATTCCCTCATCCATTGAGGTTTCTGTTACGGCTGACAAAGCGGGAGAGGAATATAATATTCCTCCCGCGAAGCTCTGGACTATTCCTGGATTTAAGGGAAGTGATAAATATAACGGTTTTTACGCTGAATCAACCAAACCCATGACCGGAGGCTTTGTTGGAGAACGGCCGGTTCTTGGAAAAGATACCCACGCGGCGGAGGAAGCGATCTCGTCAGCTCTCAAAGAAGCTCTTGAAGGAGAGATGGCGGTTTTGATGTCGGGGAAATATACCCTTCTTTCGGGAGCATCATCCTTTGTTCTCGACAAACAAGATATCCAACCCTCGAAAAATAATCCCTCGGCCTTTAATTTATTTGGCGAGGCGAGCATGAAACAAATGGTTTTTGACGAAGGAACGCTGAAAGACGCCATTAGGGAGAAGATAAGACCTTCAGGAGGAGAGACGCTTGATGTTTCTACCTTCACCCTTACCTACTCGCCCCCTAAAGTTAATCTTGATCTAGGGACCGAGCTTTTTAATGCAACGGGAACGGTTGTTTTTGAAGAGCATGTTGATAAAGATGGGTTTTTGAAACGTATTCTGGGACTTTCCGAGGAAGATCTCAAGAAAACTGTTTTCGCGCTTCCGGGTCTTCAGAAAGCCAATATTTCGTTATGGCCCTTTTGGGTTCATACCGTTCCCACGAACGCGAACAGGGTTACCCTTACCTTTGAGTAGTTTTATTTGACTTTTTATACATCCTTTCATATAATGGAACTCGTTTACCTCTATTATTAATGCATTCAGATTCACAGGTACGAAAGGTTGAGGGTGTCGTGCATGAAGCCCTTCCCGGTCTCCTTTTCAGGGTGCTTCTTGATGGAGAAGAAAAACAAGAAGTTTTGGCTCATTTGGGAGGAAAGATGAAGATTCATAGGATCAGAGTGATACCGGGTGATAGGGTAGTGGTGGAGATGACTCCCTATGATGATCGTCGAGGAAGAATTGTACGGAGGTTATAACCTATTGTATGAAAGTCAGAGCGTCGGTTAAAAAAATATGCAAGAGTTGTAAAACCGTCCGTAGAAAGGGGCGGGTATACGTCATTTGCAAGAATAAAAAACATAAACAACGACAAGGATAATAATTATGAGAATCGTAGGAACAACCATACCGGATGAAAAGCGGATTGATATCTCGCTTGCTTATGTTTACGGTATCGGCAGATCGCTCGCGGGAGTCATTCTTGATAGCGCGAAGATTGAGAGGTCAAAGAGAACCAAAGATCTCACGTCCGAGGAAGTAAACAAAATTCAGTCCTATGTTGAAAAACATATTAAAGTTGAAGGAGAACTTCGTCAGGTTATAAGGCAAAACATTAATCGTTTGAAGGATATAAAGGCGTATCGGGGCGTCCGTCACGCGCGCAAACTCCCGGTTCGAGGTCAGCGAACGAAAACTAATTCTCGAACCGTGCGCGGAAATACCAGGAAAACCGCGGGAAGCGGAAAGAGGAAAGTTGAATTGAAATAATCATATGGGAAAGAAAAAAGTAATTAAAAAATCACAGGATGAAGTTATTAAAGAGTCTGAAAAGACGTCTAACATTGTCGCTCAAAAAAGCGGACAGGTTTCAAAATCTTCCCGTATTGAAGAGGGGAGAGTATATATTCAGGCATCGTTCAATAACACCATTATTACCGTTACAGACTCGAAGGGAAATGTTGTCACATGGCTTTCCGCCGGATCTATCGGATTTAATGGTCCCAAGAAAGCAACGCCCTTCGCGGCGTCAAAGGTCGCTGAAGCGATTGCCGAAAAAGTCAAACGATCGGGTCCCTCGCGTATTAACATATTCGTGCGGGGCGTGGGAAAAGGAAGGGATTCGGCCGTTCGATCCCTTGCCGCTCGGGGATTTGACATTCTTTCCATTAAGGACGTGACTCCCGTTCCTCATAACGGTCCGCGTCCCAGGAAACCCAGAAGAATCTAAATCATGAGAAGACAGATAAAAGAAAAGGTAGAACGATCATTGGGAACTCCGCTTTTTTTGAAAGCGCGGCGTTCTAATTCTCCGAAGTCCGCCCTTCTCAAAAAACCGTATGGTCCCGGACAGCACGGCCAGAAACGCAAGCGAGGCATTTCAGAGTACGCGAAGCAATTGAAGGAGAAACAGAAGATTCAAATATCCTTCGGTCTTACCAACAATCAGATGAGGTCCATTTTTAAAGAATCCAAGGAAAAGATTATAGACACTCTTCTTGGACGCCTTGATTATGTCACGTTTCTTTCGGGATACGCCGAATCTCCCCGTATCGCCCGTCAGATGGTTTCCCACGGGCACATAACCGTAAATGGGAAGAAGATGACAATTTCTTCGTATCATGTTAAGGTAGGGGATGTTATTTCCGTTCGTGAAGAATCGCGATCTTCAAAACTCTTTTTAGAATTGGGGGAGCGCTTGAAAAAGAGTACGGCTCCTTCGTGGTTAAAAGTTGATTCGGAGCGTTTGAGGGTCGAGTGCGCGGGAATTCCATCGTCGGAAGACAGACAGTTTCCGTTTGATTTGGCTTTGGTGGGGCAATTTTATTCGCGATAATTTTAATAATACCTATATGAAATATTCACATTTAAGCGAAACCGTTTCTATTAAAAAAGTTTCCGAAAGTAATACTGTCGGTGTTTTTCACGTGGAAGGATTGTATACCGGGTATGGCATGACATTAGGAAACAGCCTTCGGAGAGTTCTTCTCTCCTCGCTTCCCGGAGCCGCCATTACCCAGATTAAAGTCAAGGGAGTTGATCATGAGTTTTCCACCATCCCAGGGATGGTTGAAGACGTTGTCGAATTCTGCCTTAATTTGAAAAAGGTGCGTTTTCATTTTTATGCCGATGATCCTCAGGTTTTAACTCTCCATGTGAAGGGAGAGAAGGAAGTAACGTCGGGAGACATTCAATCGACAACTCTCGCGAAAGTTGTCGATCCCAATCTACGTCTCGCGACGCTCACGAAAAAGGGAGCCGATCTTGATATGGAACTTACCGTCGAAAAGGGACTGGGATATGTTCCTTCCGAATCCCGTCGTTTGGAACGCCTTCCCGTCGGAACTATTGTTCTTGACGCCATCTTTTCTCCCGTGGTACGCGTCGCGTTTTCAGTTGAAAACATGCGCGTGGGGGACAGAACCGATTTCAATCGTTTGTACATAGAACTTGAAACTGATGGAACGATTCACCCGTCCGAGGCGCTTCACAAGGCAAGTAATATTTTAAGAGATCATTTTGACAAAGTTTCCGCAATCGAGATTTCTAAAGAAGAAGATTCCGAAGAAGAGTCTGGAAAAAAAGAAAAGAAAAAGAAAAAATAGCGTATGCGTCACCTAAAGAAAGGGAAAAAATTTGGATTAAAAGCGGGTCCGAGAAAAGCGTTCATGAGAAATTTGGCCGGCAACCTTATTCAGCAGGAACGCGTAACGACGACCGAAGCCCGAGCGAAAGAACTCAGGCGTTTTGTCGAACGCATGGTTACGCATGGGAAAAAGCAAAATATCGCTTCCCTACGTCTCCTTATAAGTCGTCTTCCTAAGAGCGCGGCGTACAAAGTGTATCATGATCTCGCTCCCCGGTATGGAGAGAGGAAGGGCGGATATACCCGTATTACCAAACAAACAAAGCGCAGAGTGCATGACGCGTCGAAAATGGCAACCATTGAATTTGTTTAATCTATGAAACACGTAATAGACGCGAAAGACAAAAAACTGGGCAGGTTGGCATCGGAGATAGCCGTGATGTTGCAGGGAAAGAGTAAAGCATCGTATGATCCTCGTTTGGAAGGGGATGATACGGTATGCGTCAAAAATGTTAAGGATATTGAGCTTTCGGGTTCAAAAACATCGCAGAAAGTCTATTACCGTCACGCGGGTCCTTTAGGTCACTTGAAAGAAAAGAAATTCAAAGACGTGTTTCAAAAGAATCCGGCGTGGGTTTTACGTCACGCTGTTCGCCTCATGCTTCCTAAAAATAAATTACAGACTAAGCGATTAAAGCGTCTTGTTATCGAATAATCATGGAAAAAACAAAAAAAATAGTATTAAAGAAGGATAAAAAAGAATCTTCGGAAGGAAAAACGGAGAAGTATTTTGAAGCCGTGGGAAGGAGGAAGACCTCTATTGCTCGCGTAAGATTTTTCCCGAACAAACATAAAGGAAAGGAAGAAATTGTTATTAATGGAAAACCTCTTGATCATTATTTTTCCACTTCCAAAGAGAGAGTCACGGTATGGGAGCCTTTCAAGACGCTTTCTCTCAAAGATTATTACGTGAGCGTGAAAGCGGAGGGGGGAGGCATCAAGGGACAAGCGGAAGCGATTCGTCTTGGTATTTCAAGAGCTTTAGTACTCTTAAATCCGATATGGCGTTCTCGCTTGAAACAGCTTGGATATTTGAGGCGAGATCCGAGGATGGTTGAGCGCAAACATCCGGGACTCAGGAAAGCTCGAAGGCCTCAGCAGTGGAGGAAGAGATAAAGGAAAAATCACCCTATAGGGGTGTACAAGTAGTTGTGGAAAGAGTGGTGGCTATGCTATAATAAGCATATGAAAAAGAATCAAGGTTTTGGGCCGCTTTGGGTTCTCATCGTTGCGCTCGGCGTTATTCTCGCTGTGGGAGGAGTCTGGTATTTCGGCTCATCCCCGCAGACGAAAGTATTTGAACCAAGTCCCAATAATCCTATTTGGCGAGTGTATGATGATACAACTAATGGATTTGAGATAAAATATCCAACAGGAGTTACGCTCGAGAAGCAGAATAGCGACACTTATCTTTCTTTTGCGGGTGACAACAAGGTACATATTTACATCAAAGTAACTAATGCGCTCTCCGTACCGCTTTTTGGGACATTTGGGGGTTGGTATCAATATAAAAAAACAACTGGGTCACCGAGTCTCATATCCGCCGCCACAATCGGCGACTTCATGGTAGATTATTTCGTGCAAAACGGAGGTATGGGGTCATGGGACAGGGCGATAAATGCATATCAAATGAAGAATGGTATGTATTATGAATTGGCTCTCTATTATCCGAAAGAACTCAGTATGCCCGCAGGTGCCGATCGCCAAGCCGCTGTTGTGAAGGCAAGCGCTGACCTGCGCGATCCAAACAACGCGTATGTGAAAGCATTTATGCAGATTCTTAGCACCTTCCGGTTTACAGAACCACAAGGAGTAGGGATAGAAACGTGGAATGGGATGACCTTTGACTACCCAGCCGGATGGGCGGTAAGAGAAGATAAGTATGTGACGCCCGCGCAGATAGCAAAAGGTACCCCACCCTCGGTAGTCGGTCTTATTATCGGAAAGATAGCGGGAGCGAATCAGTATGTAGTTGAAATTGGCGGACGCCAAGCCGACTGTCGCGGAAACAGTGGTTATACGAAGTGTGTGACCATTCAAACACCGGATAAGCAGCTCTGGCCCGTACATACGATAAACAGCGACTCAGAAACGCTTAGCGTTTTTAATGCAATCGTGCAGAGTATCGTACGGCACGGTGGTGTGATCTACAACTATTAACATAGAGATCGGAACTTTGTTTTTGGGCGATTAAAGCAAGGGTTTGCAAACCCTTTGCGAGATAGTTTAATTAATTACCCCGAGAGATCGGGGTATTTATTTTGAAACATAGGATCATACTTGAATTTATGACCCTTAAATAGTAGAGTGATTCTACAAAGAAATCACCTATGTTTATACGCAAAATTGGTATTGACCTTGGGACTACCAACACCCTTGTTTTTCTTCCTGACAGGGGGATTGTTATTAATGAACCCACCGCTGTTGCCTTGAGAAAGCCAGACAATACAGTTCTCGCTGTTGGAGCCGAAGCCAAGGAAATGGTTGGGAGAACGCCTGACAATATTGTTACCTACCGACCCCTCAAGGATGGCGTTATCGCCGAATACTATATCACCCAAGCCATGCTCAAGCATTTTATTAGCAAGAGTATAGGTCCCTTTAATATTTTTCATCCCGAGGTTGTGATTTCCGTTCCCGCGGGAATTACTTCAACTGAACATCGCGCGGTCATGAACGCCGCGAAAGAAGCGGGAGCCAAAGAAGTATATTTAGTTAAGGAACCTCTTCTCGCTTCTTTAGGAGCGGGCATTCCCATTCACTCGGCTGAAGGAAACATGATTGTGAATATGGGAGGAGGAACAACTGAAGTCGCGACCATATCTTTAGGGGGTATTGTAACCTGGGCAAGTTTAAGGGTAGCGGGAAACCGTTTTGACCAGGCTATAGGGGACTATATTAGAAAAAAATACGCTCTCGCGATAGGGGAAAATACGGCTGAAAACATCAAAATTTCGATAGGAACGGCCATTTCAAGCAGGAATAAGAGTGAGATGAAAATTCGGGGACGAGACCTCCCCTCAGGTCTTCCCAAGGATCTTATCATCAATTCCAACGAGATTGCCGAAGCTATTAATTCCCATCTTGTTGATATCATGAATTCCGTGCAGTCGGTGTTTAACGTAACTCCGCCCGAGCTCGCGGCCGATATCATGGAAAAGGGAATCATTCTTTCGGGAGGAAGCTCTCAATTGAGAGAGTTGCCCGAGTTCTTTAAACGATCATTGGGGGTTTCGGCGTATGTCGCCGAAGAACCCATTCTTTGCGTCGCAAAGGGAACGGCGACCGTCTTGAATCACTTGGATGTTTATAAACGAACTCTTTTAAGCAAACGATAATATGGTGTACGGTCATGAGGATAAAAAGAATCTTTTTGAGCGTCTCGCGTTGTCGGATTCACTTTCCCACGCCTACCTGTTTTTTGGAGATTCCGGGATAGGAAAGTTTCTCTTTGCCCGGCATCTCGCGTATTTTTTGGAGAAAAAGACTTGGGATATGAAAGAACACAGTCTTCCCCTTATCGATTCCCGGATGTTTTATCCTCCGGAAGATAAAACAACGATCGGCATTGATGAAGCGCGGGAGATAAAGTCGTTTCTTTGGAGCACTCCGATCGCTTCATTAAAGCGCGTTGCCATTGTGAACGACTCTCATCTCTTAACTCCAGAAGCTCAAAGTGCTATGCTTAAAATCGTGGAGGAACCTCCCAAACACGCTCTCATTATTTTCGTTTCTCATAACCCATCGGTATTTTCAGCTCCTCTTCTCTCAAGGCTTGTGAGAATATATTTTAAAAGATTTTCTTACTCTCAGATGGTTGATTTTTTGAAACATCAGGGAGTTTCTGAAGCGGAGATTCGGAGCATGGTAAAGAAATCGTACGGTCGCCCGGGACAGATCCTCTCCATGCTAGAAAACCAGATGAAAGAAAAGAGCGAAGAGGACGTACTAGAGGAATACGCGGTTAAATTGCGGGAAGAGGGAGTTTTAAAGAATTCCAAGAAACTTAGCGTCCTTCTTCAAACATTTACCGACATGAAGCGTTATCGCTTAAACAAAGAATTACAGAAAAAATCCACGCAATATTTGTTATATGCCCATCATTGAAGAATTCAAGCAAGGACTTGAGAGAGCCGTTCAGACCTTCAAACATGAGATGACGGGAGTACGCGCTTCACGTCCCTCTACAGCTCTTCTCGAAAATCTTCAGGTTTCATACTATGGCGAGACAATGCCCATGAAACACGTGGCCTCTATTAGCGTTGCTCCTCCTCGCGATATTTTCGTGCAGGCGTGGGACAAGGAAGCGGTACCCGCCATTACAAAGGCCATTGAAACTTCTTCGTTGGGGCTTAATCCTCAGACGGAAGGAATGAGCGTGAGAGTCCGCCTTCCCGAGTTAAGTCAAGAACGCAGGGATGAACTTATCCGATACGTGAAAAAACTCTCGGAGCAATCTCGTATTCAGATAAGGACACTGCGTGATGAGTTTAATAAAAAGGTTCAGTCGGGTTTTGAGGAGGGAAAATACAACGAAGATCAGAAATTTAAACTCAAGGAGCAGATTCAAAAAGAGACTGATCACGCGAATCTTCAGATTGAGAGTCTCGTGAAATCCAAAATTGATGAAATCAATGAATAACGACATATGATGTTTATCCTTGTTTTTATAAGTCTTTCGATTCTAATCGTCGCCCATGAATGTGGGCACTTTTTTGCGGCAAAGATATTCGGAGTGCGTGTTGAAGAATTCGGATTCGGGTATCCTCCCCGTCTTTTCGGGAAGAAGATAGGGAAGACTCTATGGAGCGTGAACGCGCTGCCGTTTGGAGGTTTCGTGAAGATAAAAGGAGAAGACGAAGGAAAAAATATAAACTCCGAATCATCTTCCGACAGTTTCGCGGCACAGCCCGCGTGGAAGAGAGTCGTGATACTTCTTTCGGGTGTTTTCATGAATTTTGTTGCCGGGTTTCTCATCTTTTCCGCTGTTTTTATGATAGGGAGTTCAAAGGGGGTCGCGGTGACTGATGTGTCGAATAACTCTCCCGCGTATGAAGCGGGAATTAAAAAAGGGGATGTCGTTATGTCAGCATCCGCGAAAACGGAAACCATCTCGTCTCTTAAAGAAGTTTCCTCCTTTATCACCTTTATTAATCGTCATAAAGGAGAGGATGTAACGCTTTCCGTAAAGCGGGCTTCCAAGACATATTCATACACTCTCCTAGCGAGAGAACATCCTCCCAAAGGAGAGGGATCGCTCGGAGTTCAACTTATAGAACTCGGAATTCCAAAGGCGGGATTTTTTCAAGCTATTGGAAACGCGTTTCGAACAACGCTTAATATTACTGGAATGGTGGCGATATCATTTGTGACTCTTTTCGCCAAGATTTTCGTGGCTCCTCAAGTTCTTCAAAGTATCGCGGGACCTGTTGGCATTTTTTCGATCGCGGGAGAAGCGGGAAATTTCGGTATCGTTTACCTTCTCGAGCTTTTGGGAATTATTTCCCTTAATCTCGCGGTTTTAAATTGTATTCCCTTTCCCGCGCTCGACGGAGGGAGAGTACTTTTGGTTTTCATTGAAAAAATCAAAGGGTCTCCCGTCTCTTTGAAATCCCAAAAGATGATAAACGCCTTGGGGTTTGCCGCCCTTCTCATTATCATGGTTTTAGTAACCATTCAGGATGTTTCTAGAATCATTCATTAAGCTGTGATATTGTTGAATCATACCCATGAGACAATCAACTCTTATATTTCACACGAGAAAAGAGGCCCCTAAAGACGAGGTTGCCGTTAATGCCCAGCTTTTAATAAGGGCGGGGTTTATTGACAAGCTTATGGCCGGGGTCTATACCTATTTACCTTTAGGTCTTCTGGTTTTAAAAAAAATTGAAACCATTATTAGAACGGAAATGCGGGCTATAGGGGGGCAGGAAATCTTGATGCCTGTTTTGCATCCCAAGGCTCTTTGGGAAAAGACGGGACGTTGGTCAACGCTTGAATCATTGTTCAAATTTAAGGGTTTAAACTCTGAAATCGAATTTGCTCTCGGCCCCACTCACGAAGAAGTTATCACTCCTTTAGTTCAAGGAGAAAATCTTTCCTATAAAGATCTGCCCGTGTATCTTTTTCAGATTCAGGATAAGTTTAGAGACGAAGTTCGGGCGAAGTCGGGGCTTTTGAGAGGAAGAGAATTTATCATGAAAGATTTATATTCTTTTCACGCGACCGAAGAAGATCTTAATACCTATTACGAAAAAGTTCGCGGAGCCTATGAAACTATCTTCAAAAAAGCCGGGATCGGAGATATGACTTATTTTACGTTTGCTTCCGGAGGGACATTTTCAACATACTCGCACGAATTTCAGACGCTTTCCGAATCGGGAGAGGATACCATCTATGTATGCGAATCGTGCCGTGTCGCGGTCAACCGCGAGATTATAGCGGAACAGCGCGCGTGTCCCGAGTGCGGATCGGAGGATTTGAAAGAAAGAAACGCCATTGAAGTTGGAAATATCTTTAAACTGAAAACCAAGTATTCATCGGCGTTTCGGTTGGGTTATAAAGATAAAGATGGAAGCGAGAAGATGGTAGTTATGGGATGCTATGGAATCGGTTTGAGTCGTCTTATGGGAACGGTCGTTGAGGTTTCTCATGATGAAGACGGTATTATTTGGCCCTTATCCCTTGCTCCCGCGTCCCTCCATCTTCTTTCCATAGGGGCTGAATCCGAGGGATTGAAGAAAACGGCCGAACGCGTATATAATGGACTGGTTAAAGAAGGAATTGAGACGCTTTTTGACGACCGTATGGATGTTTCGGCTGGGGAAAAGTTTTCCGATTCCGATCTTATAGGTATCCCTTATAGAATCGTTGTAAGCGAGAAACTTTTGAAAGAGGGGAACGTGGAGGTTAGGGATAGGAAGACTAAAACCGTCGAGATTGTGAAGGAAGCCGACCTTGTTCCATTCTTAAAGAAAACATTTTTATCATCATGATTTTTAAGAAAACCATAGGTATTGATTTGGGAACGGATACGACTCAAATATATCTCGGCGGTTCCGGAATTGTTGTTAATGAACCGAGTATTGTCGCGTTCAACAACACATCAAATCGTATTGTGGCCGTTGGATCGGAAGCGAAAAAAATGCTTTCACGAACTCCCGCCCATATTACGGCTATTCGTCCGATAAGCAATGGGATTATCGCTGATTTTGATATGGTAAAAGAAATGATTCAGAGTTTTCTAAAAAAGGAAAACATTCCGTGGTCATGGATTACAAGGACTATCGTGAGCGTTCCTACCAATCTGACTGAAGTTGAGCGTAAGTCCGTTGAGGATCTTATGCGTGAGGTTGGGGCAAATCCCGTTTATCTTATCGAACAACCCTTGGCCGCGGCGTTTGGAAGTAGGTTGGATGTGTATCAGCCGACCGCCCATTTTATCGTTGACATTGGAGCCGGAACGACCGATATGGCCATCATTTCTTTGAATGGCATTGTTGTTTCAAAACGTCTTAAAATTGCCGGAGATTATCTCAACGCTGAGATTATAAGGGGTGTCAAAGAAGAACTAAAACTTAATATCGGAGAGCCAACCGCAGAGGAGATAAAAATTGAGGTCGGATCGGTTATTCCTTGGAATGACAAACTGGATCTCGTGATACGGGGACGCGATGTTCAAAGCGGTCTTCCCCGCGAGATGACTATTAAAGATACTCAAGTCAGATTTTGGCTTGTTCGTCCGGTAAAGCTTATCATCGAAGCCATCAAAGATCTTATCGAAAGCGCTCCTCCCGAACTTGTAGGAGATATCTACAAGAATGGCATTTATTTCTGCGGGGGAGGGAGTCTTCTTCGGGGTATCGATCAACTCATTGAAAAAGAGATTGGCGTTTACGTGACCGTCGTTGAAGACCCTCTGACGTGCGTCGTGAGGGGAACGGGAATCGTATGTGATCATTTCGAGGAGCATAAGCATCTTTTGAACAACTTCTCACGCCTTAATATCGTGAGCGGTAAGGCAGTAGAGTAGCATGAAATCTTTTTATATTTTCGTCATAGGCATGGTCGCGGTATGTTTGATTTTGGTTTTCGTTTGGTTTCGAACTTCTCTTACGCGATTTTTTTTTGACGCTCGAGACGTCATTCGCGAGGGAACCGCGGAGTCTCTTAATTACGCGACATGCAAAGAAATACTTACTCGGGACAGCGCGTGTAAAACGCTTCAGAGCGTTCCTTCTCTTGCTCGAGAAACCGGCCTTTTAAAATCAACGTACACGTTATTCAAAACCAACACCTATTCCCGCTATCCTTTTAACGATAAAAGTCTCCTTGTTATTCAAGGCGGGTCGGATGAGAATCTTGCTTTATCTATGCCTGTTATGTACGGTGATTTCATTCTTGCGGGACGCGTCACTCGCGTTTCACGCACGCAAAGCGAGGTTCAAACTATTTTTGATCCCTCTTGGAAGAGCAGTGTTTATATAGGCGCGTCCAAAATTAAGGCGGTATTGAAAGGAGGGGAAAATCCCACTCTTGAGCTTATACCCAAAGACGCGGTCATAGCGGAGGGCGATGTTGTCGTAAATAGCTCTCCCGATTTTCCTTTAGGCGTGTTTATAGGAACGGTTTCTTCCGTGAGTAAGAAAGAACACGATCTTTGGGCTAAGGCCGACCTTCGCGTCGGATACTCGTTTGATGATGTTAGAAACGTATCGGTGATTACAAATTTTCCCTAACTATGATTTTAAAGACGCGCTCTCTTTATTCTTTGGTAGCCATAATCATACTTTCCGCTCTTTTTCTTTTTTTACAATATTCAAACGTTTTTTCTATACAAGGAATCCAGCCGAACGTTATACTTATATTTCCGCTCCTTCTCCTTTTTAGAGAGAAGGGCGCGATTCCTTTTTGGGTTTCGCTTTTTTCCCTTCTCTTTTTTTCTTATATCCTATTTCCCATGTGGATAGGTCCCGTCTTGCTTTCCGTTTTGCTTTGTGGGGTCGTGTTTTTTCTTAAACCCTTTTTCACCGGCAACCGTTTTCTTGATTTTTTGGGGATTATCGCTTTTCTGACCCTTATTTTTCTTCTTGTCTTATACGCGTTTCATTGGGAGGATCGTTCCATTTCTGTTCTTTTGGGAAGCGTGGTATATAATACCGGTGGGGGAAGTCTCTTATGGCTTCTTTCATCTCGATTTTCGTTTTCATGAAGAGACATTTTGGAATAGAACATATTCTCGCCGATGGCGATCGGGATACCTTGCGCGAAGTCGCGCTTGAAAAGCGCGTCTTTGTTTTTTTTACTCTTTTTTCCTTTTTCGTGGCAGGAGTCGCTCTTTCCGCTCTCATACGGATAGGGATCATAAATCACGCCTTTTATACCACGCGCGCTGCGCGGAACATGAGCAATATAACCATTCACGCCGCTCCTCGAGGGGTCATTGAGGATCGTTTTCGAAACGTTCTCATTCATAACGAACCGTCATTTAACGCGTACCTTTTACCGCGCTATCTCCCCGAACGTTTCAATGAACGGAACAAGGTTCTCGAACGTATTCAAACCATATTGGGTTCCGGTGGAGGTGATTTTATGAAAAAACTCAATGAACGGGATTGGAATCTTAGCGATCGTATTCTTATCGCGAGCGATCTTCCTCAAGATCAGCTTGTTTCTTTTTCATCCGTGACCTTGCCCGGAGTTGTCATTGAGCCTGGTTTCAAGCGCGAGCCCAACACGCCTTTCGTGTTTTCCGATCTTCTTGGATATACGGGATTGGTTAATAACGATGATATTGGGGCAAAGAGTTCCCTTACCATTGACGATCAGATTGGGCGGGCGGGACTTGAGGCGTACTATGATTCGGATTTAAGAGGGAAAAACGGAGAACAGGTTGTCTTTAAAAACGCGAGGGGGGAGACCGAGGATACTCGCATAACGCGGGAAGCAATTCCGGGATATAACCTTAAAACCTTTATTGACAAAGATTTTCAAGAGTATTTTTATAACCGTCTTGAGAAACGGCTTCATGATTTAGGGTTAAGCGTCGCTTTAGGGATCGCTATCAATCCTCAGAATGGGGAGGTTCTTTCTCTTTTTGATATTCCGGGATATGATCCTTCGCGTATCGCCGATTATCTCAACGCGAAAAACCAACCCCTCTTCAATCGGGCCGTCGCGGGGAGATATAATCCCGGTTCAACGATTAAACCTCTTCTCGCGACCGCGGTCCTGCGCGAGGGAGTCATTACTCCCGAAAAACAGATATATTCAAAAGGGTACATCGAAGTTCCTAATCCCTATAGCCCTCGTGAACCAAGCAAATTTGTTGACTGGAGGCCTCAAGGGTGGGTTAATGTCATTTCCGCTCTCGCTCGCTCAAGTAACGTGTACTTTTACGAGGTAGGGGGAGGATTTGAGAATCAGAAAGGACTTGGAATCACCAAACTTCATGAGTGGTGGAAAAAATTCGGACTTGATCAAAAAACAGGAATTGATCTCCCCGGAGAATCTTTTGGATTTCTTCCCACGCCTCAATGGAAAGAAGAACGAACCGGTGAGCCGTGGAGATTGGGGGATACCTATAACGTATCTATCGGACAGGGAGATTTTTCTATAACCCCCATTGAACTTCTCACCTATATCGGAGCTATCGCGAACGGCGGAACATTTTATGAACCGAGAATTGTGGATAGTGTTATGAATGGAGATCAGAATCTTGTCAAAAAAACCGTTCCCGTGGTTTTAAGGGACTTGCGGAACGATATACAAGATGTTATTCCTTATATCCAGAAAGGAATGCGGGAAGGCGTAACCGAACCCTATGGAACGTCCTATCTTCTTCATGATCTTCCTTTTGCCGTCGCGGCAAAGACGGGTTCCGCGCAGATTCAGAATAATACCAAGACTAACGCGTTTTTTGTCGGATACGCCCCCTATCAGAATCCGCAAATCGCGATTCTCATTCTTATAGAAGATTCTCGTGAGGGGAGCGCCAATACGATACCCGTAGCGAAAGACATTTTTATGTGGTACTATCAAAACAGGTTGAATCACAAGTAATAATCGTCGAAAAAAGAAGAAATAATCTCTATATGTCAAAAAGTTATCTTTCTCAAGAACGATATGATGAAATCGCGGCAACCCTCAAGAAATTGAAAACAGAGGGAAGGCAAAACGTCGCGGAGTCTCTCAAACAATCCAAGGAATTGGGAGATTTATCGGAAAACTCCGATTATCAAGAAGCCCGGGAAGAACAGGCTCGTTTAGAGCGAAAAATAGCCGAACTCGAGGATTTGCTGAAGAATTCTTTTATTATTAAAAAATCAGAAGGAAACACTCTTGTTCGCGTTGGTTCGAAAGTAAATTTGAAAAAAGGGAATGCTTCCGTGCAATATGTTATCGTCGGTTCAAGCGAGGCAAGTCCCGCGGAAGGATTTATTTCCAATGAATCTCCTGTCGGAAAGAGTCTTTTAGGCAAGAAAGCGGGGGAGAACGTGTCCGTGAAAACGCCGGGAGGAGAAATTTCCTACGAGATTCTTTCCATAGAGTAATACTATATGCTCCAAGATCTTATACATGATCGCAGGCGCAAGCTTGAACGGTATACTAAACATTTGGACGCGTTTCCCGCGCGGGTTTCGCGCACGCGCACGCTTGAAAATGTTCTTAAAGATTTTTCAAAACTTCTTAGATCCGGAAAGCGGGTCGTTGTAACCGGGAGGATTTTTGGATGGAGAGATCAGGGGAAAATTATTTTTTCCAATGTTCGCGACGAGAGTGGATCTCTCCAGGTTGTTTTTAACGAGAAAGAAATGAAGAAGGGATTTTCTCTTTCCAAAGAAACGTTTGATATAGGGGATTTTATTGAAGTAAAGGGAATCGCGTTCAAAACGAAACGGGGAGAGAAGAGTATTCTCGCAAAAGACTCGAGGATGATTGTAAAAAGCTTGAGGCCTATTCCCTCAGAATGGTTTGGGATAGAGAACGTCGAGACGCGTCTTAGAAAACGCTATTTAGATCTTTTAATGGACCCCTCGTTACGGGAACTTTTTAGAAAAAAAGCTTTATTTTGGGATTCCGTGCGATCCTTTTTGAAAGAGAACGGTTTTTTGGAAGTTGAAACGGCCGTTTTTGAGCCGGTTCCCGGCGGGGCTGAAGCGGAACCGTTTGTAACCCATCACAACGCCCTTGATACCGATTTTTATCTCCGCATTTCTCTTGAACTTCCTTTAAAGAAACTTCTGGTCGGAGGATTTGAGAGGGTGTTTGAGATAGGGCGTGTTTTTAGAAACGAGGGAATCGACCGCGAACACCTTCAAGATTATACTCAAATGGAATGCTATTTAGCGTATGCCGACTATACCCGGATGATGGCGTTTGTTCAAAAGATGTATAAAACAGCGATACGGAAGACCTTTGGAACACTGTCTTTTGATTTTCAAGGGAAGAATGTTTCATGGGGAGGAAAGTGGAAAACCATTGATTATTATAGCGTCTTTAAGAAAGAGACGGGCATGGATCTTTCTTCCGTAACAAAGTCTGAGCTTGAGAAAAAAGCGAAATTCCTTGGCATATCTCTTGAAGGGAATCTTGGAAAAGGAAGACTCATTGATCTTATATACAAAAAATGTGTTCGCCCCAAACTTATCTCCCCCTGTTTTCTTATAAACCCTCCCGTTGAAATCGAACCTCTCGCCAAACGCATGGAGAAGGACCGGAATCGCGTCGAGCGTTTTCAGGTCATAGCGTATGGAACCGAGCTTGGGAAGGGGTTTTCCGAGCTTAATAATCCTCTGGATCAGCGGGAACGTTTTGAGGAGCAGATGAAGCTTCGTGACTTGGGAGACAAGGAAGCGCAAAGAATCGATGAGGACTTTTTGGAAGCTCTTGAATATGGCATGCCTCCCGCGGGAGGATTCGGCATGTCGGAACGCCTTTTCTCGGTTCTCGCGGGAAGGTCTATCAGGGAAACCGTGTTTTTTCCTCTTATGAAAAAATCCTAATACCATGCTCGATATCAATCTTATCCGTACCGATCCTGAAAGGGTAAGGGCGGGCATACAAAAAAAGAATATCGATCCGAAACTTGTCGACAGATTTTTGAGAATTGACGAAGAATGGCGTTCTAAAACGTCCGCTTTGGATCAATTGAAAGCTGAACAAAATGTTTTGAACAAAGAAATCTCGGGTAATCAGAGCGACGATCTTTTGAGCAAAGCGCAGCTTCTCAAGAAACGCGTTGGCGACCTTACCGATGAATATATGAAACTCGCGGAGAAACGCGAGGAACTTATATCTTCCTTCCCCAATCTTCCTTTTGACAGCGTTCCTCTAGGAAAAGACGAGTCCCAAAACGTCATTCTTCGTGAAGTTGGGGAAAAACCCGTTTTTTCGTTTAAACCCAAAGATTATCTTGCCTTAAGCGAGCATTTGGGTATTATTGACGTCAAAAAAGCCTCAGAGGTTTCGGGGAGCAGGTTCGGGTATCTCATGGGAGACGGCGCGCTTCTTGAACTTGCCCTCACTCGTTACGCTTTTAATGTCATTACCAATCATGGATTTATTCCCGTCATTCCTCCCGTGATGATTAAGCCGGAGGTGTATAAAGGTATGGGTCGTCTTGACGCCGATCAAAAAGAAGAACGGTATTTTTTAGAGAAAGACAATTTGTATCTTGTCGGAAGTTCCGAGCATACTCTAGGGACTCTTCACATGGGAGAGACCTTTGGATCTCATGATTTACCAAAACGATATGTTGGATTTTCAACTTGTTTCAGAAGAGAAGCGGGGTCTCATGGAAAAGACACGAAAGGGATTCTTCGCGTTCATCAATTTGACAAGGTGGAGATGTTTGTTTTTTCACATCCTGAAAAATCAGAGGAAGAGCACTCCCTGTTACTTTCCATACAAGAAGAACTTGTTTCCGGGCTTGAACTCCCATATCGTGTCCTTGAAATGTGCGCGGGGGATATGGGGTGGACGGATGCTCGCCAGTATGATATTGAAACATGGATGCCCGGACAGGGGGTATATCGAGAAACTCATTCTTGTTCAAACACCAGTGATTTTCAATCGCGGGGGATGAACACGAAATACAAGGGGGGGGATAAAAAAGATAAAGCTCAATACATCCATTTTTTGAACGCGACGGGATTTGCCATGGGAAGAATGATTATTGCCATTATTGAAAATTATCAAACGGAAAAAGGGACCGTTAAGGTTCCCGCCGTTCTCCAACAATTCATTGGGAAAAAGGAGATAAAGGGGTTATAGTTTTCTTGACTTTTTGATGACTACTATGATACCGTTATTATAGTTTTTCTGGATCATTGCTTGCTTTTATAAACGTTTTAGCAAGCGGAACGTTCTTTAACAAATGATAGGAGGAAGGATATGTGTAAGAGATATTGTACCGAGTGTGGATTTAAAGCTCCATCGTATCAAATTTCGCATAATAATTGTCCCAATTGTAGTGAGGAAGGGACGATGGAGGCTTTCAAGAGGAAGAAAAGGAAACGTTATAACGGAAGTGATAGAGTGAAGAACGACAGACATGGAATGATGGCAACGGCGATGAGATAAAAAATTTAAAAACCCCGATTATCAGTTGGGGTTTTTTCTTTTATACTATTTCCATGAAAGATATAGTCGCGATTCTCTCTCACATACGAAGCGTTCATAACGTGGGTTCAATATTTAGAACAGCCGACGCCGCGGGAGTTGAAAAACTGTTCTTGTGCGGTATAACGCCGACGCCTCTTGATCGTTTTAAAAACGTAAGAAAAGATTTTGAGAAGGTATCTTTAGGAGCCGAGAAAACCGTGTTATGGGAATATGCAAAAGACGCGTACTCTCTTATTTTAAAACTTAAGTTAGAAGGATATATGATTTGCGCCGTTGAGCAAGCAACGGGTTCAATACCGTATACAGATTTCAAACCTAGGAGAAAAAAGATCGCTCTCATATTTGGAAATGAGATTAGGGGAGTTTCAAAAAACATTATAAGACAAAGCGATGTCGTTTTAGAAATACCCATGAGAGGGGAGAAAGAATCTTTAAACGTAAGCGTCGCGTTTGGTATCGCGGTGTATGAAATGAAGAGATAAGGGAGCACCGCGCGTTTTCTCTCTGGGTTGTGATATAGAAAAGTGTATAATCAAAGTATGGGTTCATTTATTTCCAGAGGGGCGCTGTTCGTGATGGGAGTCGCGATTATCGTTATTATCATCACTATTCCCTACATCAACAGAATTAACGTTGTAAAAAACAAGGTTCAGATAAAAATTAATGAGCAATATATCATTGCCGACGTGGCAAAGGATGAAGAGACGCGTAGTAAAGGATTGGGGGGGAGAGATAGCTTGGGAATAAACGAGGGGATGCTTTTTCTTTTCAATTCCGAAGATACTCATGGATTTTGGATGAAGGATATGAAGTTTCCCATAGACATCATATGGATTGCTCCGGATGATAACATTGCGGGGATTACCGAAGATATTAATCCCCAGATTGGAGCGACTGACGCTAATTTGAAGGTATATTATCCCCCCATTCCGGTATCAAAGGTTTTAGAAATCAAAGCGGGTAGGGCAAAGCTTTTACGAGCTCAAACGGGAGACCCCGTGCAAATTCGCCCTCTTATTTCCGTAAGCGAGACGCAGGGGACGGTTATAACAGTTATCAAAAACGTTATTCAGTTTGTCACGGGAATATTTTAGAAATTACCATGAAAAAAGTGGCTATTAATGGTTTTGGAAGGATTGGGCGTCTCTTTTTTAAACAAGCGTTTGAAAATCCTGATTTTGAGATTGTCGCCATCAATGATCTTGGAGATCTTGAAAACCTTACCTATCTTATGAAGTACGACACGGTATATGGAAGATATAACCGTAAGGTGGCTTCAAAAGACGGGAACCTCGTTATTGATGGAAAGACGGTCCGGTTTTTTCAAGAAAAAGACCCCCTGAAACTTCCATGGAAAACTCTCGAGATTGACATTGTCGTTGAATCAACGGGGGTTTTTACGTCGTACGAGAAGGCAAAGGTACATATAGATTCCGGAGCGAAACGCGTCGTTATTACCGCTCCCGCGAAAGATGAAGACGGCGCGCTTGGAAAAACGGTGCTTGTCGGGGTTAATAACGAAGATATTGAAACCGTTCTCCTTACATCAAATGGATCTTGCACGACCAACGCTTCTTCTCCCGTAATTCAGATTCTTGAGGAAGCTATAGGGATTGAAAAGGCCATCTTGAATACCGCGCACGGATATACCGCGACCCAACAGATTGTTGACGGGCCGACTAAAGGTAAAGACTTTAGACGAGGAAGGGCCGGCGCGCAGAATATTATTCCCTCGACTACGGGTGCCGCTATTGCCGTGACAAGAGTTATTCCGAGCTTGAAAGGTAAATTTGATGGCATCGCCCTCCGCGTGCCTGTTCTCTCGGGATCTCTAGCGGATATAACCTTTATCGCGAAAAGAAACACAACCGTAGAAGAAGTGAATGGTATTTTTAAAGTAGCTGAAGAATCTCCGCGTTGGAAGGGGATTTTGAAAACCACAGACGATCAAGTTGTTTCGTCGGATATTTTAGGTGAGCAGTACGGAGCGATTGTTGATCTAGGATTTACGAAGGTAGTAGGGGGAAATTTGGTTAAAGTTCTTTCTTGGTATGATAACGAAGCGGGGTATGTTTCGACGCTTGTGAGGCATGTTTCATTAGTCGCTCAGATTGTTTCAAGGGGATAAACATCAAAAGCAACTTCTTCATAAGGATGAACTGATTTTACTTTTTCAATAACATTTTTCAAAATTTCTCGCGGCACTATTGCCTCGATTCTTTCTTCTTCTACGGCTTCATATTTTTCAGCTTCACCGATTGCGGGATTTGATTTTTCATTTCCATGAAAACGACCAGTGCCGCGAGAAGAAAAAGAACAAAAATCGTAATTTCCAATCTTTCCAGCGCCAGCTTCGCCGAGTGCTTTGCGAACAATGTCGGCGTGAGAAAGTGGAACAAAAACAACAAATTTTATATTTTTTGTATTCATAACTTTATTTTCCATATTCTCTTGATTCTCAAAAAGTTACTACTGGTGGAATTATACAACTCTGCTCGAACATTTTTTGACAAAAACTGAATGGTTGCCGCGCTACGCGCGGCACAAACGATTCTGAACGCTCGGGCGGGCAAAAAGAAAGGGGGTTGGGGGGAATGAATTTTTGCCCGCCCTCGCTTTCCGCCGCCGCCGAATTTTGTGCCAACGAAGTTGGCGCGCCACCAAAACTATTTTATCTGGAAGGAGCTTACAAACCTATCATAATCTGACCCATTGAGGTTTCCAGATTCATAGATAGCGAGCAGTCGGTAGATATTCTGTCCTGACAAAATTATTCTTCCCTTAATGTAAACATTATTATTTTGAACCAAAAAATCTATCGCCTCGTTTCCTTGATAGTTTGTAAATTCAGAAGAAATAATTTTGTTATCTCCGCTTTTTTGCAAAAGGGCGTTAACGAGTGCCTCTAAAATTACTCTTGAGTTTGATGAAAGATCAACAGCGTTAGTAAAAGTTAATTTTTCTGCACTGTAAGAAACTCCATTTCCTTTTGCGGTGTAAAGGTCTTGGTGATAATCTGCGCTTGCGTTAACGCCCTTTTGATAATCTTTCGGTTCGTAAGTCGGATACGACGGGAACTGAACAGTAAATTGTCCAATAGTAGAACTAAAATCTTGCCACTGAGTTTGAGTATTGGAGATTGATGCGCCGCCACTTAAAAAATACTCTTTGATTGGTATAGAATACAATACGAAAAATAAAATAAAGAAAACAGCGATAAAAGCACCGATTATCGCCCCTATGCGCTTTTTCTTGTCTCCATTAAAGCTAAAGTAATTACCGAGTACCACCGTTAGGTATGCTGTAATTAACCACGCCGGAATAAAGATGTTTGGGAAAGGGTCCTCAACAAGGATTCTTTTCAGATCGTTTTGCCACGCAACGACGAGAACGATTAGAATTAAAGCAACTATTTCCAAAATCTGCTTTGCCTTTGAAGGTTGCGTCAAACCAAGTTTTCTATTTTTAGCAGATTTATAAGCGACCGTTCCAATAATAACCGAAATTCCAGCGGCAAAGAGACTTGGATTTTGAACTCCCGCTAAAGTTATTAACACGCCCAAAAGCAAAGCAGATTTTGAATTAAAAATCTTGAAAAATTTCGATGAAGAATTATTTACTTTTTGTTCGTTTTCCATAGTTTTAATTTTAAGTTATTTTAATAATTCTTCAATCGAAACGCCCAACGCTTTGGCGATTTTCGCCATAGTTTGAACGCTTGGCTTGTTCACTGTACCACTTTCAACCTTCATAAGCGTTGTATATTTTATATCTGCTTTCTTGGCTAAGTCGTCTTGTGTCAAGCCAAGTTTAGTGCGTAATCTCTTTATATTTTCGCTAATTGTTTTTCCACTTGTCATATAACTAAAGTTTTGATAGTATTGTAGTAAAAGAGGTCATTACCTTTATTATTATACTACCAAAACTTATGAAGATTATCAAGCAGGATTCTTGGCGGCGCATTTCGCAAAGCGAAATACAAAATTCGGCGGCGGC
>JAKALF010000005.1 GCA_021813265.1 bacterium
CTAAAAAAACACCCTCAAGTTCCAGTTTTTTCGCGATTTTCAGGTACTTCTTCTCGTCTTCGCGTTCGAGATATTGGAGAAATTTTCTCCTTTTCCCGACCATGATGAGAAGACCGCGTCGCGAATGATGGTCTTTAGGGTGTTTTTTTAAGTGATCCGCGAGTTCTTTGATCTCTCGAGTTAAAAGCCCGACCTGGGTTTCCGCGGATCCCGTATCTCGATCGTGCTTCTGATATTCTTTTATAACCATCTGTTTTTTTCTCTTAGAAAGCATAATGTTCCAATCCTACCGCAAATGAAGAGATTTGTCAAAAAAAATCATCTTTTATCCTTTCTCCTTCCATGAAAGGCTTCATGCACTTCCCGCAACTCTTTGTTGGTAAGGTGGGTGTAAATTTGAGTGGTTGATATGTTGGCGTGCCCCAGAAGCTCTTGAACGGAGCGAATGTCCGCTCCGTTTATAAGCAAATCCGTGGCGTATGAGTGGCGCAGTTGATGAGGATGGACTTTTTTAGGGATACCAACCTCTCTCGCGTAATGATCAACGAGACGCTCAACACTCCTCTGGGTTACGCGTCCCAAAGGTTTTCCCGATCGGGAGAGACTCACGAAAAGAGCTTCCTCGGCGTCAGGTCGTTTATCAAGATACGCTTTCAGTTTTTCCTTCGCGTCTTTTGAAAGAAACACGACCCGCAATTTATCCCCCTTTCCCCTTACAGATATCTCTCCCCTCTCAAGATTGATATACCGATTAAGGGAACAAAGTTCCGAAAGACGAAGACCGGTCGAAAAAAGCGTTTCAAGAATCGCTCGGTCCCGGAGAGAACGCAAATCATCTCCTTTGGGAGCGGAAAGCAACCGCTCAAGCTCTTGATATTCCAAAACCTCGATATCTCTTCTTGATGTTTTAGGGAGATCAATGGTTTCGGGAGACAAGACCTTCATCCCTCTTTTTATTAAATATTTTAAGAAGTTTCGGATCGCGATGATGTAATAACTTTGAGTTATTTTCTTCTTCTCTTCCCGGGAGAGTTTCATTCTGAAATCACTGACCGCCTCTTGAGTAATCTCGGATATCTTGGATATACCCGTTTCCCGAATGAACGAATCTAGATATCGTTTGTAATTCTCCTGCGTTTTAGGAGAACGATTTTTTTCTACCTCAAGGTATGAGATATAGTCGTACACGTATTTTTCTATCTCCGTCATGCCTAAATTGTATCACCAAGAGATATTGTGCGACAGAAGAAGGTGTGGGAACGGAGAGATTTGAACTCTCAAGGGATATGACTCCCACTAGGTCCTAAGCCTAGCGCGTCTGCCAATTCCGCCACGTTCCCATGAGGAAATACTACCTAGTTTATCTACAAAATTCCATAATTTGACAGTTTAATATAATTATGATAGAATATGGGTAGTAAATAAATAATTAAATAAACAAAAGGAGAACGAAAAATGGCAAATTTTATCGAGCGAATTTTTAAATCCAAAGCGTTTGAAGAAGTTTTTGAAGGAATCAGCGCCATAGGGATTTTTGAGCTGGCGAAAAAAGGGTGGGAATGGTTTCAAAAAACCAATCTTCACAAAGAGGTTTTTAAAAAAGCCTCATCCGCGTATGAATCAAAAGAAGCGTTGAAAGAGAATAGAGATAGAGCTCTTGCGTATGTTTACGCGGGGAACTATCCAAATCTAAGAGACACTTTCCAGTCGTGGGAGAGGAGAGAAAGAAAACCATACGGAAATCGCGCTCCATACCCGAACGGAATGGAAGACAAGGGTAGTAAGGCGTTAACAAGCCTTTATATCGCCCTATGTATTCCTAGAGTTGCAAATGGCCAGGTAGTTGTTGATTCAGCTGGCGAGAGAAAATTCAAAACAATCCTTTCTTCATTAGATCAAATGAGTGTAGAAGAAAGAGATGCCGCGATTTTGGTTATGGAATATAACTGGAAAACGCAGGCGTTCTTGAGATTTCTGGAATCGGTTGATAACGGGATTCATACCGTTATTTCCCCAGTATTAAAAGCGGGGAAAAGGTATATCAGAAATCAGGAAAGAAAAACAGGAATTAAAAGAGTAAAAATTTTTTAGGAGGTTAGTAATGAAATTATTGAAAGACATTCAGGAAGTCGTTGAATTTATACTCAACGCTCTTTTCTCCACCGGCGCAAACCTCACTCAACTCTTAACAAGAGTGAGGGCAAGGAGGGGAGAAAATTTCTTGGACGTGTACAGAAGGGGTCTTATATGGGGAGGAGTATTCTATTTAGGAATTCCAACCGTTATGTTAGTATTCTCCCCCATAGCGAGAATATTAATTCCGGCCTTTCCACTCATAAACGGACTGGTATGGATTTTTCTCGCCATTGTTTTTCAAATTCTTTTCACCCCCCTAGGGTTGTTATTGGAATTAGTTTTTGATTTTGATGGAAAAAGAAAAAAAATAGTAACCACAAAAAGAGTGGTAATTCCAGAGGAATCAAAAACAACAGCGGGAGAAAAAAGAGAAAAGAAAGAAGAGGAAAAAATAAAAACGGCAAAAGAAATTCTCTTAAAAGAAGAGAAAAAGGGCATGGTAAAAACATACCTAGAAAGAGTTTCGCGGTTCTTGTTTTGGGGATCTGGACTTTCTCTTCTTCTAGCAATCTTACCAACCGAGAACAATCCATCGATGATTCCTTGGCTGTTTCTTTCGTCCTTAGTTATCTTATTTTTTATACTAGGGAGAAAAGAAACTACGTTGGGGACAATTATCGTGATCCTTGCGGGGTTGATACTGATAGCAAGTATAGTTTCTTTTTACACTCCTTTAACGATCGACCACGCTGTTAAATGGATGGAAAAATTTAGAAACAGAGACTTGTTTGAGGAGATTAAAGCAGTCAAAAACAACACAACTGAAAACGAAAAACAAAATCCTCATCAGGTAATCGATCGGAAAGGAGAAGAAAAACAAAACCCGGTTGATGGAATGGAAATTCGAAATCGTTTTGGAGAATTCAGGTTAAATAACACGCCAACTCCTACGATTCAAACATCTCCAGGTTCGTTTTATAGAATTTCTTCCGATAAAGATTTTTATGCCCTTTCTGGAAAAGCTGATGGGGTAAAAAAATTCTATATTAAAAAATCAACAATCTGGGCCGCTGGAGACAACAATGGAGTGTTATATCTCCAAGGCATTGAGCCGGAAACAAAGGTGAATATACAACCGGTTCAATTATAAACAATATTCATGAATCCCCGAGTAATCTCGGGGATTTATATATAACAAAAACCACCCAATTCCTCGGGTGGTTTTTTCGTTACTTAGTAAGTAAAGTTTGAAGTAAGGCTATAATGCCTTTCGCGAGAATCGCGACCGCAACGGCAATCGCGGCATAGATAATGGTTTTCTTCGCCTTCTCTGTTTTTTCCGTATCTCCTCCGGAGAAAAGAAACATATATCCGGCAACAACAATAAATATGACGCCAAGTCCGAGAAGTATTCCATAGGCCCAATTACCAAGGTTGTCGATAAGTTTTACAACGCCACTTGGCGTATCGATAATCGTTGACGCGAAAACAGATACTGGAAGAAAAAAACTAAGAGAAACAATGTAAATTTTCTTAAACATTATGCTGTAGTACTAACACCAAAGAAGCTTCCCACGAGAGCAATGACACCCTTTGCGACAATCGCAACGGCAATTGCGATAACCGCGTAAATGATATAATCCCTCGCTTTCTTTGTCTTTTCTTCGTTTCCTCCCGAGGTGAGATATAAGAATGCGGCGACGATGATAAATATAACAGCGAGCAAGAGAAGAATACCAAACAACCAGTTTCCAACGACGTTAAATTTAGTTCTCACCGAGTTGTAGTCTTGAATTCCCGACTGATTCGCATCAGGTAACGTCGGCTGCGCCCCCGCCAAATACGGAGTCGCGAGAACCGCTGATGTACCTATAAACGTTACTGCTTTTTTAAACATATTTTTTTAATTTATTTTTTATATACTCGACCTTTTCCTTATGATTTCAAGATATTTTGTATCAATGAAACCAATCCCCATGCAAGGAAAATTATACCATACCCTATAACCGTGTACACTATCGTCTGCCTCCCCCTCCTGAAACGCTCCGGATCTCCGCTCGCGAAAACCATCTGAAATCCTCCAATCACGATCATAAGGACGGCAAGCGGAGGACCGATTTCAATCGTAATCCAATCAAGAATAGTCTTTAGAATATCGGCAATCGTGTTATTTTTTGGTCCCAAAGGGTTTTGAAGCGTAAGAGAACCCCCATTATCTAAAGGGTTCCCATTATCTATCGGATCCGCCGATACGTGAAAAAACGGCACGGAGAAAGTAATAATCAGTAATAAGAGAAACAGAAAAATTTTCCTCATATCATTATTATACATTATTTGCATTGAACCTGGTTCCAGAACGCGGCATTGTTTCCCGCGAGAAGGTGCAAGATCGTGCTTACGATAACCCAGGCGCAGAGGACAATAACAAGTCCGATAACGGCGCTTGTCATCTTTGATTTCCCCTCCCCAAATTTACCCTGGTCTCCTGCCGAGATCATCATGGTAATCGCGCCATACGCGATCATGGCGACCGTTATCAATATCCCAAGTTGCGTGAGATATCCGATGATGTTATTCGTAACGATAACCGCGTCGCAAAAACCGCAAGGTCCAGTTGGTCCTCCGTCCACGATACGCGTCTTTCCCCCGCAATACGCGTCTTTCCATATATTTTGAGCGGAAACAACCAAAGGAGAAGAAAAGAGAAGAACCGGGAAAATGTATGCTATTTTTTTCATCATAGTTATCGTACCATACTTCCCGTTACTTGATCTCGAGCCGTATCAAGAGCATCCCCTGGTGTTAACACGTGATTGTTAACATCCTCTATCGCTTTTGAAAAAACCCTAGTTACAAGATCCGCGTCCATTTGAGGCCATGAGCGGGCGATAAGGGCCTGGCGGGCGAAGACACCCAACGCGGGATCCTGTTGATATTCTCTGTCAAGCGAGGCGAGAGCGGGAGGTCTTTTTGTTGAATCAATATAGCTCTTCACGGCCGCTTTGTTGGTAAAAGCGTAGGACAAGAGATCCCAAGCGACGGACGCGTGCCGGCTTTGTTTGGAAACGGCATATCCATAGTAGCTCGCGTAAGAGAGAGCTTTCGCATTGTCTTTAGGCTGGGGTGTGGGCGCTACCTCAAAATTCAAAAACGCGTTTCTCTTTTGAATTTCAGGGATTGATCGGGCGTAGGTAACTATCATAGCTGTTTTTTCCTGAGCGAAAGCGTCCAGATTATTAGAAAACCCGTCATTCCACGTGTATGATTTACTCCTATTGTCCGCGAATTGGGTATAGAAGGTAAGGGCATTCGCTCCTTCTTTTGAATTAAACGTCGCGGAGGTGAAATCCGGAGAAACCATCTGGGTTCCCGTCTGAAGCATGAGAAGAGAAAGTATATCGGACGCCTCGGGAATGCTTTTTAAAGACCCCCCCATGGCGGCTCCCGAGAGCGTTATATTTCCGCTCGCGTCAATCTTCGTAATTTTTGAGACATCAGACATGAATTCATCCCATGTAGCGGGAACGGGAAGAGCTTTTTGATCAAGAAGATCTCGGTTATACAAAAGAGCGAGGGTATCTAGGGAAAGCGGAAGAGCGTACACCCCTCCCTGTTGAACAAAATCTTGAGAAACGACTTGAGGAAAAAGCTGATTTACGGAATTAAAAGAAAGAATCGACGGGGGAGCAGGAATAATCTTATTAATCATTCTAGGCAAATCCGTGTTGCGAATCGAAAGAATATCAGGTCCTGATCCTGACGCGAGCGCGTCAAGAAGAGCTTGATTGTACGTGTCAAACGTCTGAAACTCTCGATACTCAACCTGAACTTTTGGATATAAAGCGGCAAAAGCTCCTAAAATAGGTTCAAGATCTTTTTGAGAATCTTGAACTCCCCACATTGTAAGTTTTACTTCAAGCGTTTTTCGGGGATCTGTATTGGCACTCTTGAATCCGGGGATAACCCCCAAGAATATGAGAAGAAAAAGGATTATGATGAATCCTCCGATACCCGCCATGACAACCTGATTTTTCGTAAGAGACATTATGTTTTAAGTATAAAAGAAAAACCGAAAAGCGGGAAGTTATAAACACACGATTCCTGATAGCGAATCACCCTTCTCTAAATTCATAATTCTCACGCCCTGCGTAGCTCGTCCCGCGATGCGAACAGCGGAAAGTTTGGTTCTGATAACCTGACCCTTAGAAGAAAAGGCGATAACCTCTTCATATTCATCGTCAACAATCTGAGCGTCAATAACGTGCCCGGTTTTCGGGGTTACGTTTGCTGTCTTTATCCCCCCTCCCCCCCGTCTCTGAGTTTTGTATTCTTTGAGGAGTGTTTGTTTTCCGTATCCGTTCGCCATAACAACCACGAGACGCTCTTTTCCAACCGCCTCCCTCTCTTTTTCTATCACATCAAACCCCGCGATCATATCCCCCTTCTTTAATTTTATGGCTCGTATCCCTGAGGCGGTTCGTCCCATGGGTCGAGCGTCTTTTTCCTTGAACCTAATGGATTGGCCACGCTGGGTTACGAGGATAATCTCATCGTTTCCCGAAGATCTTCTCACCCATCGGAGAGAGTCGTCAGATTTGAGTTTTAGGGCTATAATTCCGTTTTTTCTCACGTTATCAAACCCGTTGAGAGACGTTTTTTTGATAACACCCCGCTCGGTGGCCATAACGAGGAATCCGGATTTTTCATTGTTTCCGTATGTAACTATGGCGTTAACCTTTTCGGTTCCAGGCATGGAAAGGAAGGTGTAAATGGATTTACCTTTCGCGGTTCGCGAGGCGACAGGAACATCGTATACGCGCGTTTGAAACGCCCGTCCTCGATCGGTAAAGAAGAGAACGTTGTCATGGGTATCCGCGAAAACAATCTTGTATATCTGGTCTTCTTCCTTGAGGTCAATGCCGATGAGACCCTTTCCCCCTCTCTTCTGGGCTTTAAAGGTTGTCGCGGGAAGTCGTTTGATATACCCATCTTTGGTAAGAGTGATAATGACGTCTTCTTCCGGAATAAGATCTTCTTCTCTAAAATCTTTTAGTCCGCTCGCTACGATCTTTGTTTTGCGCGGATCGGGGAAAGCGGTCTTCATCTCAAGAGCTTCTTTACGGACAATCTCCGCTATTTTTTTCTCACTCTTTAATATGCCCTGAAGTTCGGCAATCAACTTCTTTTTTTCTTTAAGTTCGTCTTCTATTTTGTGGCGTTCAAGCGCCGCGAGCGTCTGAAGACGCATCTCGAGAATGGCGTTCGTCTGAATGTCAGTAAGGGCAAACTGTTTCATTAAATTTTTCTTCGCGTCTTCCTTGTCTTTTGATTTTTTAATGGTGGCAATCACCTTGTCTATCGCGTTTAACGCTTTTTCGAGTCCTTCCAGAATATGAGCCCGCTCTTCCGCTTTTTTGAGGTCAAAGGCGGTTCGTTTCTTTACGACCACCACGCGATGGTCAAGATATGCGCTCAAAATTTCTTTTAAGGAAAGCACCTGGGGTTGAATGCCGCCCGCGAGCGCGATCATATTGAAATAGAAATTTTTTTGAAGTTCGGTGTATTGGTATAACTGGTTAAGAATTTTTTGGGGAGACCCGTCGTTTTTAACTTCAATCACGATACGCATGCCTTCTCGATCCGATTCATCTCGAATATCTTTAATCCCCTCAACCTTCTTTTCAACGACGAGATTCGCCATCTTGGAAATAAGTTCGGATTTATTCACCTGATACGGGATTTCGGTAATAACAATCTGATAGCTTCCGCTCTTCCTCTCTTCTATGTCGGCAACCGCTCGCATGGTAACCGATCCTTTTCCCGTGGCGTATGCTTCCTCAAGAGCTTTCTTGTCATAGATGATTCCTCCCGTAGGAAAGTCGGGTCCGGGAATGAGGGTCATAAGATCTTTAGTGTCGGCGTCGGGATGTTCACTCAAATACACGATTCCATCAACAAGCTCGCTCATATTATGAGGAGGTATGGAAGTCGCCATACCGACGGCGATACCCACCGCCCCGTTTAAAAGAAGGTTGGGAATTTTTGCGGGAAGACATTTGGGTTCAAAGCGGGTATTGTCATAGTTTCCCTGCCACTCAACCGTTTCCTTTTCGATGTCGGTTAAAAGTGTTTCCGCGGTTTTAGTAAGACGCGCCTCGGTATTGTGATTCACAAAGCCGTTTCCTATAAACGAATGGCATTCGCTTGCCACGCGAATCGAATATACCTGATTAACTCCCCCGTGTTTGATATCAACAATAGGATCGAAGAGATAATTATTAGAAAGAAGCGTGGCGAATAAGTCGGAAATTTTTGATTGCGCGCGCTCTTCTACGGCGGTGAAAAGAGAAGAGGCTCGTTTCTCAAGATTGGAATAACGATCAAAATTAACCTTATATGTTACCTCCTTTTTCCCTCGCGCCGTATGGTTTCTCACGAATTCGGAAAGAAATGGAACAAAATCGCTTTGCGGAAAATCCTTCACAAGGTTATTAACAATCTTTTCAAATTTAAGTCTCTTGGTAGTTCCCGCAAAATGTATTTGATGTTGAAAAAGAAAATAGTTTTTGAGTCCGCGGATGTATAATTTGTGAGTTTTTCTCCACGAATCAAATCTTCGAGTTGAAGCAATACCGAATCTGAGCAAGAGCACTTGCATTTCTTTTAATAACAACTCGCTTTTTGATATAGCGCTCAACTCGTTCATTCTCCCGCTGTTGCTCGCGCTTCCATCTCCCTCAAAATATCCTTGCAAGAAAGCAGAAACGACGGATTTGGGTGATTGAAAAATAAGATGAGGAATGCGCTTGTCTCGAGACTTTACGGGGTGAAGCCCAATAGCGAGAAGGAGTGTGATAACCTTTCTGGAATGTATTTCTAAGGTGTAATAAGGTTTTTTCCCGTATGAACTGGGGTTTCTTGAGAAACGATGGAGGCGACAGTCGGGAAAAACCTTTTTCCATCGGTCGGAAAACATATCGATAAATTGAAGGTCGCTATTACAAAATTCAATCTCATGTTCTTTGATAGTTCCCTCGGCAATCAAGGCTCCCAATATAAACGAAAGATTTTCATCAAGCTTTTTAGGAAGGATTTTATCTTCCCATCTCTTGTTTTCTTCAGGCCAATACGGAACGAGATCAATATTTTTCTCTGGCCACAATAGATCATTTGTTCGTTCAATGACGGCAATGTCGTTTTTTTGCGCATCTTGAAGAAGCTTCCATTCAAAATATGGTTTCCCCGTTATATAGTCTCGAGTCCATGTGAGTATGGGGTGGTTTAAAGTTCCTTGAAGTTCAAATCCGTGACGAGTTCGTATTTTTATCGTCTTATGTTTCCCACTATCAAACCATTTATCGGCTTTGTGTATTGAACGATCGCGCGAAAGGACCTTGATATCAATATTCTCAGATCCGTTAGAAGGCAACGTATTAATAGGTTGCAATCCTTTATGGGTGACGATAAGGGTATCGCCGGTAACGCAGTAACGCATGGCGGCAGGCGCGTCTCCATCAACAGAATTATGTACAAAAACTCCGACATCGAGAAGAAAATTATGAGTTTTTCCAATCGTGATTTCATAAACATCTTCTCTTTCAATTTCTTTTCGAACACTTCTTACTCTACTAGTTTTAGGATCATCTTTTTTTATCGAAAAACGCGTATACCCAGGCATAAGAGAATCTTCGAACCGCAGTGATTGCGCTTCTTTATAACTTCCGTCACGCAACATAAATTTGTGATCGGGCGTGCATCGCACAGATTCACCATTATCCAGAGTTACCTTTACAAGTTCAGCTTTTTTGCGAGTTATACGAGGACGCTCTATTTCCGCAATCTCTATAGACTGTGTTTCATGATTGAATGTGTAGGTATAATTTTTCTTCCCCTGTTCGTATTCTTTTACAAGTTCTTTAAAAGAAAGACCTCTCCCATCGGTGAGTTTAATCTTAGTTTCTCCGGTAAAACATCCCCAATTGCCTTGTCCGTCAATCAAAGGATATCGAAGAGAAAAATCTTGGGCCATGCGAGCGATAGTGTCATAAATGGCGGAATCGCCATGAGGATGATATTTACCCATAACCTCACCCACGACGTTCGCTGATTTTTTGAATTTCGCGCCATGAATAAGACCGGAATCCCACATCGCCCAAAGAATGCGGCGTTGCACGGGTTTCAATCCATCACGCACGTCGGGAAGAGCGCGGGAAACAATAACGGACATCGCGTAATCAAGATACGACTCGCGAAGTTCGTTCGTTATTTCAACAGGTTTTATATGTTTATCCAAAGGTTGTTCCATAGGTATTAGAATATAGAAAGACGAGATAAATTTCTAGGGAAGTATCTGCTTCGGAAGCGGATCGGTTACGGGTGGAATATATTCCGTTGAAGTTGCTTCTATAAATATCTGGTTTTTGGGTTCTAGGGCGCGTGATAGGGTGTCAAAATAGGTTTTTCCAAGGTTCCAAACTTGAGTAACTTTTCCTTGAATATCTTGAAAAACAATATACGCGCCCCGTCCCAACGTTTCAAAAAAAGATTTTCCGGACGAAGGAGAAGGCTTCTCCTGGGTCTTTAATACTTCCGTGCTCGTAGGATTTTGTTTTACAAGAGTCTGGGGAGAACCGGGAATGGTTACATTAATATATACAATCCAGAGAAAAATTACGATAATGGCTGAAAGAGAAGAAGCGGTGATAAGAATTCTTCGTTTGGTGTCCTCGGGCGCGTTTTGAATCCTTCGAAGACTTTGTTCTACTCTTCGAACGTAATGTTTCATATAGTTATTTCCCCGAGAGATTGGGAGACAATACGACAACCTTCATGGCGTGGTCCACAATCTCCTTCTTTTTTATCGTCAGTTTCTCCTCGGGCTTGGAATCTTCTCCCCCAACTTCTTTCAAAAAAACTTTAAGATCGGTATACAAGGAAGGAATAATGATGCCGGGTTCTATCTGGCGTATATATTTGGCAATGGATGATTGTTGGAGATAGGGTTTTCCTCCGGCGGGAACGATTAAGATATCAATCTCTTGAAGGGCGAAGAGCGTTTTAGGATCAAGTTCTTTACTGATACCCCCCAAAACGCCAAGGGTTATATCATCCCATGTTATGGAATACATGGTTTTTTCCATTTCTCCATCATGTTCCGTGTTCCAGCCGCGAACATGAATCCCCCCTATCTCATATTCCCCTTGATGGTATATATAGATAGGAGAATCTTCTTCGGATGGGGGACGTTCAACGTCTTTTTCCGAAAATGAGGTGTGGATAACGACACCCGCTCCTTTCATAGAGCGTTGATTAGTCGGGTCGATGAGAATGGTTTGTTCTCCTGATTGGATTTTGAAATAGTTCTGCTCTTGAAATGTAATGACCATGATATTGAGTCTTCATTATACTACCCTTTCCGTATCTATTCAATCCAAATTTGCTTTTTTTTGGACGTGTTATACTTTTTATAACCTTATAACTTTCTCACTATTAAATACAAAGGTCGAAAAATTTATAATCCATATGAATAATAAAATGAAAATTGGGGTTGTCATGGTAATGGCCGTGGGGATGATAACTCCAGCAATGTCGTTTGCTCAAACCGAATCAATGCCACAGCTCTTAGTTAGGCATACTTCGTGCTGGGTTAATACTGGAACAATAACTGGGCCTGCCTTGTCTTGTCTCGATGCATTAGTTGCCGAACTCCAGCAGCAAGTTACGAGTCTCTCAGCGCGCGTCGCGAAACTTGAAGCGGGCAACGTACCAAACCCCATCCCCATCCCCCAACCCACCCCAAATCCTCTTCCACCGACATGCGATTCCACTGGAGGGGGATGTACTTCACCAATGTCACAAGGGACTTCAGGAGCAAGTGTAGAAACAATTCAAAAACTCCTCAAAGCAGAAGGGTTGTTCACCTATCCAACCGCGACGGGATATTATGGCTCAATCACCGAAAAAGCCGTGAAAGCGTATCAGGAGAAAAATGGACTTCCCGCGTCGGGAATTGTTGATCAAGCCACGATCAAAAAAATGGAAATGACCGCGACGCGAGTAGCTCCATCGCTCCGGTCTCAAATCCAGAACATGACAGGGGGAATGCGGTCCGTCCCCGCGAGGTAGCAAGAGTTTATAAATAAACTTACTTAAAAGCCGAAGCGACCCTTCGGCTTTTTAATGGAGGGCCTTGATATTCCTCGCCTTGTCTGATAACCTTTTTCATACTATATGACAAGTTCGCCTTCACCAAGACAACAGAACGGTTCCATTCTAACTTACGCCATAAAGAGCGATCCCCGTCTTTTCTCCTTTCTGAAACCCGGAGATATTGTGGGGGGAACCCTTCTTGAAAGGGGATCAAAAAAAATCCTCATTGATCTGGGCCGTCACGGAACGGGAGCGGTATATCCAAGCGAGATTCAAAACGCCAAAGGGTTATTGAAAGAACTGGAACTAGGCTCTCCTGTTCAGGCTAAAGTGATTAATATTGATAATGAAGAAGGATATGTCGAACTTTCTCTTGCCGAAGCGGGCAAGCAAAAGGCATGGGAGGAGATACGGGAATTGAAGGAAAAAGATGAACCCTTTCCCGTCCGTATCACAGGATCGAATAAAGGAGGGCTTCTTCTTGATATAAATGGACTTCAGGCCTTTCTTCCCGTCTCCCAGCTTTCCGATGAACATTATCCTAAAACGCCAGGAGGAACCGAAGACAAATTTTCACAGTCGCTTGAAGGACTTGTGGGGCAGGAACTGTCAGTCAAAATCGTTGAGGCGAATCCCCGATCGAATAAACTTATCGTCTCAGAGAAAGAAGCAACCGAAATTTCCACGAAGGAACTTGTAAAAGGTTACAGCGTGGGACAGATAGTTGAAGGAATCATTTCAAGCGTCGCTGATTTCGGAGCCTTTATTAAATTCACCGACAATCCGGCCGTTGAAGGGCTCATCCACGTTTCAGAGCTCGCGTGGAGATTAGTTGATAATCCGAAAGAAGTCGTGAAAGTTGATGATGTCGTAAAAGCAAAAATTACCGAAATTAAAGACGGGAAAATCTCCCTCTCGTTAAAAGCCCTAATGGAAGATCCTTGGGAAGGCGTTTTAAAGATATATAAAGAAGGAGAAGAAGTGAAAGGATCCGTGTACAGTTTTAATCCCTTTGGAGCTATCGTAACGTTAAACAAAGAAATTCAAGGACAACTTCACGTAACTGATTTCGGAAGCGTTGAAGAAATGAAAAAACAACTGGGAGAATCTAAAGACCACGCCTTTATCATTGAAAGCGTAAAACCCCAAGAAAGAAGAATCGTTCTGAAGCTTAAGAAATAAAAGACAAAAACCGTTTTAGAGAACCTTGACTTTTTATCTGATATGTTATATCATTATACCAGATTTTTTTAAACCTGATTTTTCCGATGTTTCTGAAAAAGTAGAAGGAATCGAAGGAAAAACACAACATATGGAGGTATCACGTGACACAAAAAAAATTGAAACATCTGCAATTAATCACCGACAGCATCCCAATCATAACCCCATCCTTTCAAAGGGACTCATTCTTCAAGAATGGTCCCGTGAAGTTATATATTTGGGATAGTTTCAGGGATCGGATCCTAAAAGCAATCCCCGATACCATCCCCGCCTATGAGGGAAGTTTGCGTCAAACCCAGCTTTCAAAGAACATGTATGATTCCGAGATCCTTACGGAACTCGGACATCCCAAACCCTTCTCCCTCCTAGAATTCACTGCTATTCTCTCCCATTTACTCATGAAGCAACCAGAAGGAGAGGAAGGCAAGCTACTCGTCAATGGCTACGCCACCATCTTCTATGTTGAATTGGAAGATGGTCGCGTGGTGGCCGTGTACGCGGGCTGGCGTGCTGGCGCTCGCGCGTGGTCCTTGCGTGCGTTTGCTTTTGGTGCTGGCTTCTGGTACGGAGGCGACCGCGTTTTCTCTCGCAGCTGACCTTTCCCTTTTTTCCCTTTCTTCTTTTTCCCTCCTCTTCCTTTTCATTCTCCCTCTTTCTCTTTTATTTTTATCCTTTGAGAAAGAGGGAGTTTTTTATCACAAATAAAACACAAATAGTGATGGAGCGCATAAAAAAGGATATAATCAAGCTCGTAATTGATCAAGTAATGGTAGAAGACAAGTCAAGATTTTTTCCACCATTTCTCCCCCTTAATAAGATTCAAGAACGGGAATTGGATAAAACGGATACCCCCGCTTTTAACACTGGCGCCATCTTAGGTCGGGTGAACCAAACCAATATGAAGCGAATTTGGAATAAGCACAAATTAAACACCCCTCTTAAAAGAAAGGTCTTCGTAGTCACATACACGAATGAAGGGCTTTGCTTCGGATTGGAACTCGGTCCGTTAAAATTTGAACCATACAAACGCGGACGACATCCCAATCTGCCAGTTGTGACAGTTTGAAACGAACTCGCAGTTGAACACGCTGTTCTTGCCATTTGTTTGCCCTTGGGGCGAGCGGTTCGACAGAGATGAGAGATTTTGTAACGATTGACGACCTGGAGCGAACGCAAACGATTTTTGAAAGAATGGTTCAATTTGCTTACTTGACAATGAAAATTAGAAATCCGAAGTTATCCACATTTTCCAGTTTGTTTACATTGCTTGACCAGATGTAAACAAATGTGTATACTTTGTTTACATTGATAAAAAGATGTAAACAAACATGAAAACCATAGAAATCGGCCAGCTCAAAGAACAAAAAGAAGGATTTAAGGCTTTCATCCCGGCATCCTTTCCTCCGAAGGACGGTTTTGAATTTGACGCTAAGATTCTCAAGAAAAATGATGAAGCGACACGTCTCTTAGGCAAGCTTGACGGCATAACGAAATTACTGCCCGATGTGGATTTTTTCCTGAGCATGTATCTCCGCAAGGATGCGGCTTCTTCGAGCCAGATCGAGGGAACGATGGCGACGATGATCAATGCGATCGAAGCGGAGGTGCAACCGAGCGCGAATATTCCCGAAGACGTGCATGATATTTTGTATTACATCAAAGCATTGAATTACGGAATGAGGCGCGTCAAAGAGGATGATTTTCCGATGGTACTACGTTTCGTCCGTGAACTGCATAAGCAATTGATGGACAAGGCGCGGGCAACTCATTATTCCGATCCGGGAGAATTCAGGAAATCTCAAAACTGGATAGGTGGCACACGTCCGGACAACGCGCGCTTCGTGCCGCCTCCGGTCGAAGAAATGAATATTGCACTTAGCGATCTTGAGAAGTTCATGCATACCAAGGATGATATTTTGACGCCGATCAAAGCGGCGCTGATCCATGCGCAATTCGAGACGATTCACCCGTTCCTCGACGGCAACGGTCGAACCGGCCGTATGCTTATCGCGTTTTATTTCTGGAAGGAAGGTTATCTGGAGAAGCCAGTGTTGTTTTTGTCCTCTTATTTCAAGAAGCACCAAAAAATTTATTACGAACGGCTGTTCGGTTATCACTTCGGCGAAGTTTCGGCTTGGGTAGACTTTTTCCTTGATGGAGTAATCGAAATCGCAGGCGAGGCGATAGATATCGTTGGGAAAATAAATGCTTTGCGCGAAAAAGACATGATGAAGATTCAGACTTTGGGTAAACGCTCTTCGGAGAGTGCCGCTTTGGTGTTGCCGAAACTTTATGAGCAACCGATCGTGAATGTCGCGACCATCCAGAAATGGACTGGCTTTTCTCGTGCCGGATCTCAAACCGTTATCAATCGATTTATAGATATGGGAATCCTTATGCCGAAGGACAAAGACGTGAAGTACGGCCAGTCATACATTTACAAGAAATACACTGATATATTCGCGGAATAAATATGCAACAGGAAATCGCCATCAAAAACTTGATATTCGTGGATTGCGAGGGACACGGTCCGGCGCCAACACTGAATGATTCGGTGGAATTTGAGTTTGGCGCGGTCGCGTATCCTTCAAGGCAAACGTTCCACGGCACAGGCGCGACAAAAGAAACGTTTGAAGATTTCGATAAGTGGATTTCATCGGTGATAGAGAAAGAGTTCAAGCCGTTATTTGTGAGCGACAATCCGGCCTACGACTGGCAATTCATCAACTATTATTTCCATTTATTTCTCGGCAAAAACCCATTCGGCCATTCCGCAAGACGGATTGGTGATTTTTATGCTGGTCTCGTTGACGACTTTACCAATGCAAGCTCATGGAAAAAACTGCGCATCACAGCTCATGACCACAATCCCGTAAACGATGCCATGGGTAATCTCGAAGCGTTCGAGAGATTGCTAAAAGGAGAAAGATAAAACTATGAAAAAGGAAATCGCTTATGACGAGAATTTGGAATAAGCACAAATTAAATATCCCTCTTAAAAGAAAGGTCTTTGTAGGGATGTCAGGCGGAGTAGATTCTTCCGTCTCGGCTTTGCTTTTGAAAAAAAGGGGATATGACGTTACCGGTATTTTTATGAAGTGTTTTAATATTGATGGATGCGCCAAACGGGACGCTGAAGACGCGCGCAGAGTCGCCGAACGTTTACGTATTCCTTTTTATACCTTTGATTTCGAGGAGGAATATAAAAAGCGGGTAGTGCGATACATGGTTGAGGGATATAAAAAGGGGATTACTCCCAATCCCGATGTTATGTGCAACAAAGAGATAAAATTCGGGATGTTTTTAGATAAAGCTCTCGCGCTTCACGCCGATTACGTTGCTATGGGTCACTATGTGAGATTAAAAAAATATAAGGGAGCGTTCTCAGTTTTTAAGGCAAAAGATGAGAATAAAGATCAGAGTTATTTTCTTTGGACTCTGACTCAAAATCAATTGGAGCGCTCGTTGTTTCCTCTTGGAGAGTATACAAAACCTGAAGTAAGGGCTATGGCGAAAAAGGCAAATCTTCCGACAGCGGACAAGAAAGATTCCCAGGGAATTTGTTTTTTGGGAGATATTTCTATTTCCGACTTTTTGAAGGACTATATACGATCTAAAAAGGGGAAAATCATCACCACAAAAGGGGAGGTTATAGGAGAACACGAAGGAGCTCACTTATATACCATAGGGCAGCGGCATGGACTTGATTTGAGCATGAAAAATAAAGCATTGGGAATCAAAGGAAATCACGCAACAAAGGCCCATTATGTTGTTTCAAAAGACGTGAAAAACAATATCATTATCGTCGCGGAAGGATCTGAAGATCCAGCATTATCAAAGCAAGAGATAAACCTTACCGATGTTCATATTATAAATCCAAAATCTTCGGATGAGGGGGGTGTTTTGACCCGCGTGCGATACCGACAGCCGCTTAGAAGAGCCGTTCTTAGAAGAAAGAACAAAAAGACGCATACGCTTACTTTCAAAAATCCTCAAATATTCGTTGCTCCAGGGCAATCCGCGGTCTTTTACGCGAAAAACGGAGAAATGTTGGGAGGAGGAATCATACAATGACGACGGTTTAGTGTTTTCTAAGTATGGTTTATAATGATTACACCTTATGCCCTCCCATGATATTTTCTTTTATGGATCCTTCTTTTTTCTTGTAGGGATCGCGTTAGGAAGTTTGGGGGTGGGGATACTCCTGAGTTTTTGGATCGCGCTTTTTATAAGTGCGCTCTTTTTTGTTGTAAAAGAAATTTCAAAGGAAAGAAAAAAAATAACGATGGCTCTTCTCGCGTTTTTCATGTTTTTAGGGGTTTTATATTATCGCATTGACGACCATATTCTACGAAATAAAGCTGTTCCTTTTGAGCGACAAACCGTTTTTTCCGGGAACGTCATTTCTGATCCGAAGATAAGAGAAAACTCTCAAGAAGTTATCGTGGAAAGCGGTGATATGGATAACGCCCGTTTTCTTTTAAAAACCTCCCGTTATCCGCGTTTTTCATATGGTGAAAATCTGAAGATCTCAGGGATTATAGAGAAACCGGAACCAGGAGGATACGCGGATTATCTCGCGAAGGAAGGCATTTCCGGAGTTACGCGTTTTCCCGATGTAACACTTGTTTCAAAACGGGAAGGTTTTTCTCTCAAAGCATTTCTTATAGACATAAAACATACTCTTTCAGATTCTTTCTCTAATCTATTACCCAAAAAAGAAGCTCTGTTTCTTACGGGCCTTACCCTTGGGGGAACAAGCGGATTTTCTTCCGAGTTCAAGGATTCCATGAGAAAAAGCGGGACGACCCATCTTGTGGCGCTTTCGGGATATAATATAACCATCATCGCGTGGGTGATGTTCGGCATGTTTTCCTATATTTTCTCCCGCCGCCTATCGTTTTTTTGCACGGTTCTTTCCCTTCTTCTTTTTGTGGGAATCGCGGGAGCGGAAACGTCGGTTGTAAGGGCGGCTATTATGGGCATCTTGGTTCTCGTGGCTCGCGAGACAGGAAAGATCTATAGTCTTAGAAACGCGATTATGTTTACAGCATTATCCATGACGCTTATTAATCCCAAGATCCTTGTGTTTGACGTGGGATTTCAACTTTCCTTTCTCGCTCTTTTAGGAATCGTGTATCTTCGTCCCGCTCTTATGACGTTGTTTCATATACGGGAAACAGATACCAGATTTCTTTCCTTGAAAGATAATTTTTTTACGACCCTTTCGGCGCAACTCGCCGTCTTGCCCGTGTTACTATCAAGTTTTGGAGAAATATCGCTTTCTTCAGTCATTTCCAATATGCTTATTCTCCCTGTCATTCCCATTATCATGGGTATAGGAGCGCTTACGGCACTTCTCTCTTTCGTCTCGTACTATGGAGCCCTTATCCTCGCGTGGATTGATCTTGTTCTCCTCCGTTTTAATGTTTTGGTTATAGAGTTTTTTGCCGCGCATGGAGTATTTTTGCGTATAACCATTCCTTTGGTTGTAACGTTTCTCTATTATTTTGCCTTCATCGTGTTTATTTATACCGTCGTATGGAAAAAGAAAGTGTTCCATGGCAGACGAACTATTTGAGGTACTCAAAAAACATAAAGAGAAGGCGATTATTCTTTTCCTGGCGCTTTGTGTTTTGGATGTTTCTCTTTATATTCAAATATCAGGAAGAGAGAAAAATAGAGATCTTAGTCTTCATTTCTTAGGCGTTGGACAGGGGGACAGCGAGCTTGTAATGCTTCCGGGAGGCGTGAAAGTTCTTATTGATGGAGGCCCGATTAACGGAAAGGCGCTTTCGGAACTTTCAAAAATCCTTCCTGGAACTGATCGATATATCGATCTTGTGGTGATGAGTCATCCCCAGACCGATCACTTCGGAGGTCTTATCGATGTTCTTAAAGACTATTCTATAGGGGCATTCTTATGGAGCGGAAGAGAAGGAACGGCGACATCATTCATGAATTTGAAAGAAGTGATGGCGGAGAAAGGAATACGAGACATCAGAGTCGGTAAAGGGGATCGTATAGATTATGAAAACAACGTCATACAAGTTCTTGCTCCATGGAAGAGCCTTATGAACAGCAAAGAGTTAAACGACACGACGGTTGTTTTAGAGCTTGAAAGCAAAAACACCAAGACGTTATTCACGGGGGATATAGGTTCGAAAATTGAAGATCAGCTCGTGGCTGATGGATTGGGGGTGATAGATATTCTGAAGGTCGCGCATCATGGGTCAAAATATTCTTCGCCCGCGGAGTTTTTAAAAACATTACATCCCAAACTTTCCGTGATAGAGGTAGGGAAAAATAGTTATGGACATCCGACTAAAGAAGCGCTTCAACGTATTGGAGCGATAGGGTCATCCCTTTATCGCACTGATGAATATGGCACGGTGAGTGTTGTGATAGACGGGAAAGCTATGAGGGTTTATAGACCGTGATATACCTTCCAATTTTATTGACATTTATTTTAAAAAGCAGTATCACTTAAGTAGAAACTAAATAAACAAGGAGCCTAAAATGAAAGAGAAATTTTTGAATCTCAGTAAAAGAGTGGGATATGAAAGAACTATATCCGCGCTCTTTCCTGTTTTTCCAACCTCATTCTTTGAAACACTTGAGGTTTCAGACATCACTTTTGAAACATGGGAGGAGGTATATCGTCAAGCAAATTCCGAAAAACTGCGAGTATTGGCGATTGAAAAACTTAGTCAATTTAACTTAACGCCGTTTGAATGGCATTCCCTATACCTCAAAGAAGCGAGGCGAGTTTTTGATGAGGATAGTCTTAATGGCATCGCGAGGTTAGCCATTAAGAAAATAAGCGAGGCAAATCTGACTTTTGAAGAAAGTACGGAACTTTATAGACGATCACGGAAACCCTATTTGAGTGGTTATGATTCTTCTTCTTTTATGCGAGAGCTTATTGGAAAAGCACTTCTCAAAAAGATTGATCAATGTAACGTATCACTTGAGACGTGGAAGTTAAAATACCTGGATATGATGGATATTGACGAATTTGCGATTGTTCCAAAACGAAGGAAGACTCTTCCCTCCATACCAAAAAATTCGAAAGAATGGAAAGTCGTTTTCCGCCACCTTTTTCAAGAAGAAAAATATACTACACTTAAAAATCTTTTCATTTCTAAGTTAAGTAGATATGATTTTTCATTTGATGAATGGAATGAATGGAGGGAATGGGCAAGTTTCAATCTGAAAAGGGCCGAGAAAAACACATTACTCACTGGATTATGTGTTTTAAAAATGGCGCAAAAGGCGAAGACGGGGTATCAATGGAAATCTATCGCGTTTTCCAGTTATTTATCAACTGCTTTGAAGGAAATAGGATTGCAGAAAGTCGCGGAGATAGCCTCTGACTTTACTTCTTGGATGGATATCTATATAGAAACCACATCCCAAGAACTTAAAGATCTTGCTTTTCGGAAGATGAGTGAGTGGAATTTCCCCTTTAAGATGTGGGAGTCGTGTTATGTAAATTTTTTAAGAAATTATCCACCGGAGTTCAAAGAATTGTTTAGACGCAAGATAGTTGAAAAGTCATCCACAAAGGATGAGTGGAAAGAAACTTTGATATACTATGCGTCCGCGCAAGAGGAGGAAATGGCATTTCAAAAATTGGAAGGATTTGAATTGTCCGCTCATGAATGGTTTGATCTCTATGAACGCCTTCGTAACAATACTCCTCTTAGGGAACGTGTTTTGGTAAAAATAAGCACCGCTGACCTCGATTTTGACGTGGTTTTTGGACTATGTTTTTCTATGTATTCCGATGAAAAATCAAGGGAGCTGGGACTTGAAAAACTTAAAGTATTTCCCGTTACATTCGAGCAGGCGGCAAAAATGTATAACAAGACTTCCCGCGATTCAGACGTAAGAAGAATTATCGTTCAAAAAGTGCGCGAACTTGCTACAAATTTTGAGGAATGGATATATCTTTTCTCTAACTTGGAAGATATAAGAGGTGATTTTGCGGAATTCTGTATAGAAGAAATGAAAGATTTGGCCAAAACATTTGATGAATGGAAAAAAATATATTTATTCAAAGACAGTGTTTATCTTGGTTCAGGGGAAAACTACGCATTACAAAAGATGATGGGACTCGCCACCACTGCTGACGAGTGGAGCTTTGTCTATAATAATTTAGACAAAAAAAACCAAAAAGACAAAGCGCTTATAGCGCTCGTTTCACTTTTATAATGTTTATAACGCCGTTACGAAATGTAGCGGCGCTTATTTTTAAAAAGCTTATTCACATTTAAAATATCGCTTATTATTTACTCCCCCTCTTTTTTCATGATATATTTAAGCTATATCATATGAGAATATACACGGAAGATATCGTTCAGCACGACGGAAAGGAGATAGAACTCAAGGGTTGGGTTGATACCCGCAGAGATCATGGGAAGCTCATTTTCATTGATCTTAGAGACGCGAAAGGCATAGCTCAAGTGGTATTTCCTCCTCATGACAAAGAACTTGTGGAGCAAGCGGGGCATCTCCGTCCCGAGTGGGTTGTTTGTGTTAGAGGAACGGTCCAAAAACGCCCCGCCAACATGGAAAACAAGAATGTTTCAAATGGGGCATATGAAATTTCCGCTTCCGGGATCGAGATTCTTTCCGAATCAAAGACGCCTCCCTTTTCGGTAACAAGCGATGGAAGAGAAATAGGAGAAGACGGGAGAATGAGGTATCGATACCTTGATCTTCGGAGGTCGCGTATGCAGAAAAATATTCGCGCGCGGTCAAATGTAAACGCGGTTATGAGAAATTTTTTGAATAGCAAAAATTTTGTTGAAATCGAAACCCCTATTTTAGGGAAGTCAACTCCGGAGGGCGCCCGTGATTATTTAGTCCCTTCCCGCCTTCAGACGGGATTGTGGTACGCTCTCCCTCAGGCGCCCCAGCAATACAAGCAGCTTCTCATGGCTTCCGGCATGGAACGATATTATCAGATCGCTCGATGTTTTAGAGATGAAGATACCCGCGGAGACAGACAACCCGAATTCACCCAGCTTGATCTTGAAATGAGTTTTGTGGAACGGGAAGATGTTATGGCGATCAACGAGGAACTCCTGATTCATATCGTAAAGACGCTCTACCCGGAAAAGAAAATTCAGGAAATTCCTTTTCCCCGCATGACATATAGGGAGGCGATGGAACGATATGGGAACGACCGTCCCGATCTGAGAAAAGAGAAAGATGATCCTCATTCTTTAGCTTTCTCTTGGATTGTCGACTTTCCCTTTTTTGAAAAAAACAACGAGGGAGGGTGGACTTTTACCCACAATCCCTTTTCAGCCCCTAAATCTCAATACATGGACGATCTTTTAAAACAGAAAAACATAGGAGAGATTCTTACGTCTCAATATGACATTGTTTTGAACGGATGGGAGATAGGGGGAGGAAGTATACGAAATCATCGTCCGGAAGCCTTGAGAGCCGTGCTTTCCATCATGGGATTTTCTGAAGAGAAAATTGAAAACCATTTTGGACATATGCTTCAGGCCTTTGAATACGGAACTCCTCCTCATGGGGGAATTGCTTGGGGACTCGATCGTCTCCTCATGATTTTAGAGAACGAACCGAATATCAGGGAGGTTATCGCTTTTCCAAAAACGGGAGACGGAAGGGATCTTCTTATGAACGCTCCTTCCGAAGTTTCAAAAGAACAGTTGGAGGAATTGCGCATAGAAGTTAAAAAATCAACAAAAAAACATCCATGAAAAAGGAACGAACACTTGTGATCATAAAGCCCGACGGAGTACAAAGGAGTTTAATAGGGGATATCATATCGCGTATCGAGCGAACGGGATTGAAATTCATAGGGTTCAAATTTTTTGTTCCCATGCGAGAACAATGTTTTTCCCATTACAACAAAAATGACGAGTGGTTTGAGAAGGTAGGGGAACGGATTGTGAAAGAAAGAAGATCTAAGGGACTCAATATTGAGAAAGAGGCCCGTGAATACGGAAAGGATATTCTTGAAGGTAATATATCTTTCATGACCTCAGGTCCGGTACTCGCCATGGTTATTCAGGGAAATAAATCGGTGGGGATTGTGAAAAAACTGGTTGGCGGAACGGAACCCATGACATCTGACGTGGGAACGATACGAGGAGATTTGACCATAGACTCGTATGATCTCGCGGGTCTTGACGGTAGGGCCGTAAGAAATCTTGTTCATTGTTCCGATGAAGTTAAAGAAGCGGAACGAGAAATATCAATCTGGTTCAAGAAGGAAGAGTTAATTAGTTATACATTGGTCCAAGAAAAGATTTTATACGACGTGAACCTCGATGGAATTCTTGAATGACTTATCCCCAAGGGTATTGGATTTGGGACTTACGTATGCTATACTATGTATAGTTCCACTCTAAAGATTCCGGATCAAAGTAATTCTAAAAGGGATCCCAAATTGCATCATTCTGTGGAATGATCCTGAGGGAACCCACCTGGATTTATGCCGGGAATCACAGAGTGGAATTTGCATGAAAAGTAAAAATTTCCGTGTGTGAGGCGCGGAAATTTTTATTTTCCAGCATTTTTTTAAATTCAAGTCAAGTTTGCTTTTTGACTTAGATCATAGTATGAATAGGGATATGATATTCCCCGAAGCTCTGAAAAAGGGAGATATGGTAGGAATTATCTCACCTTCAACTCCCATTTATTCAAAAAAGGCCCTTTCCAGGGGCTTAAGCGTGCTTGAATCATTGGGATTCAAACCCAAATTGGGTCCCAACGCTCTCAAGGTTCATGGAAACTATCAAGCCGGAACTCGGGATGATCGTTTGGAAGATTTGCATACTATGTTTCAAGACGACGAAGTAAAGGCTGTTTTTTGCACGGGAGGGGGTTACGCGTCCATACATCTTTTACCCGACATTGATTATGACCTTATTAAAAAGAATCCCAAAATCTTTATGGGATATTCTGACATAACAACTCTCCTTATAGCCATCACCGAAAAAACCGGACTCGTGACATTTCATGGGCCTCTCGTGCAAGGTCTTGATTCTGAAACTAAGGGAGGAAAATATACCTTAAAGAACTTTAAAGATATTGT
>JAKALF010000037.1 GCA_021813265.1 bacterium
TTTTAAACATGTCGGTTAGAATAGAATTCTCTTGACCCTCATCGGTGCTGAAATGAACGAGATTGACTACGCGTTCATCATTAAAAAAGAGTTTTCTAATGTTTCTGGCTTTAGGCGTTTGCTTCGCCCATCTTGACTTCATTGGAAGACCGCGAAGTGATTTATAAGTCGCGAGTACACCAACCATGAGCTTTCGATTGTCGTTATTCGGAAACGCCTGTAGCGCGGTGGAAACTTCCTCAGTCCTTGAAAAACCTGTAATACCGATATATGGATACATTATCTACCTCCTTGTTAAAAGTTATTTTTACTAAAATAAATCTACCATTTTTAGATAAAAAAACCAAGGAAAAAGCTAATTTAAAAAAACACGCTACTATTAGCTAAAACGATTATCAACTCCAATCGCCTCAGAGATATTTTTAAATCCATCGCGGCGCAATAATATTACCAATCCTTGATGTATTTCACTTATTACCTGCGGACCCTTAAAAACCATTTCGGTAATAAGCTGGAGTAAAGAAGCGCCTAAACGAATTTTTTTATAAGCGTCTTCAGCCGTGAAAATTCCGCCTACACCGATAATAATGTATTTTCCGCGCGTTTTTTTATAGATATCGGCTATAAATTTATTGGACAATTCTTCCACTGCCCTACCGCTTATTCCACCTTTTTCTGGAACATCGTTATCCATTATCTTGCCGCTCTCCCCTCTTTTTTTTGTGAGATTGGCGCAAACAAAACCGGAAATATTATGTCTTGAAACGACTTCTAAAACGTCATCTAATTCCCGCTCGCTCAAATCTGGGGAAATTTTTAAAAAGACCGGTTTATCCGCTGGAATCGTTTCTAGTTTGGATAAAAGTTTTTCCAATTTTTCTTTATCGTTGAAAGGTTCTCCTCCAAAAGCGTTGGGGCAGCTGATATTTATCGTGTAATAATCTCCTATACCCACGAATGTATCATAGGCCTTAAAATAATCAGCTATCCCTGCATCTATTTCCGCCGTCGCGGAGCAATTTGTTTTAGCAATACTTATACCTATTGGAAACCTGAATTTCCCGCCGCGGAGACGGCTAGATATTTCCACACAGCCTCTGTTTTTAAGGCCATAATAAACTACCAAACTCTCCGACTTGGGTAAGCGCCAAAGACGCGGTCGAGAATTGCCCTCGCAGGGCTCGCCGGTTATGGAGCCTACCTCTTCAAAACCAAAACCGACATCCGGCAGAATATCGGTCAAAAGCGCGTCTTTATCAAATCCGGCCGCGAGACCAATCGGATTTTTAAAATGGATGCCTAAAATATCCTGTTCCAATATTGGATTGGTATATCCAAGAAACGCCCTTGTTAATTTTTTTGTCAAAAAATTTGAACCCAAAATGCGCCCTACGGTTGTCATGTAATCATGCACGTTTTCCGGATCGTAGCGAAAAAATATTGGTTTGCAAAAATGTTTGTAAAAAAACGCCGTCATTCGATTACGAACCAAAACCATTGTCTCTTTAGAAAAAATACCTTCGTAATTGTTCACATTCTAATAATTCTTAATATCTTGACTGGTCGCAATTACTGAACGAAGCTCAAACTCTTTTTGAACGAAATCCCAAACGATGATGTCGCGTCTACGGTGTGGCAGGAATCAAACCGCTTGGGCGGGGCTGGTAGAGAAGGTGAGGGAGAAAATGAATGCCCGCCCCGCCTTCGCTTCCACCGCCAGATTTCGTTCCAATGAAGTTGGCGTGCCATAACTAATACTACTACTTTTTTGCCACAAAATTATTATCGTACTCACCGGGTTGAATTTCTTGAATCTCAACTTTACCAAAACCTGATTCTTTAAGTAAGGACTCTAATTCATCCGGGTACAAAAGATAACTCTGAAACTCCCTGACATTAATCTTACCATTGAATTCTGTAATAAGTGTCCATATTCTTTTTTTCAAACCATGATCAAATTTCATTTTCCATTTATGGCGGACTAACACACTTTCAATTTCTAAGGTCCCAAAATCTATAGAAAACTCGTTTCCTTTTTCGAAGGCATATCTACCAAGACCGATAACTACATAACCACCGGGTTTTAGTAGGGCGTAAAATGCTTTTAAACTCTTTAAAATATCTTTTCTGGCGTTATCTGTATTCAATTTTTTGGAATCTCCCCAAGAGTCAACGTGCGTAATTGAACTATCCAAACACAAAACAACATCAAACTTGGTTTCTAAAATACTGTTTAAATCTTTCCATTTAGAGTGGATAATTGGAATGTCAACTCCTTTTTCTTTAGCTAGCAACTTAAATATCCCAAGCATCGATTCATTTCCATCTGAACAAGTTAAATCAAAACCTCGGTTCACTATTTCCATAGCAGGAAAGCCAATACCGCATGCCGCATCCAAAACATTTTTTGCCCCCAAGCGATTAAGAAAACTTGTTAGTAAATTTGGATACTCCTTTGAGTAATATTTTGGATGATAAAACTTTTCCACTAAAAACCAGAATTCTCCAAAATTATTACCGGTTATGGAAGATATTTTTGTTTTCATAGTGGAGCATGATACCTCACCTTACTAAATTAAGTCTTTCGCATTTACACCAACGGCTTTAGTAATCTTATTAACCTAAAGATCGGTCGGGCTGCCGGGAATCGGACCCGGTCTACATGCACCCCATGCATGCGTACTACCGGTATACTACAGCCCGAAATCATAGATCGTTCAAGTACCAGCATATCATACCCTATTTGATTTTTGTATATAATTCCCGTATCGTTACTCTAGTTTTTTTTCCAATAAGGAGGCTATATGGAAAACAAAGAAATCCTCTCTGATTTTAAAGAGCCAAAATCAGAGAAAACAAAAAAACTCTCTGAAGAGGAAATGAAAGAGATATTGAATTCTTTTTCTATTTCTCTTTTAGATGATAAAACCATCACAGACATCGAAGGCGAAAAAGACCTTCGGTGGTAACAATTAAAAAAGCCCGTATCGGGCTTTTTATTTTGTCCTGCTTAACGTCCTCAAACATTTTGTGCAGATAAGTGATCGCTTTCCCGGCTCTAACAAACTAGTCCATTGCAAATTAGCCTTCTTCTTTCCGTACGAAGTGGGGTTATAGTGTCCTCGGAGCAACTTTCTTGTTCCTCCCATGGTATATGATTTTTGACATCGTTCGCACTGTCTCATAACGGGTGTAGTTTAAATTCAAGAAAGGGTCTTGTCAACACATTACCCTACCGTCGTCTCGCGATATGATTTTTTTGAGAAATTAAATTCATAAAAGGACGCGTTTTCCGGCTTTCCAACTTGCAAAATAACGTTCGTATTTTTGGGATCCGTTGTAAAGATTAACTTCCCCATTGTCGCGCTCTTCGGAGGCATGGAATCAAATTGTCCCTCAACCCTTACGGCTTCAATATTTCCCCCTTCAAAACTAATAACCTGGAGAATGGTTTTCGGATCAATCGCTGAATATCCCGACGCGTTATTGGTAAATACTTTTATGGTTACTACAAAGGTTCCGTCAACGGGATTGCGCTCCACGTCCTGTATTGATATTGAAAGGGTTGTTTGAGGAGATAATATCGGACTTGATTGCGCATCAAACAGAATGGCTGTTGGAATCTTTACAAGCGTCCCGTCATTTTTAGGCGTGCTCGTAGCGGACTCTCTAATAGGGGTACTGGTAGAAGCGGGTCCGGGAATAACCTGCGTTTTTGAGAGATCGAGTTGGAGTTTAACATTTTCTATTTCCGTTGAAAGCGTCCCCATCCTATCAAGCACGAAGAAAAACCCTCCCGCGACAAGGACGATGAGTACAACAAACATAGTTACATATTTTCTCTCATTCATATATCTTAGTATATCATAACCTTTTTCATTTATCATGTTACATGATATATTAAACCCATGGAAATGATTGTTTTCCAAATATTAGTGTTGCTTTTTTCCGTTGTAATTCATGAGGTATCTCATGGATACATGGCCGAGCGTCTCGGCGACGATACGGCGAGAAAAATGGGTCGACTCACGCTAAATCCCATAAAGCATCTTGATCCTATAGGATCAGTCTTGGTACCCGTAGTCCTTGCTTCCTTGGGAGGGATTGTTTTTGGCTGGGCAAAACCTGTAATCTATAATCCCAGAAATCTTAAAAATCCAGAACGAGATTCCGCTTTTATCGCTCTCGCGGGCCCCTCAAGCAACATCGCTATCGCCCTTCTATTCGGAGTTCTTTTCAGAATACTTGCCGCGTCTAATATCGTACTCGCGAACACCGCGACCATCACAACACTGTTTTTCTTTATCATACAAATCAATATTGCTCTCGCGGTTTTCAACCTTATCCCCATTCCTCCTCTTGATGGATCAAAAATCCTTTTTCCTCTTCTTCCTCAATCAGCCGAACGTCTTCGCGTATTTCTTGAGCGTTACGGATTCTTAATTCTTCTCGCTTTTATCTTCTTCGGTTTCGATTTTCTCTTTCCCATTATGGAATTTCTGTTCCGTATCATTACGGGAACGTAAAAAAACGCCCCGCATACGCGGGGCTAAAATTAGTCGCCAAGGTTTCCAACGATCGCGCTATCACCGCGATCTTTCTGCTTCCTTCTCTCATCGTTATTTTCCTCACTGCCTACGACGAGAATAGGAAAACTTGCCGACATTTCATATTCGTCCTTTGTTTCCTTTTCAGGATCAAAGGGACGATCAGGACCCAGATTCATGCTTCCTCCTTATTAAATACTGAAAGTATTTTGATACAGAATTTTCATTCTGTCAATAGTTTAATTATTTAGACGCCTTCACTTAAATATTTTTCCGTTATGGAAAGCTTCCCTATCCTCCCCTTCCCCGAACAATCAAGCGAGGCGCGAGATCCTAAGGGCAGGGTAAGGTTCGGAACGTCATGCCCGAAGTCAACGCCATAGAGAATAGGGAAATTGAATCCTTCCGTCGCGCTTAAAATAACATCTTCCGATGTAAGGGGTTTGGAACCGCTTGACCATGGAGCTTCTTCTTCATCCCCGTCAATCGCCTGAAGATTGGTAATTTTCCCGATAACCATACCTTCGATTTTTTTGAAAACCTTCGCGAGACGCAGTCTCCAGAGATAGTTGTCCAATCCTTCTATGGTTTCATCAACTTCCTCCCAAAAAAGGATTTTCCCGTCCCATTTTGGTTCATACGGAGTCCCAAGAAGACTCATGATAATATTGAGATTTCCACCCACGAGTTCCCCTTCCGCTCTTCCGGGTTTTAGAACCTTCCATTCAGTATATCCGCTAAGTCTTCCC
>JAKALF010000038.1 GCA_021813265.1 bacterium
TTCCTTACGGATAAAAGTTCTCTAAGATTTGAAAACTTCGGATCTGCAAGTATGTCTTCGATCACTCTCATGGATCTAATACCGAGAGCTTGGTAACGCTCGTCCTTTTTCTCTTGGTTTATTTCTGACGCATATTTTACACCTTCTTTTTCCATCCAAGTTTCAATATGGGCGCAGAATTCCAGAAGAGCGTCGTTTTCCACAAATCCTCTTCTCCCAGGGTGTAAGGTACATTTTTGAGAAATAATATTCCCTTCAAAGATACCCGACTCGAGAATCTGAATAGTTTCTGAATTAAAAAGATTTGTGAAACGAGCAAATGTCGGAAAACCGATACGAAAATCGTTTCCATCTATGCCTACATGAACTTTTCCCCGCCTTCCGTAAGCTTTTTTGTTAGCGATATAAAGATCAAACACGGTTTTCCCGGCGTCTTTTCCTGTTTCAATTTGTGTAGGAAGTTTTTTCCCCTGAAATTCCGAAGCTTGAATTTTCGTATTTGTTCTCTCGTCTTTCGTAACAATAATGAGAAAAACCGTAACGCCCTTTTTTCTCATAACCTCGGAATATCTCTCAAGAATTGCCGATCTGAAATCCTCAGACGAAATTCTCGTGAGAGTACGATCCTTGGTTATTGATTCAAGACGAATCTCAGTTCTCCAATTCACGACTTCTTTGCTTTTGGACTCATAAAATGAATCTTTGCTAAATACGTATCTTTTCTCTTCAAAACACGGAATTCCATCGATAGATTTTTGTTCTACAATATTACCTTCGAAAACCCATTTTTTATAATCCGATGGATTTTCCTTAGGCGTTGAAGTAAAGATAAGCTCCTTACATTTATCAATTCCGCTTACGAGCCCGATACCGTATCGTCCAAGCTTATCTTTCCCTTTTATGGAACTGCATACGGATTTGAGCGCGCGCTCGAAATGTTCAACCGAGACTCCATCTCCATCATCGCGAATGTAAACATATCTATTCCGAAAACTTATCTTAACCCATATATTCCGCGCTCCTATATCAAGAGCGTTCTGAATATATTCGAGAATCACAAGATCAAGTTTTGGATACGTTTCCGCGAGACGAAGAAGAGTGTTCCCTTGGTGAAATCCTAATTCACTCTTTCTCATGAGACCCTCCTATTATGCTGTTATTTTTTATCTCCGACTTAATTTGAGGAAGATTGATTTCACGAGCTTTCTCACTGCAAAAAGCATTGAGAAAAGTCATGAGCGTATATGTTTTATTAGAAAGAGAAAAAACAAAATCAGATCCGATTCTTTTTCTCAATTCCATTCTATCTTCCCTATTTACAGGATCTTCTAAAACAAACCGTAACTCTGCTACGAGAATATTTTCTATACTATCTAACGCTTTAAATAGTGAGGAAAGAATTACCTCCGTTTTTTCATCAAACGAAACGTCTGGTAAAATAATATCCTTATTACCATTTAAGAAATCTGGTTTTGTAAATTCCAGTTCAACTTCTTTAAATGGTTCGCAAAGTTCTTTCATTATTTCTCTTCTCTCCGGGGAAATCCCTCGTCCTCCCCTTAAAACTCTGAAAAGTTCTGAAACACTCGAAAACTTGGAAATTTCGAGAGCTTTAGAAAGTTCAATCTTATTGAACACGATAAGTTCTGCGAGGCGAGACACTATGGGATCAATATTTTGAATTTCTGTTATGTCGTACCCCATATTTTTCAGATAACACTGAACTTTTATGAAACTTAATCCATTAGGCTGAGATCCTCCATCGGCCCATCGTTGAATTATGTTTCCGTTAACACCCATGAAAGAAACGAGATGACTTGCTATCTTTTCTTGTTGATTTTCAGGAAGTTTGAAAACTTTAGCAAAAAAATCACGGAGACATTCTTGGGTTGTTCCGTTTATGGCGTTCATGGATTACTCCTTATTTATTTGTAATTATGTTAATTTTCTAAGTAATAGTCTACAATATTGCGGATAGTAAGTCAATATTTATATAAACTCTCATTACTTTCTTTATGCTTTATACCTTCCCACTTTTCACTAAGCTACCCATGTCGTATTTCCATAATATCTCCGTCTTTCACGACATATTCCTTCCCCTCTAATCTAAGTTTCCCCTTTTGTTTTGCCTGATTCCATCCTCCGCATAATACAAAATCCTCATAGGAAATAACTTCTGCTCGAATAAATTTCCTTTCGAAATCCGTGTGAATGGTTCCGGCCGCTTCCGGAGCCTTAGCTCCATTTCGTATGGTCCAACTCCGTGTTTCGTCTTCCCCGGTGGTAAAGAAACTGATGAGATCGAGAATGGAATACGCTTGTTTGATGAGTTCGGGTATATGCGTTTCCAGACTTAGATCGGCAATGATACAGGTTCCCTTTAAATCCTCTATTTTTTTCTTTATTTCATCCGTTACCTCTCTTTCTTTCCCGTTCAAAAGAAAGAGCTGTTTTTTTGAGGTGAGAAGCTGAAGTTCTTTCATGATATCCTCGTGGGAAAATTCAAATATCTGCTCTCCTTTCTCCAGTTTTCCTTTTACGTGTTTTAAGATCTCAATATTCTTTGTAGCCTCTTTATTTCCCGATCTTGCTTCCATCTCAAGTTTTTGAAGACGTTTCTCAATCGTTTCCAAATCTTTTAGAGCCAGTTCGGATTCTATAATCTCAATATCGCGAATAGGATGGGAATTTCCTTCCACGTGTATAATTTCTGAGTTTTCAAAACATCGCACAACGTGTACGATCGCCTTGCATTCTCTGATAGTCGCGAGAAATTGATTTCCAAGTCCCTCTCCTTTATTGGCCCCTTTCACAAGTCCCGCGATGTCATAAAATTCAACAACCGCGGGAATGGTTTTTTTTGACTGAGATAGGTTGGTAAGTTTCCAAATCCGTTCATCGGGAACGGGAACGATGCCGACATTCGGATCAATCGTCGCGAAAGGATAATTCGCGATAGTGATTTCTTGATTGGTTAGGGCTTTAAAAAGGGTTGATTTCCCAACATTGGGAAGACCCACGATGCCGATGGACAATTTCATGAGAATTAGTATAAAGTAAAAATAGAAGGTTTTACAAACTAGGAGGAACTTATGCGAGAAAAATCCGATAAATGGGAAATGATTATTGTTGCTATAAGCGGGACAGTATTCATAGCCCTACTTTCAGTATCTATTATTACCTTGATACTGAAATTCATCCACGCGGGTATAGGTCGTTAATATTGCCGGGATTTCCCGGCTTTTATTTTTACTTCGCTTGGATATTGGTCTTATAAGTAAATAATCTATTAACGTTCGATTCCCTTATTTGGGATCCACAAGTATCGATAGTGTTTTTTTGACCACAAGGGTCCCGCGTATGAAACTCCAACGCGGGGCGATCTCTTAATTTCGGATCTTTTAACTTTTACCCCCCTATCTTCTATCCATAATCCAGATTTTGTATCCGCTTTTAACGCGTTTAAAGATTTATCAACCTTAAAAGTTTGAGTTACCTTCCCCGGCCCTCTAATATCTTCTATCCCCCGTATTAAAATTGCCGCTGGATAATCTTTTTCACGAGTCACGATATTAAGCATCCAATGAAATCCGTATACGAGATACACGTACCAATGTCCCGGATTTCCAAACATTACCTCATTCCGTTTTGTCTTTCCTTTTGAGGCGTGGGAGGCTTTGTCATGAAAGCCATCATACGCTTCCACTTCGGTTATCGTTCCCGAATATTCCCTTTTTCCGATTCTCCTCACAAGATATTTCCCGAGTAAGGCTTGGGAAACAATCAAGGTATCACGATTAAAAAAGGATTCTCTAAGGATTTTTTTCATAACAGGTTTCGTATTTCTCCCAAAACATCTTCAGGTATGGGATCTCGCTTGGAACTTACGCCTGGATACCTCCACGCGGTTATGATTTTTATCCTCTTATCAGACAACATAAAATTTTCAAGGTTTTTTTCTTTCTTCTCTTTTTTGATAAAGGATTTTACCAACACATACATCACCCATATCTCCTGTTTCCATGTCTTTCTTCCATCCTTTCCCGTTATCATCGAATTAGGCTGCATAACGGCTATGGTGTCTTCTACAATCCCCTCTTCCGTTCTTTCAGGAAAACGAATAACCCGTTTTACCCTACTTTCCGAAATGCCATAAAAACGCATCTTTTCCACGACATGCGCGGTCCAAAAATACTTTTCATTATTTTGAGGAGATTTAAACACAAAACTATTCCTTCCGTTTGTACATCCCCGTGAGTCTAGTCTGCGCGAGAATATGACTACCCATAGCCGACATCAACACGTCACTTCCCGAGTTCTCCGGAATATTGAGTACGGTATCAAGCGCGTATACCGTAAAACGATAATGATGAGCGTCATGGCCAAACGGCGGGCAAGGACCTCTGTACTTTCGCTTTCCAAATGAATTTTTTCCTTGAACAACGTCTGAAGGAACGGAATCCTCCGATATGTATTGGGTTTTAGGAGATATATTCCATACCACCCAATGATCCCAAACCCCGCCTGGAGCGTCGGGATCGTCAACAACGAGAGTGAAGACTTTTGTTTCTTCTGGAGGATTTTTGATTTCTAAAAAGGGATTTACGTCCTCTCCGTCACACGTGTATTTCTCGGGAATAGTTCCATTATCTTTAAAAGCCGTGCTTTTTACTTGAAAGGATTCATTCGGATTTTTCATGGTAGATTCTTGGGTTTGATTTTGTTTGGGCGGTAAATTAAAAAGGAAGATTCCTAATATCACTATAGCAAGAAATAGTATAAGAACCAAGGGTTTCATAGAATAATGGTAGCATACCTTTATTTTTCCATGGATATAATATTAAATAAAAAATCCCAGCATTTCGCCGGGATTAGTGGCTATATTTTTATTCAAAATACAGCCAAAAATAAATATTCGCCATTTCTGTTTTTCCATTATACCCGAGGCCCACAAGCGCCTTGGTTATAACCTCAGGTAGAGAGTTTTTTATTGAAAAAGTTTTTGTAAAACCAAACTCCCAATTCTCTGATGATTTAGTGCCTCTGTTATAAATAACAAAAGCATAGGGATTACAGAAACTAGTTCTGACTTCAC
>JAKALF010000039.1 GCA_021813265.1 bacterium
CGTGTACGGAAGATTTACTTCATCCAAAATAGACTGAACATGCCCGTCTTCTCCATAGGTTCCATGCATGGCGATAAAGGCAACATCACTCTGCTCTTTGAGTTTTTGAGGAGTAAAAGGCCATTCCCCTTTTCTCCCAATTGTGATTACGAATGAATCATAACGATCCTTATCCAAAGACTTCAAAACGTGTTCCCCGCTTTTTAATGAAACGTCATGTTCCGGAGAAGGACCTCCAACCAAAATCGCTACTTTTACTTTTTTATCGCTCATAGTTTTAAAAACTCCCGAGCCTCCCGCGCCATTTCATCAACTTCATCAGTTGAAATAACGGCGACGGGAACAAGAGAAGAAAAACTCTCAATACGTTCCTCGTTCTTCGTAACAGCGCGGTTCTTCTTGGTATCAAGCGCAATTCCTAATGAATCAAGACCTTCACAAATTCTTTCTCGAACGATAAAAGATCGTTCCCCAACCGTCGCGGTGAAGATAAGGGCATCAATACCTTGAAGAGCGGCGATATAACTTCCGATATATTTCTTCACGCGATAGACATACATCTTCATGGCTAGAGCAGCGCGAGCGTCTCCTTTTTCTTCTTCTTTCAAAAGTTCTCTGATATCAGAAGAAGACCCGGAAATCCCGAGGAGCCCGCTTTGTTTATTCAACAACGTCTCAATTTCATAAAAAGGCTTTTTCTGTTCTCTCATGATTTCAAAAACCGCCCCAGGATCTATATCCCCCGATCGCGTTGCCATGATAAGACCCTGAAGAGGGGTAAATCCCATTGAGGTATCAATGCTTTTCCCATCTTTGAGGGCGGTAACGCTTGCCCCGCTTCCCAGGTGGCAGATGATGGATTTTTTAGGAACGTTTCCAAAAACACCGCCCATTCTTTTTGAAACAAAGGACAAAGAAATGCCGTGATATCCGTATTTATATATACCGCTCTCACTCATACTTTTCGGTATGGCATATAACTTCGCATATTCCGGAAGACTCGCGTGAAACGCGCTATCTGAAACACCAAGAAGAACGCTGTGAGGAAGGATGCGAGAAAATGTTTTTATCTCATTTCTAATATCTGAAATATGAAGAGGAACGTTTTCTTCGTAATCTTTCAATTTCTTTAAATATTCATCGTCAATTTTTTTTGTTTTCGAAAAATACGTTCCCGGAGCGACGATACGAAAAACGACAATTCCGACTTCTTTCTTTTCTTCTATCAATCCCTCCTTCTTAAGAAGAGAAAGGAAGAAGGATTCACTTTCTTGGTAACTTTCATCTGATACCGGAAGAATGTATTCTTTCCCGTGAACAGCTACCGTCGCGATATATTTTCCATCCTCTCTTTCCATGTGACAGGATATAAGGCGCTCATCGTTTTCGTAGAACGCGTATTTGCGGGAAGCGCTTCCCGGATTGGTTATGATATATCTCGTTTCCATTGCCATGTTTCTATTTCTTCCGGATCGACTCCGTGTGTTCGTATGAAATCTCCATGTTCGGAAAGTTTTCTTCTGTATTTTATTTCAACACCTTCCGCCTTTTCCGAAGTAATAACTCCGCGTTCAGCCATATGGCGGACCGCTTCCATAATCAAATGATACCTGCTTGTCTTGTTACGAATCTGCATATCAAAGGGAGTTGTCGTCGATCCATTTTCAATATATCCGCGGACGGAAAAACGTTCCGGATTTTTCTGACGCAAAAGCATAGATTCAATAACTTCTGGGTATCCATGAAAATTAAAGATAACAGGTTTGTCGGCGGTAAAATAGAAAATGAAATCTTTTTCGGAAAGTCTACACCTTGAACTTCCTATGCCTAACGCTGAAAGTTCCATAATGTTTACAAATCTCACGTTAATCTCGGGGACTTCGGTTTTCAAGATATCAATCGCGGCAAGACACTCCTTTGTCATGTAATCACTGACTCCCGCAATCACGATATCCGGATCGTCATCGCTCGCGAAATCCCAAATCATAAGGCCATTTTTTAACTCCTCTCGAGCTTTTTCTATCGTGAGCCACCGGGGCTCAAGCGTTTTCCCAGCAACAATAATATTGATGCTGTTTTTGGACAGAAGGGATTTCTCCAAAACAGCAAGCGTGCTGTTTCCGTCGGGAGGAAAATACACGTTGATAAAATCTCCATGTTTTTCAAGAATGTTGCTAATAAAGCCGGGATTCTGATGTGAGAATCCGTTGTGTTCCTGTCTCCATCCGGAAGACGTGAGAATGTAATTTAGTGAAGCAATATCGTTTCTCCAAGAAGTCTCTCGAGCAACACGCAGAAATTTTACGTATTGATCCGTCATACTGGAGACGATTTGAATGAATGCTTCATACGAAGCAAATACGGCGTGCCTACCCGTTAATACATATCCCTGCATCAACCCTTGGAGCGAGTGTTCTGAAAGCATTTCGATCACGCGTCCCGATTGGCTCAAATCTTTATCCCATCTTTTATGAGGCCATACAAAGGCGCGAGAGGTAACATCAAACACGTTATCAAGTTTGTTTGAATAGGTTTCGTCCGGAGAAAACAACCTGAAGCTTTTATGACTATCATTTAGGGAAAAAACGTCATTGAGAAACAATCCCGCTCTACGCATACTGCTTGACCCAATCGTTCCGGGAACGGAAGTGTCTTCCGAGAATTTTTCAAGATCGGGAAGTTCAAGGGGTTTGTAATAGTCTCCAAACGCGTGTCTATTATTCCCCATCCTGCGATGTTCCGTAGGTAATATGGAAAGCGTTTGAGAATCGAACCCTTTTTCTTTATCAAAGAGTTCCTCAAAAACATACGACTTCATCCATTTTTCAACATTTTTCAACTCAACTTTATCACTCTTCGCGTTTGGCGCTGGAATCTGGTGAGAAAGGCAATTTCCTTCAAGTTTATTTCCGTGAAGACGCTTTATACCCGTCCAACCCTTTGGGGTTCGTAAAATGATCATGGGAAATTTTGGAGATACAACTTTTTTTCCGGAACGCGCTTCATTTTGAAGACTGATAATCTTTTGATATGCCGTTTCAAGTTTTTCAGCCATTGTTTCATAAATATTATTTGTTTCATCAACGATCAAAACATCGTATCCATATCCGATAAAAAGAGATTTGAGTTCGCTGTTTTTCATTCTTCCAAATATAGCGGGACCTGAAATTTTATATCCATTCAAGTGAAGAATGGGAAGAACGGCTCCATTCGTTTCAGGATCAATGAATTTGTTAAGATGCCAAGCCGTGGCAGTTGGCCCCGTTTCCGCTTCCCCGTCTCCCACAAGACACGAGACTATCAAATTCGGATTGTCAAGCACCGCTCCATACGATGTCGCGAGCGAATATCCAAGTTCACCGCCTTCCACGATTACTCCGGGAGCTCCTGGATTTGAATGACTCGGAAATCCATAGGGCCAGCTAAAGTTTTTTGAAATATACGCTATACCCTCGGGCGTATGAGTGGCCTCTTTGTAATATTTTTGAAGCGTTCCCTCTAAAAAGAGATTTGCTTGAAGCGCGGGAAACCCGTGCCCCGGTCCCAGTACGAAAAGCATATCAAGATCGTGTTTTTTGATAAGGTAATTGAGATGGGCATATACGAAATTGATACCCGGACATGTTCCCCAATGTCCCAATAACCTGGGTTTAATATCATCAAACGACAATGGATTTTCCAAGAGAAAATTGTTTTGCAGAAAAAGCTGCGAAACAACAAGATAGTCCGCCGCGCGGACATATCGTTTGATATTTTCAATATCTGAGTTCATGCGTTTTTATTATAGCATGTAAGAATCCTGACTGGCGGGGATGCCAGGATTTGAACCTGAATTGGCGGTTTTGGAGACCGCTGTACTACCATTGAACGACATCCCCCTGATAAGAAAAGTATAAATAAAAAAAGATCCTAAAGAAAGACCCGCCATACCGCGGGTTCTCTCTTATTTCTTCGCTTCTTTGTGAGGCGTTCGTTTCTTACACCACTTACAATATTTATTGAGTTCAATCTTTCGCTCAACGGACTTCTTATTTTTACGTGTCGTGTAATTAACATGCTTACACGAACCACATCGAAGCCGGATTAATTTTTCAGTAAATTTTCCTTGCGCCATATGGATGATTGATACAATGTACCATGGGATACAAAAATAATCAAATTTGAGCCAATGGCCGGATTTGAACCGGCGACCTACTCCTTACCATGGAGTTGCTCTACCAGCTGAGCTACATTGGCACCCACTGAGCCACCTCTCGGATTTGAACCGAGGACCTTCGCTTTACAAAAGCGTTGCTCTACCGCTGAGCTAAGGTGGCATTTATCAACGTGCTTCAATATTAAAGCAGAAGAAATTATGGGACGCAATATATAACTATATGAAAAAGCCTTTTGGTGCGCCGGGAAGGACTCGAACCTTCGATGCCCGATGGGCGGCGGATTTACAGTCCGCTGGAATAGCCGCTATCCGACCGGCGCAATTATTCTTTATCCTCTCCCTTCTTTTCCTCTTTTTCAAGTGTAAAGGGAGTGTGTTTTTCAGTTCCATTTTTTTTGAAACGATTAAGTTTCTCCCCTACTACATTATCAAGCTTTAAAATGAGAACGTGAACTCTGCGAAGAAATTTCTGAAAAAGCGACGCGAACCATTCGTCCATAACCTCCAAATATCCCACGATTTTGTGAAACGAAACTCGCGAGGTAATTTCTTGAATCGCGGTGTCATCAATACGCGGAAGTACCCGCGCGAAAATATACAATATAGCGCCTAAACTTATCATCACGACCATCTGCAAAATAAAGATAAGCATGTCTTAAATCTCGTAGCGCGTAAAACGCTCAATCTTCATATTTTCCCCAATAGTCGCGATAGATTTCTTGAGAAGCTCCCCAATCATCA
>JAKALF010000006.1 GCA_021813265.1 bacterium
CGACAATCAATCTATCAAACCCACCTTTAGAATCAGGAATTCTGATATTGGAAAAATCTTTTTCGATACCGAATTCTTTTTTGTAAAAATTTTTCCAGCTTTTGATTTGATTTTTCAAATCCGGATGAAGAACAGACGTTTTCATGTAACCTCCATTATTAAATTATACTGAGATGACTAAAACATAAAATAAAATATAAGTCAATAGTAAAAGAAAAAAAAATCATTTATAATTTAAAAAAAAAGGATATGGAACATAAAGAAAAAACAGCCTACGATCCTAAAGAAACTGAACGCGAGTTATACGAACGCTGGGAAGAGAGCGGTTTTTTTAATCCCGATCATTTGCCGGGGAAACGGAAAGAACCGTATATCGTATATATGCCGCTTCCCAACGTAACAGGAACGCTTCACATGGGTCACGCGCTTGATAATACGCTCCAGGATATCGTCATACGATATAACAGATTGAAAGGAAAAAAAACACTCTGGTTTCCCGGAACCGATCACGCGGGTATCGCGACGCAATACGTTGTGGAAAAAGAACTCAAGAAAAAAGGGATAAGCAGATTTGAAATGGGAAGAGAGAGCTTTATTGAAAAAGTTTGGGAATGGAAAAACCAATATGGTGATATTATCTATAACCAACTTAAAAAACTCGGCATTTCCGCGGATTGGTCGCGCGTAAGATTTACCATGGATCCGGGATACGCCGAAGAGGTCAAAAAAGTATTTATTCACTATTACGAAAAAAGTCTCGTCTATAGAGACAAGAGAGTAGTAAATTGGTGTCCGCGTTGCGGAACTAGCCTCTCGGAACTCGAACTTGAATATGAAAATCGGAAAACCAAACTGTGGTATATACGATACCCCATAGAAGGGGAAAAGAATTATTATATCACCGTCGCGACGACAAGACCGGAAACTATGTTGGGAGACACGGCCGTCGCGGTCAATCCGAAAGATAAACGGTACAAAGATATAGTTGGGAAAAAGGTAATACTTCCCATAACAAATCGAACAATTCCCGTCATCGCGGATGAATTTGTCGACAAGGAATTTGGAACGGGAGCGGTTAAGGTAACTCCAGCCCATGATCTTAATGATTTTGAAATAGGAAAGAGGCATCATCTTCCCCTTATACCCGTTATAAACGAAAGAGGAAAAATCGAAGAGGCGTTTGAATATAAGGGCATGAAATCGGAAGACGCGCGGATAAAAATCATTGAAAGGTTAAAGAGTGAGGGATATTGGGAAAAAGAGGAAGACTATGAAAATCATGTTTCAACGTGTTATCGATGCGGACACGTGATAGAACCCATCCCTTCCATGCAATGGTTTCTCAACATGGACGGCCTTGCGAAAAAAGCCATTGACGCGGTTCGTTCAAAAGATGTTATCATCACGCCTAAAAAATTTGAAAAAATGTATATTGATTGGCTTTCCCATATTCATGACTGGACTATATCAAGACAGATTTGGTGGGGGCATCAATTACCCGTTTGGTTTTGCGGGGGTAAAAACAATGGAGAAAGTTTTGTGGTAGCGGTAGAAAAACCCCAAACCTGTCCCATATGCAAAGAATGTAACATGGAACAATCCACGGATGTTTTGGACACGTGGTTCTCTTCTGCTATTTGGCCGTTTGCCGGACTTTCACGAGACGATCTTAAAAAATATTACCCCGGAAACACTCTTATCACCGCCCGCGATATATTGAATCTTTGGGTCGCTCGCATGATTTTTTCAGGTCTTGAATTTATGAACCGCGTTCCCTTTCGCAATGTATTCATCCACGGAACCATCCTTACCAAAGAAGGGAGGCGTATGTCAAAAAGTTTGGGGACGGGAATAGATCCGTTAATCTATATTGATCAATACGGAGCGGACGCGACACGATTTGGGATTGTATGGCAAGCGACGGGACAAGACATTAAGTGGGATGAAAGCGCGCTTTCCGCCGGAAAGAAATTCGCGAATAAAATATGGAACGCGAGCAGATTTGTTTTGGGACAAATACAAGACATGACGTTCCAGAAAGAGATGAACACGCGTCCCCAAACATCTGCCGACAAGAAAATTATAAAGCAGCTTGAAAAAACCAAAAAAGACATTGAAAAAGACATAGAATCCTTCAAATTCAGCAAAGCCCTCCGCGGTTTCTATGATTTTTTCTGGCATGATTTTTGCGATGTGTATCTTGAGATTTCAAAAGAACAAATGAAGTCAGAAGAAAATGAAAAGGAAACAAAAAACATATTGTTCTTTGTGCTATTGGAATCTCTTAAAATACTCCATCCCTTTATGCCCTTTATAACCGAAGCCATATATCAAAAACTTCCCGAAAAAGAAAAAGAATATCTCATGATTGAAACATGGTAATACTGTTTTCCATAGGAGGATTGATATTAGCTTTCGTGCCGGCTTTTGTCTGGCTTACGCTTTTTTTGAAAGAAGATATGCATCCGGAACCCAAGTCTCTCATTATGAAAACTTTTGGTATAGGAGCCCTTATAACACTCTTGGTTCTGGTTCTCCAAGCTCTTACGAGACTTGCCATGGAAGGCGCGTATTCGGAACTCGCTCTTTTCTCGATCGCGGCATTCGCGTTCATTGAAGAAACCATGAAGTTTTTTTCCGGGTACTTTTATATACGAAAGAAGAAAGAATTTGACGAGCCTGTTGACGCGATGATATACCTTGTAGCTCTGGGATTGGGATTCGCGACGATAGAGAATATTTTTATTCTCTTTCCATACGTCATTTCTCCAAGCGCTACCTCTTTTTTTGAAGGAGGGGAGACAATCGCCATGAGATTTATAGGAGCGACTCTTCTTCATACCCTTACGGGAGCGATAGTGGGATATTATTGGGCGAAAGGAATTTTGAAAAAATCGCAAGGGGTATATATTGCGATAGGTATCGTAATAACAACCCTTATTCACATGACTTTCAACTATCTTCTAGTTGTGTTTCAGTCTATAAATATTATCTATCCGACGATCTTTCTTGTCGCCGTTTCATTCTTTGTTTTGAGAGATTTTGAGAAAATAAAGGAAGTTCAACGGCCGATTTAGATTCGGTTGTGATATAATAGAAAGCATGGAAGAAAACAATAACAAGGAAGAAGTTTTCGTGGAATTTGCCAAGGCGAAAACAAGTCCCGTGAAATTGGAAGTTGATCAGGAAAATTTTCGCGATGAACCAGAAGACGACGAAGGCCGTCTTACGGTAGACGTGTACCAGGATGGAGATACCATTGTCGTACAATCAACCGTCGCGGGCGTGCATGATGATGATTTAGACATCCATATCACGAATGAATCCGTAACCATAAGAGGAAAAAGAGAAAAATCGGAAGTGATTGAAGACAAAGATTATTTCTATCAAGAATGTTTTTGGGGAAAATTTTCCCGATCCATTATTTTGCCCGCGGAGGTGGATCCCGAAAAATCAGTCGCGTCTCTTAAAAACGGCGTCCTCACCATAAAGATGCCAAAACTTAACAGACAGAAGGTAAAGAAATTGAAGGTTAAAATGGATTAAATAAAAACCCCCATTACACGGGGGTTTGTTTTTTCTGGTTTGCAAAAATTTTTTTCTTTATTTCTCCCAAGGAAAGACCCTGGTTAAATAAATATTCCATATATTCAACCTCAGCCATGTGAATTTCATGGTGAGGGTGCATATCGAGAATTTCTTGGAGGAGATCTTCCGCCCAGAAAACATGAAACCTTCTTTCGTTTAAGCTCGAGAAATAAACATGGTTTATCACTTCAGCTAAAAATTTCACTGACAATTCTTTCCCCTTTTCTTCCCCGAGAAGTTTCATGAGTTTTCTGGTTGAAAACTCACGTCTATTATGAAGGATTTCAACCATTTCTCTTTGAGACTCGAATGTCTCGGAGGACACAAGAAGAGAAAAAACTTCTTCAGTATACATAGTATTCTCCTTAAAATAACTGCTTGGAGTATAAAGAGAATTTCTCTCCTCTGTCAAACTCATTCTTGAATTTTTCAAAGCTCGCGGCGGCGGGAGAGAAGAGAATGCAAGAAGGGGAAGAATGCTTGACGGTTTTTAATAAAGGAAGCAGATGTTCGTATAACTGAACGGAATGGTTTTTAAAATAACGGATATCCTCTAAGGCTTTGATCATTTTTTTTGTGGTGCTTCCATCGAGAAGAAAAAGGTTTGGAGGTTCTATATAATTTTTTACCTCTCTTGCCCAAAGATTGTATTCAAGGTTTTTGTCGGTTCCTCCGGCGATGAGGACGGTGTTTTTTCCTCCAAAACGGCGTATGGCGGCGATGCCCCCCTCGGGAGATGTCGCGGTTGTGTCGTTTATAACAATCAGATTTTTTTTCTTTACTATGATTTCTTCGCGATAGGGGATGGAGGGAAGTGAATCTATAGCTTTAATCAAAAGATTCCATGGGATGCCTGAAAGATATGAAACAAGCAGGCTTCCCAAGAGGTTTTGCGCGTTGTGCTCTCCCCAGGATTTTTTGAAGGCGGAGAATCTTGTTTTGGGAATAATGATTTTGGTAACCTTCTCGTCTTTAAATTTTACGGAACCTTTCTCGACATAAATCCCTTTGGCGTTTTTAGGAAGAGACTTTTGCGAGAAGAAAAAAATGTTTGATTTGGGTTTTTGTTTCAGAAAAAACCCAGTCCATTCGTTATCTTTATTAAGCGCGAGAATCTGGTTCAGGGTTTGTTTTTTAAAAACATTCGCTTTCGCGAGCGCGTAGTTTCGCATCGTCTTGTGCCGGTTTAGGTGATCTTGGTAGAGGTTTGTTATGATTGCGATATCGGGCGCTTTTAATGCCCGATCTCCAAGTTCAAGTTGAAATGAAGAAAGCTCAAGAACAGCCGGCATCTCTTCGTGTTTTTGAAGACGGGGTAGGAGTTTTAAAAGAGCGTCATTTGATGAGTTTCCGCTCGCGCGGACTCCTTTATGTTTTGTACTCAGAAAACGCGCGATCCAGGTTGTTGTCGTTGTTTTTCCTCTTGTGCCCGTTACGGCAATCACGGGATTCTTTACGTTTTCAAGGAAGAGCGTGAGATCGTTTATAACCGGAATTCCCTTTTTTCGCGAAATGGTAATAAATGTGTTGTTGATAAGGTTTACGGCGGGGCCCACGACAACGAGATCCGCGTTTTCAAAATCTTTTTTCCGATGACGCCCAAACACAAATCGAATCGTTCTTCCATGGCTATCGTGACACATCATAACATCATCGGAATCAGTCTTACATCTTAAAAAACGGAGCGTATCGAATGAGGGTTTAAGGTCTTTTTTAATGCGTAGATCGGTTATGGTAAGGATCGCCCCTTGTGTCATAAGCCACCTTATAGTCGCGACTCCGCCCCCTAAGGTTCCAAGACCAACCACCAAAACATGTTTACCCTTGAGATTCATATCAGAATGATACCGTGTTTATAAGGGTTTTTGGAGTATTGACTTTTTATATATTCATTGTATAATAGTTCCAGCAAATTGTCAGAATTGTACTCAACAATTTTCCGCGATGTAGTTACTTGCGTGATTAATGAAGTTAGCGAATTGAGACACATGAATGACGCTAACTGATTGTGTGTAACATACGTCCGAAAGGACATCTTTCTCCCTTGATAGATAATGAAAGGAAGAGAGGCTGATAAACATTAATTAATCACAAATGCTCGCTCCCACGAGCGTTACAAATATGGGAAGGAGAATTAAAAATGAGTAAGTATTATTTCCTTTTAGGGGGTAATGATGCAGAGATGAACGAAATAAGAAACGTTCTCTCGGCAAATAATATGCCGTTTGCTGACAAGGGTTTAGGATGGGGGGCAAAGGCTTCCGCCTACACCGAAGAAATTTCCTCGGCAAAAAAAGAAGGATTCACTCCAGTTCTCGTCGAGCTGGAGAATGATATCAACTATGACGGCGTTATAGTTGATCATCATGGCGCTCGCGCGAGCGAGAAGTCGTCGATCCTTCAGGTTCTTGATCTTATTAGTCAGGAACCGAATCGCTGGCAGGAGTTAATCGGCGCCAACGATGCCGGATACATTCCGGCGATGGTAGCAATCGGCGCTACCGAGGAAGAAATTGCAAACGTACGGCTTGCCGATCGTACGGCTCAAGGAATCACTCCTGAGCAGGAAAGAGAAGCGGAGCGAGCGATCGCGGCTCGCGAGGGCTCCGGACGATTAACCGTCATCCGTATGGCGCACAGCAAGTGCGCTACAGTCACTGATCGACTGTTCGGCAAATACGATCAGCTCCTTATCCTTTCCAGTGATGGAGAGGTAAATTTCTTCGGGGACGGCGCATTATGTGCCGAACTCAAAGAGAAATTCCAAGGCTGGAACGGCGGTTCCGGACTTGGCAAAAAAGGAGGGTCGGCTTATTGGGGCGGTTACCCCAATCACGCCGAAATCGAGAGTTTTGTGCTAGAAGCTCTCGAATAATTGAAAAAAAGTTTTCCGGTGATTTTTCTCAAAAATCACCACCATTTTTGAAATCATGAGAGGCGCTCGTGATCTCAAAATAGGTTTTTAACAAATAAATAAGGAGAAAAAAATGGACGAACGCGAGTATATCGAAATCCAGAGGAGATTAGAAGGGTTAGAAACAGAAGTTTCTAAACTTCGTTCAGAAGTACAGAAAAATTGGGTTTTCTCTTCTGGGCACTGTCCCAACAAGGGGCACACAAAGGAGTGGAGGGGTTCCAACCCCGCTCCTCGATGTTCAAAATGCGGGGGAGAATATATTGAGCAGTCTAGGAAAGAGGCAAGTACTCACCTAGGGGGAGGGGCTGTGAACAGGTATATCCTCATTGAGGGTATCCACCCGTAATGAAATAGTTATTTTCGAGTTAGGGAGATCTCATTTTAAAAATCTCCCTCTGTCTTCGCCAAAGGCGAACTGATGAGTTTTCCGATCTGATATGTCGGCAAAACGAAACAGAATAAAATTAAACTCCGCTATATGCGGACCGGTCCAGCGGAACTGGGAAATAGTATTTATAAAAGGAGGATATCTATATGGTATCTACAAAAAAGTTCTTTAAAAATTTATTTTTTCCGAAAACCCCCCTCCCTCTCAAAGGAGAAAAAAGTGAGGGTGAAAAGAAAGTCCACTTTCTTTTGCCGGAGACGGCTGAGGAATATGAAAACTTTATTCAGAAAGAGCGAGAAGAAATTCTTGCTAAGCAGAATAAAGGCAAAGAAATGACCCTCTACTTCTTAGAAGGGTCAAAAAAGGAGTTCAAAGAAAACTCCGAGAAAGAAAAACTCCTTAGAAAGAGGATCCAGAAAGAGGAAGATCCTATTGAGAAGGAGATTTTGGAGAGATGGCTCGCAAGAGTTATTTCCTCTAAGGTCTCGGCAAGTTCCTACATAAAGGAACTTGAAGAAGAAGTAAAAAATCAACCCTCAGCTGAGGTTGATAAAAAGAAATTAGAAGAGAAAGAAAAGTCTCTTCGGAGAGAAGAGCTACAAAAGATAGTTTCAAATGGGGCCATAGCAGGAAAGTCATATTCCTTTCCTGGGGTTCAAGAAGAAAGATGTCTCATTCTGTATCGTGAGAAATTCTTTTTGGCTGTAATAGAGTATCGACGAATTAGAGAAAACAGGGTCGATACTTGTAAGGAATGTGGCTCGGAGAAACTCTTGAGCCATCAGTATGGGATGGGGGGAGCATGTTATTCTGACTTTTGCCCAAAGTGTAGCCCGCAAACTCTAGCGGATAAAAGTTGGAATAGAACGATAAAGGGGAAAGCGACGTATTTCGTCACGGTAGGATATGAAAAAACCGGCCGTGTCGTTTGGGGAACCGATTCTATTCAGCAATTTAGAGATGATGAACTTCGCGTCGTCTCTGAGTACAATAAAACGGGGAAAATCGAAGAGGGGAAAATATTTTCCTCCGGACACCATGATAAACCGTGGTGAGCCGGTTCGTAAAATTATTTTTGTACCCGGGAACGAGGAATCGTTTCCCGGGTAAATTTTTTATAGGTTCTGCGTCGGCTCTCTATTTTAGAGATAATCTACTTGAATTCACCATCAACCCCCCTGCTTTCCCGCATCTTTTGAATATTTCTTTTCTTTTTAGAAATTGTTCCGCCGCATTCCTGTCAAAAACAAAGCGTTCTTGTTCAACTTTTTCGTCTGCTATGACATATTCCACGACCCTTGCTGTTCTCCGCTTACATGAGCGCTTCGTCTCCATCCGTCGCCTCCGAGCTTGATGTCTTGAGTGTGCAGTACAACACTTTTATCCAATGGAGGAAATAATAAAAAAGAAGAGTTTATCTCAGGGGAGATGAAATCTATACATTAGAAAGGGCTATCAAGGGGGATAAAGAATTTGAAGAAATTTTTCTGCAGTACAAAAAAAATCTCTCAGAAATAGAAGATAAGTTTGTAGAAAAATGGGTAAAACTCATTGAAAAAACAGAAGATCTTTTAAAGAAGGGAAAAGATTTTCGTCGTGAATTTGAAAATCTAACTGAATTTGACGATTTTCTTGAACTTCTATCCCTCCTCTATAACGACCCAGGAAGGGTATGGTGGAACCTAGTTGCGGTTAGTCTCAACGAAGTAAGGCCAGTGGATTTAGAAAAACTGAAAATTTATTAAGATTTATAAGCGGCACTTTATAAAGTTGCCGCTTTTTTACACCTAAAATCTAAAGAAACGGAACGATAAGCAACGCGACAATATTAATCACTTTTATAAGCGGATTGATCGCGGGACCCGCTGTGTCTTTGTAAGGATCTCCGACTGTGTCTCCCGTTACCGCGGCGTGATGCGCGTGGGAACCTTTTCCTCCGTGATTCCCGTCTTCAATATGTTTTTTCGCGTTGTCCCACGCGGCTCCTCCCGAGGTCATAGAGATGCCGATAAAGAGTCCTGAAATAATGGTGCCCATGAGATATCCTCCAAGCGCTTCTTTTCCCAAAACAAATCCAACAAGAAGAGTAATGGCGATAGGGAGTATGGCAGGCAAAATCATTTCACGGAGAGCGGCTTTCGTTACGATGTCAACGGCTCGTCCATAATCAGGTTTCGCGCTCCCATCCATAATTCCCTTAATTTCTCTGAATTGTCTGCGTATTTCTTCCACAATGGACGCGGCGGCTTTTCCAACGGATTTCATAGCAATGGCGCTAAAAAGATTAGGAATGGCGGCGCCAAGAAAAAGACCGACAAGAACGAGGGGATTTTGAAGATCAAATGAAACGCTATGAATAGTCTTTAAAATCTCTTCGGAATAACTCGCAAAAAGCACTAATGAGGCGAGTCCCGCGGAGGCGATAGCGTATCCTTTAGTAACCGCCTTCGTGGTGTTTCCAACAGAATCAAGGGCGTCGGTAATCGCGCGAACTTTTTCAGGCGACTCGGACATTTCAGCGATACCTCCGGCGTTGTCGGTAATAGGACCGAATGAATCGATAGCGACAATAATGCCGGCAACAGAAAGCATGGAAACGGCGGCAATCGCGACGCCATATATACCCGCGAGAAGATACGCCCCTAAAATCCCGGAGATAATAATAACGATAGGGATAAAAGTCGCCTCCATTCCAACCGAAAGGCCCATAATAATGTTGGTTCCGTGTCCCGAATTGGAAGCGTGAGAAATGCTTTGTACGGGCCTATATTTTTTAGCTGTGTAATAGTCAGTGACAATTACCATGAAAACCGTTACGAGAAGACCGATAAGGGTTGTAAAAAATATCTTGAGATAAGTTTCCGGAAAGTACGCTTTTGAGGCGAAGTAAAACAAAACTCCGGAAACAAGAAGGGAAACCAAGAGTCCTTTGTAAAGCGCGGGCATGATAGCATCATGGTTGTCTTTTTTTGACGCGCGAACTCGGACGAAGAAACTTCCCGCAATGGAAGCAATAATAGCAAGACCTCCCAAAACGAGAGGAAAGGCGAGTGACCCCATATTTCCCGAAAGCGATCCGAGAAGAAGAGCGGCAGCGAGAGTAACGGCGTACGTTTCAAAAAGATCAGCCGCCATACCCGCGCAATCTCCGACGTTATCCCCCACGTTGTCGGCGATAACGCCGGGATTTCTAGGATCGTCTTCAGGAATTCCAGCTTCAACTTTTCCAACCAAATCAGTTCCCACGTCAGCGGCTTTCGTAAAAATACCTCCTCCGAGACGAGCAAACACGGAAATGAGACTGGCGCCAAACGCGAGACCGATCAAGGCGTTAGTATTTCCATGGGTAAGAAAATAGAATCCGGAAACTGAAAGAAGACCTAAGAGGACCACGAGAAAACCTGTAACCGATCCTGCTCGAAAAGCAAGAGTAAGAGCGGGAGAGAGACCCCTCTTCGCCGCTTCAGCCGTCTTACTGTTTGAATGCACAGCCACATTCATACCAATATATCCCGCGATTGCGGAAGCTAGTGCCCCTACGATAAAGCCGAGAGCTGAAATCCAACCCAGAAGCGCTCCAAGAATTATGACAAGAATACCGGCGACCATAGCAACGGCTCGATACTGTCTGTTTAAATAGGCGCGGGATCCCACCTGGATGGCTTTTGAAATTTCAAGCATACGTTCATTTCCGGACGGTTGTTTTTTAAGCCATAAAAGAAGATATCCTGTGTATCCTAGAGCTACCGCGACAGACAAAAAAATTAAATACGACATATGAAATGTTGTTATATATACTATGTATGGAGTTTTATTCGTTCGACGTTTCTGAAGAGTCTATTTTTTCAGCTGATTCTTGGAAAGTCATCTCGGCAATTCCTCCTTCTTGCACCTCTTCGGGACGGGTTTGAGACCTCACATCGATTTTCCATCCCGTGAGTTTCGCCGCAAGGCGGACGTTTTGCCCTCCCTTTCCGATAGCGAGAGAGAGTTGATCATCAGGAACAAGAACGCGAGCTTCTTTTCGGGAAAGCGTCTCAACAGAAACAACCTTCGCGGGGGAAAGGGCATGGGTTATATATTCCTTAGGGTCTTCCGACCATTCAATAATATCGATTTTTTCATTTCCTAATTCATTAGTTACAGCCATCACGCGAGTTCCGCGTTGACCAACCGCCGACCCAACAGGGTCAACACCCCCTTCTTTTGAATAGACGGCTATTTTAGTTCTACTTCCAGCCTCCCGTGCGATGTTTTTTATCTCCACCGTGCCATCGGCGATTTCCGGAACCTCTATTTCAAAAAGTTTTGAAACAAATTTAGGATGAGATCGAGAAAGAACGATACCGGGACGTCTCGGGTCGTCTTGTACGGCGACGATATAAAAACGCAGGCGTTCTCCGGGATGATAATGTTCCCCGGGAATGCTTTCATTGTGAAACATGATACCGATGGCGCGTCCGATATCAACATATACATTTCCACGCTCAAAACGTTGGATAACGCCGCTCACAATCTGGTTTTCTTTGTCGGCAAATTCCTCGCGGATAGAAGAACGCTCCGCTTCTCGGAGGTTTTGAAGCACGACTTGTTTCGCGGTTTGGGCCGCGATGCGACCAAAGTCAGCATGCGTTTCAAGGGGAAATTCAAGTTCATCTCCCGGTACCGCGTCTGACTTGAGTTTTTTTGCCTCTTCAAGGAAGATATGGCGATCGGGATTATACCGGGGAAGAAGTTCTTCGGTTTGCTCTTCTTTGGGAGTAACTTCTTCCTCTTCGTTTACAACTCTTACTTCAGACGGATCAACGACGGTTTTTACCTGCCAAAACTTAAGTTTTCCGGTTTTGATATCAAATTTTGCTTTGATAACTTCAGACTTTTTTCGATACTCCTTTTTATACGCCGCCCCAATAGCGGATTCCAAGGCGGCAAAAACCTTTTCAGGAGGAATACCTTTTTCCGTTGCTATCTGTTGTATGGCGGAACCGAGTTCCTTTAAGTCCATCATGTGTGTGATATTTTAATAAAGAGCCGCTCACCAAGGAGCGGACTACCATTTCGACAGAAGCATTATATTCCCGGAGGTCATGGAGTGTCAAGAGTCTGTATTAAATAAAAAACCGCGCGATTCGAAATGATGAACCGAGCGGTAAAATAAAAATAAGTAAAATTCTAGTTAGGATATTTCTCGTAATCTACTTTAAACTCTCTTGATACCCCATAATGTCCAACCCGAAAAAAACGCCTATCTTTTGAAACTTCAAGGCCGGGACGAGGAAATTTCAAACCGTGGACGTACTGGTAAGCCTCCTCAAATGTATAGAGACGATCTAGTTGTTCCCAGTAACATATTTCAGTAAAAAAATCATTTCCATGTCCGCGCGTAATAGAATGAGAACCGTCATGAGGAGGAATGTAAAAATCTCGATTTTCAACTGAACACCCCACGCAAAATTCTTTCATACAAAACACATCTCCTATAAGACGGGTTCGTTTTGTAGGAGCGAAATCTGAGAAAAGAAACGTAGGTTCGATAATAAATCGCGGACTCTCGCCTCCTGTTCCGTATAGTTTTTCTTTATTAAATACCCTTTTCCAAAATTTACGTGAGGCACGATCATAATCTTTTGCCAATACTATTCCGAACACGCCATTCACAAAACACCGGTAAAGTTTTGGGTGTCGTAATGATAATAAAAAACGCATTGTAATCTCCTTGCATTTATCGAAGTATATTCCTTTCCCCTTCCTCCGTAATTGGAGGGGTGTGAGGTGTGGATATATGATAATATGCTGGTTGTATTATAACATGATATTTAGAGAAAAGTCAATATATGTAAAAAAACGGGCGCCATCATAATTATGAGGCGCCTTTTAATACCTAGGTTGATTGCACAACCTATATTTTTTTCAGATTCTTTTAGAATCTGCCTGCTTGGCTTTCAAAGCATTACATCCCTTTTCACGAATTAGAGGGATTTCTCGTCGTTTTATACCAAGCACAATATTTAAAAAGAACCAGCAAAATGTTCTGCTTTATTATATCACATCCCTACACTTTTGAACAAAAAAATAAGGCACCGAATATTTATGAGAATGGTGCCTTTAAGGATAATGAGGAAGAAAAAAATTCTTGTTAGCGCGCCTTAGTGGCGCTGGTTGTAAGATATTTAATGGCGGAATTTCTGTATTTCAGTCAGGTTCATTTTATGCATAATCGGCAGTAGTTTTCCTAATCGAAAGCCTGTAAAGGTCACTACATATAGTATACACTATTTTAGAAACTCATAGTGTGGATAACTTTTTATGGGGGCGAGATTTTGGGGAGTATACTTTATATATGTCCCAGTCACCGGAAAAAAACAAAGAACAGCCGCCATTTGAAATGGTTTTTGAGGCGACCTTTCTACCCCTCTTCCTTTTGTTTGATCTCTTCTAGGTTATGGATAACGAATCAAAAAAACTGCTTGAGGATTTATTTTCAATTTTAGAACTTTCCGATGATAAGAAGGAAGCAAGTTTCTTAATGTTCAAGAAAAAAGTTGCCGAGGAGATAATGAATCGGATAAAAAAAGATCTACCGCGGGAATATCGGGATTTTATAGAAAAAGAAGGAGCGCGTATCACGAGTCCCGATCATCCCATGATCAAACCGATCCGGGAAGAACTCAAAAAACTTCACACGGATGAAGAATATAAAATAATGGCGCATGGGATTTTAAAAGACCTTTTACCAGAATACGTGAACAGAGTTTCAAGAATGAGTATCAGCGCCGACAAAATAGCGCGCCTGGAAGAGAGAATTAAAAATTTCTCTTAAAAACTGTGTAAATAAAGATATATTGTTCTGAATAAAATGGAGAATCTAGTTTAAAATTCCTCATTATGTTCAGGATAACGGATACTAAGAAAAAATCAGCACATATATAACAGTGCTGATTTTATACCCAATATCCACGTCCAATTTTTTTTACAAAATATCCCGTTGCCATATCAAGTCCAGAGAGAATATTTTGTTAACCTCCCAGGAGGAAGTTGACATTTTATAAATCTTGTTATATAATAAACATAGTAAATTAATAATCAGGTATGGAACGATTCTTCTTCCTCTTAATCTGGTTACTTGCCGAGATTGGCATGGTTCTATGCTTGTTTCAGCGAGTAACCGGATATGTACGTGGTTACTCGAAATTGAATGAGGTTGGGATAGCAAAAGATAGTGCCTGACCGATTGTTTATACACACATTTTAATGAGATTAAGAAATTTCTTAATCGTTTAGTGTGTCAAAAATAATTAACATATTTACTAATTACAAGTCCACTCCCATGGACGGAAAATATATGGGAAGGAGAATTAATAATGGAAGGTGGAAAAATGAAAATCGAGGAGTTTAAAAAATTTCTAGAGGACTTTCAAGTCCCCGATTCAGAAGAAATGAGGATAGAACTCTGCCTTGTTGGGCAAGAGTTCTACCAGAACCAGCACATGGTTCCGGATCCTCATTTTACTGCGGAGTTGAGAATTGGAGATAGGCTAGTGGCTCCTGTTGATATAAGGATTGACATAGATCTCCTGAGAAAAGAGATCGATGAAGATTGGAGGGAAAACCATTAAGTAACCCGGGAGCGATTAATTTCATTTCCCGGTCAAATTTTTATACCCCCATATTTCCCCGAGCTTTTGACGCTCGGGGATATTTTTTTTGAGCGAGAGATATATATCCGGCAACCCCAATCATCGCGGCGTTATCCGTATTGAATTTCATGGGAGGGGCGACAAAAAAAACTCTCAATTCCTTGCTTAGTCCCGTCAGTTTGTCCCGCAATACTTTGTTTGCGGCAACGCCCCCCGAGAGAAGAATGGATCGCGCCTTGTACTCCTTTGCCGCCCGTTCGGTTTTTTTAACCAAAACATCAAGAGCGGCTTCTTGAAAACTCGCCGCTATATCTTCTTTTCTTGTTTCTTTATGATCCCGGAGATGATACAAGACGGAGGTTTTAAGACCGGAATAACTGAAGGAGTAATCTTTTGAATGGATCATGGGACGAGGGAATTCAATCGCGCCAGGATTTCCTTTTTCCGCGAGCTTTTGTATCTCGGGTCCTCCGGGATAGGGAAGTCCAAGCATCTTCGCGACCTTGTCAAACGCTTCTCCCACGGCGTCATCTCTTGTTTCCCCAAGTTTTTTCCAGGTTGTCATGGAATCCATTTTAAGAAGAATCGTGTGTCCGCCCGAGACAATGAGCGCGATGGCGGGAAAAAGATGCTTGAGATCTCTATGTTCGGAAAGAAGAAAACTGTAGAGATGTCCCAAAAGATGGTTTACGCCGATCAATCTGAGTTTTAGATTATTCTTTTTTAATTTTTTGTAACATGTTTTCGCGAATTCAATTCCCGTCCAAAGCGCGGGTTCAAGTCCCGGTCCAATCGTCACGCACACCGCGTCAATTCGCGGCTTACTACCCCCAAACGATTCAAAGACAGCGTCGTAGGTTATAGGAAGATTTTTCACGTGCTCTCGTTTGGCGAGATCGGGGACGACTCCTCCAAAGGGTCTGTGAACGGCGATTTGGGAGGAGATAACGTTTTGAATAATTTCAAAGGAAGGATTTATAATTCCTCCGCGAGCCTTCAAAAACGCGAGAGCGGTTTCATCGCAAGACGTTTCTATGGCCAGAATGTTCATATATAATAATGTACTTGTAATATCTCATTTTCTCAAGCCAACCTTGTTTCTTTAAAGGGCTGCTATACAATGGGAAAATGATACGCGCGCTCGAAATCATGCCGGGAGCCCTGTCATGGATTACGCTCATAGGACTCCTTGTTCTTTCATGGAAGCTTCCGTTCGTCGTGGCTGTCTTTATCGTTCTCTATGATCTTTTCTGGCTTTTAAAAACCCTCTATCTCTTCCTCCACTTAAGGGCGTCGTTCGTGACCATGAGAAAAAATGAAAAGGTTAATTGGTTTCAGAAAATAGAGGAACTCGGAGAAGAATGGAAAGGCGTATATCATCTCGTTGTTCTTCCTATGTATAAAGAATCGTATGAAGTTGTCCGCGAAACCGTGAAAAACATCGTTGAGACAAACTACGACAAAGAAAAGATTTTTCTTGTGTTAGGGCTTGAAGAACGGGGAGGAGAAGAGGACCAAAAAACGGCAAAAAGGATACAAGAAGAATTCGGGGGGAATATAAGGAGATTTCTCATTACTACCCACCCTAAGGATATTTTAGGAGAGCTTCCCGGGAAAGGATCGAATGAGACGTGGGCGGTAAGGCAAGCGATTGAAAATGTCATTGACCCTATGGGCGTTCCGTACGCGCGCGTACTCGTGTCGGTTTTTGACATAGATACGCGTCCCCAAAAAGAATATTTTGGAATTCTTACCTATCATTTTCTCACCGTCCAAGATCCGGAGCACGCGAGCTATCAACCCATACCTCTTTTTACCAACAACATACGGAAGGTTCCCGTATTCGCCCGTCTCATCGGTTTTTCATCGAGTTTCTGGCAGTTCATGCAACAAGGACGCCCCGAACAATTAGTTACGTTTTCATCGCACAGTATGCCCTTAAAGGCGCTTGTTGAAGTCGGGTTTTGGAATACCGATATTGTTTCGGAAGATTCCAGAATCTTTTTCCAATGTTATAACCACTATAACGGAAGGTGGAAAACCATTCCTCTTCTCTATCCCGTTCGCATGGATTCCGTTGGAGGGAAAAACACCATTGACTCGCTTAGAAATTTATACAAACAACAGCGACGATGGGCATGGGGAATTGAAAACGTCCCTTTTGTGTTTTCAAACTTCTGGAAGAATAAAAATCTTTCCACGCGGAAAAAGATATTTTGGAGCTATACCTTAATTGACGGATTTCTTTCATGGGCGACAAGTTCTTTCATCATCTTCTTTTTTGGATTTCTTCCGAATGTTTTGGGAGGGACTGATTTTCACGCGACGGTACTATCATACAATCTTCCGCAAATCACCGGTCTTATCATTAACCTCAGCACGTTTGGAATCATTACCTCGGCGTTTTTGAGCGTCATGCTTCTAAAACCTCAATTGGGGGAGGAAAGATATAAAAAATACTATATCCTCGTATACTTCGCCCAATGGATTCTCATTCCCGTGACCTTTATCTTTTTCAGTTCGCTTCCCGCTCTTGAATCTCAAACGCGTATGATGCTTTCAGGAAAATTCAGGCTGGGTTTCTGGAGAACACCCAAAACCTTAGAAAAATCATGAGAGAATCGGTAACTCAAGCCGTAATTCTTTCCCTAGTTCCCGTAAAAGAGAAAGATATGAACGTTTCTCTTTTTACCAAAGAACACGGGAGGGTTAACGCTCGGGTAATAGGAGGGAAAAAGCCTCTCTCAAAATTCGCGCCTCACCTTGATCCTTTAACGCTTGTAATCGCGCGTCTCGTGGAAAAAAACACAATCACTCTAACAGATGTTTTAGAAGAAAACAGGTTTAAAATCCTGCGGGAAGAGAGCAAACGGTTTAGCGAGGCCATAAAGATCATTGCTTTGATAGACGTGCTCCTTCCCTTGGAAGTTCCCGAAGGACCATTATGGAATGAAGTAGTCCATTCCTTTGAAAAAGGGGAACCGCGCGTAGCTAATATCCTTAAGATATTAGGATATGACTCCGAACGCATGATATGCGGAATATGTAAAAATCCTAACGTTGGTGTTTTTTCCCGAGATCACCATCTTTTTGTGTGCGAATCCTGCGGTGGGAAATTTTCTTTTCGTGATGTAGTATATATAACATAACTATATGTCTCTTGATGATTTAGAGCGTGAACTCTACCAACAACAAACAAAACACCGAGTTGTTTCTCAAAAACCCAAAGAAGAGGAACCCGTGGAACACTCCAACCTGTCGCACGATTGGGAAATGGCTGATACCCCGAAAGAAAAGTCAACATTTCATATATCTCGGCGTTCTTTTGTTACGGGAATCTCTATTATCGTAATCGCGACCCTCGGAGCGGTGAGTTTGCTTCTTTTGAACTTCTTTGAGAGAAGCAATAAAAACGTGAATCTTGAAATCTCGGTTCCTCGCGAGGTCATGCGGGGAGTTCCGTTTGATATAACCGTAAACGCGACAAATCAATTAAATGTTTCTCTTAGGGACGCGACATTCGAACTAAATCTTCCGCAGGGAGTTATTCCCTATACCCAAAGCGCGGGGAGAGCCGTCATGACGGAAAACGTGGGGGAGATAAAAGGGGGAGATCTGGCAAAAAAGACCTTTAAGGTTGTCTCAGTTTCCGACGTGGGAACAGTTCAAAAAATAGGGGCGGCGCTTTCATATACGGACGCGAGGGGAAGCGGCTTCAAAAATCAGAAGATGGCGGATATAGCAACGACTCAAAACGCCCTCTCCTTGAATCTCAAGGGTCCCGATCACGCGCTAGGAGGTTCCACGATTGAATTTATCATAACCTACAAAAACGAATCATCGTTTGATTTTCCTGAAATAGCGCTCCAGGCGCAGTATCCTCCGTCGTTCACATTCATATCTTCAGATATATCTCCATCGTCGTTCAATAACCATTGGAAAATTGAAAAAGGCTTAAAATCGGGAGGAGAGGGAAGTATAACCATAAAAGGAAGGTATGGGGGATCGGGTGATTCACAACTTGTTTTTCCTATAACAATATCGACGACATTTTCAGGAACAGAATACCGGTTAGTTACCCAAAACCTGAACATCGCGACAGCTCCCTCTCCCGTCGCGCTTTCCGTTCTGGTGAATAATAGGAGTGACTATATAGCTCACGTGGGGGATAGGTTGAATTATGTTATCAAGTATCAGAATCTAAGCGGTATCGCGCTCTCTGACGTGGTTATTAAATCGACGCTTGTAGGAGCCCTTTTTGACTTAAGTTCCGTAAACACAAGAGGGAGCTTTAATTCCGTTTCTAATGTTATTACCTGGAACGCGTCACAGATTCCCCAATTAAAACTTTTGGATCCCGGAGCCTCCGGAGAAGTTACGATAGACGCGCGGCTGAAATCGACGTTTCCAACGGATCGCTATTCCGAAAAAAATTTCTACGTCCAATTAAAAACCGAACTTGATTCTCCAACTGTCCCCTATTACCTTTCAGCAAAAAACACGAGCGTATCCCATACGCTTGAAACGCGCATCGGAGGAGCGATGTTTCTTGACGCGCTTGCGTTGTATCGCGATCCGTCATCGGGAATCACGAATTCCGGACCTTTCCCTCCCCAAGCAAACACCAAGACACAATATACCATTCATTGGCGGTTGAAAAATTTTGCGACCGATGTTCACGACGTGACTATATCGGCGTCTCTTGCTCCGGGAGTTACCTGGACGGGCGTTGTGGGAGGGAACACGACTGCTCCAACCTATGACAACCGAACAGGGCTTGTAACCTGGACTATATCGCGGGTTCCCGCTATGAAAGGAATTGTTACCGACCCACTGGAGATCGTGTTTCAAATTGAGGCGACGCCCAATATAACTCAAGTTGGCCAATATATGCCCCTTCTTTCGGAGACCATCATTAAAGGAACCGATGATTTTACGGGTCTTGAACTTGCGTCAAGAGATACCGCTCTCACGACTCGATTGCCCGATGATCGGACCATTGCCTCGGGAGCGGGCGTGGTGATACCATAGGGAAACATATGGATATGTTTGAACAAATCGGAAGTTTGGCGAAACGAAGAGGATATTTTTATCCCGGTTCCGAGATATACGGAGGTCTCGCGGGAACCTGGGACTATGGTCCTCTTGGCGTTGAACTGAAACGAAACATCAAAGAACAGTTTTGGAAATCCATCGTGCGAAGTCATGAAAACGTGGTGGGTCTTGACGCGGCTATCATGATGAATCCGAAGGTTTGGGAAGCGTCAGGACATCTTGAGGCGTTTTCAGATCCTCTCGTGGAATGCAAAACATGTCATCATCGTTTTCGCGCGGACCAGCTTCAAGGAGACGCGTGTCCGGATTGCAAAGGAATCCTTACCGAACCCAAACAGTTCAATCTTATGGTAGAAGCGTTTTTAGGGGTTATTGAGGGAGAAAAACAGAAGGTGTATTTACGGGGAGAGATAACGCAAGGCGTGCATGTGAATTTCAAACAAGTATTAAATTCAACTCGGGTCAAGATTCCTTTCGGTATCGCGCAGATCGGAAAGGCGTTTAGAAATGAAATTACTCCGGGAGGTCTCACCTATCGTTCCCGTGAATTTGAACAGATGGAACTTCAGTTCTATGTTTCTCCAAAAGACGATGAGGCGGATAGATGGATGGAATATTGGAAGGGACAGAGAAAGGAATGGTATGTGTCTCTTGGCATGAAAAAAGAAAACCTCCGTTTCAGGGAGCATGATTCTAACGAACGGGCGCATTACGCCCGCAGGGCGTTTGATATAGAGTTTCTCATTCCTGGAAGCGAGGAATGGAAAGAAATGGAAGGTATTCATCACCGGGGAGAGTGGGATCTTTCGCGCCACGCGAAATTCTCAAAAGAAGATCTTACCTATTTTGACGAGGAGAAAAAAGAACGATACATTCCTTGGGTTATTGAAACGTCAGGCGGCGTGGATCGCGCGGCTCTCTTTTTCCTTATGAACGCGTATGAGGAGGAGAAAATAAAAGAAGGTGAGACGAGAATCGTGTTGAAACTTCATCCGAAACTCGCCCCATACAAAGTGGCGATCTTTCCGCTTCTCGCCAATAAACCGGAGCTTGTTGAAAAAGCGCAATCAATTCACGATATGCTCAAAAAATCATGGATGGTCGCGTTTGATTCTCGGGGAAATATCGGAAAACGATATAGAACGCAAGACGAAGCGGGAACCCCTTTCTGTGTTACGGTTGATTTTGAAACATTGGAAAACGACACGGTTACGGTTCGTGACAGGGACACTATGAACCAGGAAAGAATTGAAATGCAGAAATTGGAGGAATATCTGAGGAAGAAATTGGAATAGTATATCGTCTTCTAACCAATAGCTTGGAATCGGTTTGTTAATTCGGCTGGCACCTTTAATGAGATGCCCATGTGCAGTCTTTTTGTATTGTAATACTTCAGATATTTTTTCAAAGCTTGGTTTATTTTTCTCACGTTATCCTCCACCTTATCCAAACATTCTTCCTGCAACGTCCGGTTAAATCTTTCTATATGAGCGTTATCATTTGGTTTGCCCACTCTTGAATAACGGTGCTTCTTCTTGATTTGCGACACGAACCAGCGGCCAAATTCTGGCCCATGATCGCTCTGCAGCATCTGGAAATGGAAACCGGCCTCTTTCTCCGCTTCCGCCGCAAATCTTAGGCTGGTGGCTCCGTTCATCTTGCTATATGCTCTGGCATATGCCCAGCGAGAGTACACATCCAGGACCACAAAGATATACAGTCTCTTTTTTTCATCCACCATACGGTGGATGGTGTCTAACTGCACCAAATCACCGCATTTTAGAGGTGTCGGCCTTTCCACATGAGGATGGCTCCGCTTCCATGGACTGCGCTTTTTCATGAGCCCATGCCGATCTATGGTACGTCTCACTGAATTCAAAGACACCTTAATACCCAAATTAACCAGCTCTCCATGGACCACTTCGCTGGTCCGGCCATGGCTTCGTCTAATCTCAAGTATCTTCTGAACGACGTTTTCTTTTAGTTCTCTAGGGTGATGATTTGGCCTGGAAGAGATAGTCGGTATTCTCCGCCAGCCTCCGGTTGGATCCTTCTTGCACCATTTCACAATGACGCTCTGGGAAAAGCCAGTGTATCTCGAAACTTTCCTGGTACTCCAGCCTCGATACTTAACTAGACGGACCGCCTCCATTCTTAGCTTTGGCATATGATGATTTTTGGTATACATGACTTGGATTCTAACCCCTGTGGTGATTCCAAGCTATTGGGATATTACG
>JAKALF010000040.1 GCA_021813265.1 bacterium
ATTGATGAAGGGAAATGATTTAAATTAGCCGCTAAAAAATCCGAAGCGAAATCCCGCGCGGATTCCTCCCCAGACCCCTCCTCCGCGCGGGAAATCAGCCGAGGTTTTGCGAAATCCTTTTCCCCAGAAAATAGTTTTCGCAAAACCGAGTCCGAATTGAAGCCACGCCATACTGCCCGAATACTTGGAGGGCAGAACCCCAAAGAAAAATGTCCTTTCCTTTTTCAGAAGAAATCGGTCGCGCGCAAATCAGAAAAGCAAGGAACATTTTTCTTTGGGGTTGCCGAGCGAAGCGAGGCAGTGGCGGGGCTTTCATTCATCACGAATTTTTGATAAAGTAAGTTCGAGCGAAGTCATAAAGATACTCCAAGATTAGACTTTTCGGTTTTTGACCAACGAATCGGTGGGCGGCACGAAGTGCCGCCCATTGGTTTTGTGAGGGGAAATCCTCTCCGCTCGGCGCGCGCAAGCGCGCCTCGCGGTTGGCCAAGACGAGGTTCGAAATCCAATGCAATTTTGTATTTGCATTTGCCCAACAAAAAGAATTTTTGCTATAATGACTATGTAACCAATCCGCAGAGTTGTCTTTTTTGATGGCCGTCTTTGTCAGTTCAAGGCAACTTGGATTGGTTACAACAAGGGCGGCCTTTAAAGTTGGTAACTTTATGAATAATATATCATTGCAAAAATTCTTTTTGTATGCCCGCAAGTCCACAGATGTTGAGGACAAGCAGGTTCTTTCGATTGAGGCACAAATTACAGAATTGCGCGCCTACGCCAAGCAAGAGGGTTTGCAAATCGCAGAGGAGTTGATTGAAAAACAATCGGCGAAAATTCCTGGTCGTCCGATATTTAACGAAATGATAGAGCGTATCGAGCGAGGTGAGGCAAACGCTATTCTTGCTTGGCATCCGGATCGCTTGGCGCGCAATTCTGTGGACGGTGGAAAGATAATTTACCTTTTGGACTGCGGGCATTTGGCAATGTTGAAATTTCCCACATTTTGGAGCGACAACACCTCGCAAGGGAAATTTATGCTGAACATTGCCTTTGGGCAAAGCAAATACTATGTGGATTCTCTTTCCGAAAATACGAAACGAGGCTTGCGTCAGAAAGTCAGGCGCGGCGAATATCCTTCACTTGCTCCGGTTGGATATTTGAATGACCCACGCACAAAAACTGTAGTAGTGGACAAAAAGACCGCGCCTGTTGTTCGCCGCGCCTTTGAACTCTATGCGCAGGGCGACCAAACACTTCAAGATATTGGAGAATATTTTGAGCAAAATCGCCTCGTTTCCAAAAGTGGAAAGAGAATCCACATCTCCAGAGCGACTTTTATCCTCTCCAATCCTTTCTACACCGGATTATTTCGCTATGCTGGCGAAATTTACGAAGGCAAGCACGAGCCAATAGTGGCAAAGAAACTTTTTGATAATGTGCAAGAAGTGATGAAGCAGAGAGGGCGTCCAAGACATAAATCCAAAATTGAACCACAAGCATATTGTGGACTGCTGTCATGCGGATATTGCAATATGCAAATCACTGGCGAATACAGGGTGAAAACACAAAAGAACGGCACACAACATTTTTACACCTATTACCATTGCACCAAGAAATCTAAAACGATGAAATGTCCCGAACCCTGTATTCGCCAAGAAGTCTTGGACGCTCAAATTTCATCACTTCTACAAAAAGTTTCTTTGCCACCGGATTGGGCGGAATACTTAAATCAAAGACTTGAAAAAGACAAAACGGAATCCGCCCAATCTGTTTCTGCTTTTGTTTCAGAGAACGAAAAACGAATCAGCAATATTTCGGTAAGGCTCCAGCGACTTCTCGACGGCTATTTGGAACAGGATATCGAACGCGAAATTTACCGAACCGAAAAAGCAAAATTACTTTCCGAAAAGAAGTCGCTGGAGGAGCAAAATCTAACTTTTCTACAAAAGCAGAAACATTGGCTCGAACCGATGGCGGAATGGATAAAAGTCGCAGGAAATCTGGAGAAAATTGCATTGGATAGCAACCTTTTTGCTAAAAAGGTTGTTGCCAAAGAAATCTTTGGCTCGAACCTCGTCTTGGCCAACCGCAAGGCGCGCTTGCGCGCGCCGAGCGGAGAGGATTTCCCCTCACAAAACCAATGGGCGGCACTTCGTGCCGCCCACCGATTCGTTGGTCAAAAACCGAAAAGTCTAATCTTGGAGCCAATGGTCGGGATCGAACCGACGACCTGACGCTTACGAAGCGCCTGCTCTACCAGCTGAGCTACATTGGCATTATTCTTTCTCTTTCAAGTTTTGCATGAGAAGTTTCTTCTGTCAAAAACAAACCCCGGAAAACCAGGGTTTGAGAAGCATTTCATAAGCCGGATTCTGTTTAGGTGATAATTTATCTAGGCCATCAATTACTCTCAGGCTCAAGCGACTCTCTTGTCATAAGACAAGCACGGTCTTGCACTCATGTAAGGATTTAGCCGTTTCACTTCCGTCTTTTAGTCCCTATAACGGAATTAAGCCTTCTAGCTTGGGATAGGGCTTGTTTGATCCTTTCGAATCAAACCGTCACTGCTCGCACCTCTCACCTCTCGGTGGACGGGTGTTACCCGCTACACACATCCTTAAAGGATTGAGTGTCCGGACTTTCCTCTCTAAAAATTAGAGCTATCACGTGAAATGCTTCTAAATAAAAGATACCGAGAAAACACAACATTGTCAATTTATTTGTAATATAAAATTCCCCAGTAAATAATACTGGGGAAAGCTCTAAAACCTCATCGACCATCTCTTTTATCTTTTTTCTTAGCTAGAAAAAAGAAGAGAACATATACCATAACGGCCATAATAATTATTCCGTACGGAAATGTCTTTTGTAAAAAAGAAAAAACATACATAAGTAACCTCCTTTTTTATTAAATTTTAAAGGGACATATTTATTACATAGTTATTATAACCATAACGATAAAAAATAAAACCCTTTATCTAATCTATAAAGGGTTTTCAAATAACCAGGAGTATGGCCCTCGTTATGATTTCTTCATGAGGGAGTCCCAGTTTGATTTTAATTTTCTCCATTTCTCCAAGCTCTTCTTGGGAAATGGTTTTTTGAAGCTTTTTGGTCGCTAAAAAAGCGTACCTTAAAATCAACGGTTTTAGATTTTCCATGTTATCCATTTTCTTCCTCCTTTATCAGTTCTTTATAGGTAAGGCCTAAAGCAAAGTTGCCATACGCGACTCTGTTTTCTTTAGACCCGAGTTTTTGAAATATCTCATTATTTCTTCCCTTACTTCTTAAATTTCTTGAGAAAATAGCGACGCTATCAATTAAAGCATCGTGGCATACCTTGCGTATCGTGTCTAAATGGGACCATTCTTCCGCCTGTTTCCTATCCTCAGGATTTCCGGAAATAAGAGAATTAAATTCGAAGAGAATCTCGGTATATCGATACGCATTTTCAACAACATTTTCACAAAGTTTTTGAAGCAAGGGGTCTCCCTCCACTAATGTTTTCAGAGAATCCACGTCTTGAAACGTTTCGAAATAACGAGGATTTTTTTTAAATCGTTCTTCAACTTCGGCCACTTCTTGCGGATAGGTATCATGAAAAAAATCGTATTTTTCTTTTTTCATAGTACTTTAATGAGAATAATAAAAAATCATCATATCGTCAATGTTATACCAATCCTTCTCTAGAATCGAGTTCTTGATTAACAAGTTTATCCGCCAAAATATTTTCTTCACGCGGAATATGATTAAAGGATAGACTCTTGAATTCGGTTTTTAGATTCCAAACTTCGATAAAAAGTTTTTGAATATGCTCTTCTTTGAGTTTATATTCTCCCTCGAGTTGTTTCACCATAAGTTCACTATCAGATCGAACTTCAATATCAAGGTCTTTTGTCTTTTCTTTTCCGACAAGTTGCTTTGTTTTTTTGAGAGCAAAAATAACGGCACTGTATTCAGCGACGTTGTTAGTGGCTTTTCCAATATATTCCGAATACTGTTTATCCCCAATAACCACTCCTATAGCCGCTGGTCCCGGGTTCCCGCGAGCACCCCCATCGGTGTAAATAATAAGTTTATTCATATAATACTATTTTATCAAAATCTTCCAAGGAAATTCCCCTTTAAAAGCCATGCTAAATCCAGCGGAAGCGCTGTGTCCTCCCCCACCAAATCTTTGCGCAATCTTTGAAACATCAACGGTTCCATTTGATCGCAACGAAACAAGAAGCTGGCTCCTCGTTACATGCCATATAATCGCGAGAGGAGGAAATTGTTCCGACAATCTATGTCCTAACTCGGACGTAAACCTTCCTTCGGATGAATTTACCGCGAATGTTTCATATCCTCCGAACGCAACTTTATAAGCTTTTTCCATAAGCCTTTTTATAACCTCATTTTTATACCGCAAAAGATAGGAACCGATCATTATGGCTTCCTTACGTGTTTTTGTATTTTCTATTTTTCGAGCCACGAAACTCCATTTTTTAAAATCAAAATCATAGTAAAATCCATTTTCTATAACCGGTCCGATTCCAAGT
>JAKALF010000041.1 GCA_021813265.1 bacterium
TTATTGTTTTTTTAGATGTTTATACATGCCTATTTGGAGTCTTGCCAAGGTGGCGGATGGAGGATAGGCGAAATATAAGGAGATAATATGAAAAAGTCGCAGATCGTTTCCGGAATGAATTTTGGAACGGAGTTTCTTACCTGTCTCTATAGGCAGGTTTTAGAGATTGGGGGAACAGAAGAACAAATGTTCCAAAAAATGAAAACAGGAAGTACGTTGATTAAGAAATGGGCAAGAGATATCGTTTCAAAGCCTTCTTTGAACTATCTAACCCTCATCATCGACAACATTCCCATCGCAACCCAACCCTTTCAAAGTGACTCATTCTTCAAGAATGGTCCCGTGAAGTTGCAACTCTCGCATAATTTTATGAACTGGATTTTGAAGGTAATTCCCGATTCTATTCCGGCCTTTGAAGGAATCTTACGCCAAACACAGTTTTCCAAAAACATGTATGATTTCGAGATTCTTGCGGAGCTTGGACATCCAAAGCCTTTCTCCCTTTCCGAATTTACCGCGATCCTTTCCTATCTACTCACCAAACAGTTGAAAGGAGAAGAGGGCACGCTATTTGTAAACGGGTTTGTAAACGTCTTCTATGTTCAATTAGAACATGGTCGTGTGGTAGTCGTGAACGCATACTGGGGTCGCGACGAGTGGAGTCTGGGTGCGACTGGTCTTGGTAATGACGTCTGGAGGGGCCATTGCATCTTCTCTCGCGGCTGACCTTTTATTTCCCCTCTTTCTCTTTTATTTTTATCCTTTGAGAAAGAGGGATTTTTGTTATACCTTTTTACGCTCTATACTATTAGTAATGAAATATGTTTTTCTCGCCATTCTCATACTCGTCATTCCTACAGCGGTTTTCTGGTACACTCAAACTACCCCCAATACTATAACTCTGAATCCGTCACTTGCTTCTTCCTCAAACCATTCAGTTGAAAACCGTTTTCCGGACTTGAAACCCAAAAAACCGGAGTTTTCCGGTCCGCGTTCAGAACTTTCAACCCAAGACCCAAAGGAAGGGGATACCGCGCTTCTTTCCCTTTTTGATCCGTCGCTTGTTCCCGCGACCTCTTCCTTTATGGGAAATCCGCTTTCCTTTTTTTCTTATGAAGGACATGTTATATCTTTTATTCCCATTCCCATTGGAAGCGTGGGAAATCATGAACTCCATATCAGTTTTACGAATGGAGAAGAAATGACGCGCGTCTTGCGCGTTCAAAAAAAACAATTTCCCGTGTATAACGTTGGAATACCGAAAAAGCTCGGACTTACGGCTCCCGAACTTATTCAAAAACTCGCGGAAGAGAAAAAAAATCTTGACTCGATTTTAGGGTTACAAACGAAGGAAGCCTATTTTTCCCGACCCTTTATCTTCCCCGTGGGAGACGCTCTCATCTCCGGAACATTCGGGGAGATACGGAAAACAGGGAAGGATGAAATTCGTCATTTGGGAGTTGATTTTGCTCCTCCAGACGGGACGTCCGTTCACGCGTCAAATGATGGGGTGATAGAGAAGGCCGGATTAGACGATCTTTACGGCAATATGGTTATTATTGATCATGGAAGGGGGATATTTTCCCTGTATCTTCATATGAAATTGGTTTCGGTGAAGATTGGGAATAAGGTGAAACGGGGGGACGTGATCGGTATCGTTGGAAATACCGGATATTCAACGGGAGAACACCTGCATCTTTCGGTAAAGATCAATACCGTATCTGTTGATCCTATAGCATTCATTAAAGCGCTTCGGTAGTTCTTTACAAAACCTAACTGGAGGATTTTATAAATTTATTCTTGACAAAATTGTACTGTTTTGTTATTATAGAAACCAGATAGAACTTTGTTTAACAATTTTTTAATTTGAGGATTCAAAAATGAATACTAAGCGAATAGTGAAAAGGACGATTTTTTTTATTACCTCACTTTTCTTTTACAGTGATTGTTTGTTCAATATTACAGGATCGGTCACGCAAGTTCCAATATTAGGGATTATTGGACTACTCTTTGCCATCACAATTCTCATAAATTATTTGAGGTCCCCGTCGTTTGTTCTCGTAGCATTCAGTATGTGGACAATAATTACATTGGCGACGATCAATAAATTTGCGGAACTCAACAGCAACATATACCCATTCATTTTTATACTCTTCATTCCGATTTTTATAGGTATGTTTTTCTTACAAAGGGAATGAGAGATAATTCTTTAAATGAAACCGCCGAATCATCGGCGGTTTTTTACTTACCAGGAAACCCTGCAGCTTGCTACGGGGAGGATGTCATTATATCGGTTACTGCTAGAAAATAAAATTTCTGGGTTACTTAAATTTGACCGACTAGGGAACAAGGAAAGAAAGTCAGTTATAGCAATTTTCAAAATTCAACAGACAACAAGTTGCTTTCTTTCGGGTTTTTCAGTATCATGGATTTTACATGAGTAAGGGAAAGCGACTTGTTCCGTTTTTAGTTTTTATTATCGCGACATCCATTTTTGCCGGTGTTTTTTCGTATCAACCTTTATGGGAGAATATCAGTTCCTTCCATCCTTGGAAATTAGGACTTGATCTCGCGGGAGGAAGTTTTCTGACCTATAAAATTGACTTGAGCCAGATAAACGCGGCCGATCAGAACTCCGTCGCGCAGGGACTTCGGGATGTTATTGAAAAACGCGTTAATTTGTTCGGAGTGAGCGAACCCCGCGTTTACATACAAAACGCGGGGAATTCAACGCGCCTTGTCGTTGAACTCGCGGGAATAACGGATGTTAATCAGGCGATCAAGGAAATCGGGGCGACACCCTATTTGGATTTTCGAGAGATTCAACAGGAAGGATCCAGCACGGTTGCCATTCCCACGAACCTTAACGGAAGATATCTGAAGAGCGCTCAGGTTGGGAGAGATCCGACAACCTTTGTTCCTGAAATTGATTTTACTCTAAATAAGGAAGGAGCCGATATTTTCGCGGCGATAACAAAACATAATATTGGGAAACCTATCTGTATTTTTATTGACGGTCGACCTATTATTCCCGATAGCGAGGCGGATAGCTGTCCGGTTGTGAATTCCGAAATCACGGGAGGGAACGCGCGTATTACGGGAAGTTTTACTCTCTCTCGAGCGCAGCAGATTGTGGAACGGTTGAACGCGGGAGCTCTTCCGGCGCCCATCACCCTTGTCAATCAACAGACAATCGGATCGGATTTTGGAAGCGATTCGCTCCATAAAGCCCTTATCGCGGGAGCCTTGGGAACACTCGCGGTTATGATCTTCATGATCCTATATTATCGCTCGTTAGGTATTTTTGCCGCGGTTTCTCTTCTTATGTACGTCGCGCTTACCTTAGGTCTTTTCAAACTTATTTCAATTACTATGACGCTTTCAGGCATCGCGGGATTTATTCTCTCTATCGGTATGGCGGTTGACGCGAATATTCTTGTTTTTGAGAGAACCAAGGAAGAGTTGAAGAAGGGGCTCTCTAAAGCGGTCGCGCTTGAGGAAGGATTCAGGCGCGCGTGGACTTCCATACGAGATTCCAATATCAGCACGATGATTACCTCAGCGGTGCTTTATTATTTCACTTCGAGCTTTGTTCAAGGGTTCGCGTTAACGCTGTTTTTAGGCGTCGTAGTGAGTATGTTTAGCGCCATTACTATTACTCGGGGTATTTTAAGAGTGTTTATAAAATAAAACGTATGAATATCATCAAACGAAGAAATGTATTTTTGGGATTTTCGGGAGCGCTTGTTCTCTTAAGTTTGGTTTTGGTTTTCACGCTAGGTCTTCGAGAGGGGATAGATTTGAAAGGGGGAACCCAGTGGCAGATAGTGTTTGATCGTAACGCGACGACAACGGAGGTTGCTGTAAAAGACGCGATACGGAGTGTTTCTCAAAATATCGATGTTTCGGTAAAAGAGAGCAGTGATGGAAGTTTTATCATCCGTCTTCCCGAAACTTCCGAAGTAGGGCATCAGGCGTATAAGACGGCACTTGGTTTTTTGGGGAACTTTAAAGAACAGAGTTTTTCAAGCATCGGCCCCACGATCGGATCGGAACTCAGGACGAAATCCATCTGGGCGATTATTCTCGTTCTCGTTGGCATCTCTCTTTATATCGCTTACGCGTTTCGTAAGGTTTCACGTCCCGTTTCTTCTTGGAAGTACGGCTTAGTGACTCTTATAACTTTGTTTCACGACGTAAGCATTCCAACGGGACTTCTCGCGTATCTTGGGTGGGCGCGGGGGATAGAGATTGACACTAATTTTATCGTCGCCCTTCTCGTGGTTATGGGGTTTTCGGTCCATGATACGATTGTCGTATTTGATCGCATAAGGGAGAATCTCCTTACCTCACGGGGGAAAATGTCCCTTGGGGATATCATTGACAAGAGCGTTCACGAAACCTTTGCCCGCTCCATTAATACCTCACTAACCCTGATTCTTGTTTTGGTCGCTCTCCTTATATTCGGCCCCCCATCCTTGTTCT